>ADZZ01000094.1 GCA_000179315.1 delta proteobacterium NaphS2
CAAAAATCGATCTCCCAGTTGAGCACGGGCCCCACATAAGCATAGCTGTTCCGGGTGTCGGAGCGGCTGCCGCCGGCAAAATTTCCCGTACCGGCGCCCGCTTCAATATAGAAACCGGGGTATTGATCTGCCCGGGTAAATCCCACATAAGCCCTGGCCTGCTCCACTCTCGCGGCTGCGATCTTGAGGTCTTTGTTGTTTGAAAGGGCCTGGTTCACCAAGGCGTAAAGGACCGGGTCGTTAAATAGTTCCCACCATTTGAGATTGATCATTTTCTCTGCGGGTACTTTTTCAAAACGATAGTTTTTAGGCGTTTCCACCACGGGACGCATGAAATCCGGTCCCATGGCGCACCCCGAAAAGAAAAAAAGGAGCAACAGAGAACTTGACCCACATATTTTCTTCATCATTTTGACTTTCATGATCGTCTTGTTTTCCTAACCTTTGCGTGAAACATTCAGCCGTTTCGGGATGCCGCCTGAGAGAGGTCTCGTTTCTTTTCGTATCGGGCGATTTTGCCGATCAATACAAACAACATGGGATAAAAGAAGACCCCCAGCAATGTGGCCAGAGTCATCCCTCCCAGGAGCGCCATTCCCATGACCACCCTGGCTTCGGCCCCCGCACCCGTGGCCACCACCAGCGGCAGCACCCCCAGAATAAAGGAGAAAGCCGTCATCAAGATGGGCCGAAACCGCAGTCTCGCGGATTTTACCGCCGCATCAAACAACGAAAGGCCCTTGTCAAACTCCAGTTTGGCAAACTCCACAATCAGAATCGCATTCTTGGCCGCCATGGCGATGAGCATCACCAAGGCGATTTGAGCGAAAACATTCAATTCAAAACTTTCGCTGTACATGCGGGCCACATAGAGCGCCAGGAATGCGCCGAATATGGCAAAGGGGGTCCCCAGCAGAATACTGAAGGGGAGCGACCAACTCTCATACTGGGCCGCCAGGATCAGGAATACGAAAATAAGGGAAAAAACAAATACCATGGAGCCGGTACCGGCGGATTGTTTTTCCTGATAGCTCATGTTGCTCCATTCATACCCCATACCCTCCGCCAACACCTGTGCGGCGGTCTCCTCCAGCGCCGCCATGGCCTGGGCGGAGGTAAATCCCTTGGCGGGTGATCCGGTCAGTTCCACGGAGCGGTACAGGTTGTAACGGTTGGTGTAGTCGGGCCCCACAATATTCTCGATATTGACAAAAGTAGAGAGCGGCACACTGCTTCCTTCATCATTATTCACGTAGAAGAGGTCCACCTGGTTCTCTTTGAGACGATACTGGGGTTCCGCCTGCACGTAGACCTTATACAGTCTTCCGAATCGATTGAAATCGTTTACATAGGCGCCGCCCAGAAAAGCGCCCAGAGTATTATAGATATCATTCAGGCTCACGCCGGCTTTCAATACCTTGTCTTTGTTGATTTCGATGTAACGCTGGGGCACGGAAGCCCGAAAGGTGGTAAAAATGGAACCTATTTCCGGACGCTGAGAGGCCGCCTGAATGAATTTGACGGCCTGATCCGCCAGGTAGGCCGGCGTGTTCCCCCGCCTGTCCTGAATCATCAGTGTAAATCCGGAACCGCTGCCCAAGCCGGGAATGGCGGGAGGACCGAAGGCAAATACCTGGGCTTCATTAATATTCAAGAAAAAATCGGCGTTCAAACGCCCCACAATCTCCTTGGCGGTTGACTGGCGCTGGCTCCAGTCCTTTAACGAGACGAAAATAAAACCCGAATTAGGGCTCATGCTGTTGGAAAGCAGGCTGAAACCCGCGGCGGTGGTGATGAATTCCACCTCTTTATACTTTTTGATAATTTTTTCCACTTTTCGGGAAACGGCGTCACACCGCTGAAGGGAGGCAGCATCGGGTAATTGAATATTGACCATGAGGTATCCCATATCCTCTTCAGGCATAAACCCGCCGGGAATCAATCCACCCACATACACCAGGGCTCCCGTTAGGATCAAAATAAATATCACACCGATGGAAATTCTGCGTGCAACAAATTTTGTCAACCCCACATAGCCATTGGTGGATTTTTCAAATACTTTGTTGAACACCCGGAAAAAAGCGCCCAGAGGACCTCGCATGGGTTTCTGCTTTCTGAGCAAAAGAGCACACAGCGCGGGGCTGAGCGTCAGGGCATTGATGGATGAAAAAACCACCGATACCGCAACGGTAATGGCAAACTGCTGGTACAGACTCCCGGTAATTCCGCCCATAATGGCAACGGGGATAAATACCGCTACCAGCACCAGGGTGGTGGCAATCACTGGAGCGGTCACCTCCTCCATGGCTTTCATGGTGGCGCTTTTGGGATCCAATCCGTTTTCAATATTGTTCTGGACGGCCTCCACCACCACGATGGCATCGTCCACCACAATACCGATGGCCAGGACCAGTCCGAGAAGCGACAGCACGTTAATGGTAAAACCGATCAATGGAAATACGATAAAAGCGCCGATTAAGGATACGGGAATGGCAATGGTCGGAATAAGCGCCGCCCGCCAGTCCTGTATGAAGATAAAAACCACCAGGATGACCAGCGCAAGGGCGATGTAGAGGGTCTCAATGATTTCATCGATGCCCGCCGTAATGGCAAGGGTGGTATCGAGGGAAATATCGTAGCGAAGACTCTCGGGAAAAGATCCGGAAAGGGACTCCATGGTCTGC
This sequence comes from delta proteobacterium NaphS2, assembly GCA_000179315.1. GTDB lineage: Bacteria > Desulfobacterota > DSM-4660 > Desulfatiglandales > Desulfatiglandaceae > NaphS2. Next base: position 2,685 of record ADZZ01000094.1, read on the forward strand.
CGCACCTTTTGTGCCAGATCCACCGCATTGGATCCCGGAGCCTGGTACACGCCGATCATGGCGCATGCGCTATCATTGAGGCGGGTAAACGCATTATAGGTCTCCACCCCCAGTTCCACCCGAGCCACATGCTTGATCTTGACCTGGGCCCCTTCGTCGGTGGTACGAATTACCACTTCACCAAATTGCTCTTCCGACTGCAGCCGCTCCGGCAGGCGCACCGTGTAGGTGAATTCCGTTCCGGGTGGCGCCGGTTCCGCACCGAATTTTCCGCCGGGGACAATCACGCTCTGTGCGCGGAGGGCATCCATGATTTCGGGAACGGTAATCCCCATCTGGGCCAACCGGTCCGGTTTGATCCAGATGCGCATGGAGTAGTCACTGGCCCCGATGACATTGACTCTACCGATACCTTTGATGCGCGCCAGGATGTCTTTGATGTTGATAAGGGCATAGTTGCCCAACCAGTGCTGATTGTATCGTCCATCCTTCGATGTGATGGCGATAAGCATCAGAATATTGGGAAGGGATTTTTCAGTGGTCACGCCAAACCGTTTCACCTCTTCCGGCAGCTTGGCGGTGGCGGCCGCCACACGGTTCTGGGTGAAAACCGTGTTCATGTCCGGATCCGTGCCGATGTCAAATGATGTCTGGATGGTCATGGTGCCATCATTGGCATTGGTGGATTTCATGTAAATCATGTTATCCACGCCGTTGATCTGTTGCTCCAGCGGTGTTGCCACGGATTGTTCAACACTGATGGCGTCGGCGCCGGTATAGGTGGCGCGGACTTCCACAATGGGCGGGGTAATATTCGGGTATTGTTCAACGGGCAGGCTCTTCAGGAATACAACACCGACGATTACCGTCACAATAGCGATCACCATGGCCACAATGGGTCGTCTGACAAAAAAATTCCCTTTACCGGCCTGTTCTGATGGATTGGGCATTATTTCTTTTCTTCATCCTTCTTTAAAGGCACTTGGACCACTTTTGCCGCCACAACAGTACCGTCTTTCACTTTTTGAAGACCCTCATAAACCACTTTTTCACCAGGCTTCAAGCCTTCCCGGATAAGCCAGAAAGACTCGACCTTGGGTCCCACCTTCACTTCTTCCAACTGTACTTTGTTTTGCGCTTTCAGCACATAGACGCTGAAGGTTCCCTGAAGTTCCATGACACAACGCTGGGGAATCAGAATGCCGTCCTTAACAACTTCAACCTCCGCTCTCACTTTGGCAAACTGGCCGGGGCGGAGCAGGTCATCGGGATTCGGAAAAGACGCCTGAATCAAAAGGGCGCCCGTCTGAGGATCCACCTCCCGGTTGACGAAGTCAGCCTTACCCCTATGACTATATATGGAACCATCAGAAAGAATCAGTTGAAGATCCGCCCTGTCCTCAGGGTTATAATCATCGTGTTCAATTCGTTCCATGTTACGGCGCATGAGCCTCAGGTACTGGCGTTCCGTGATGAAAAACTGTACCAGTACCGTGTCGATACTTGACACCGTATTCAAGATAATGGGATTGGGGGAGCGGCCTACAAAATCACCGACTTTGGCTTTGGTCTTGCCGATGATGCCTGAAATGGGGGAATAGATTTTGGTGTAGCCCAATTGGATTCTTGCGGCCCGAAGATTGGCTTTTGCCGCTTTTACCTGGCTTACTCCCACATCATACTGAGCTTGGGCGGAATCCAGATCGCTCTGGCTGACCGCTTTTTCCTCGGCCAGGGGTTTTATCCGGTTCAAGTAGGTTTCCGCTTCAGTCTTGACCGTTTCAGCAGCGGCCACACTACTCATCTTGGCCGCCACGTCCGCCTCGAACTGTTGG
>ADZZ01000093.1 GCA_000179315.1 delta proteobacterium NaphS2
ACCCAGCGGTTCGACCCGTTTGGCGGACAACAATGGACACGCCGCCTGCGGTATGGTAGCATACCCTTATTCAGGAGCTTCCTTTGAAACCCCTAGTGATTATTATCGTTGTGATTATTATCGTTCTGTTTTTTTGTTTGGGCCTCATCACTCCCGTCCAGGCGGTAAAGAAGGAGAAACTTCGGGTGGGTATTCGCCCCTATTCTCCCCCATTTTGTTTCTTGAGCAAAGAAGACCACCGCGTGGTCCTGAGGGGCATTGCCATTGATTTTTGGACCCAGCTTGAGAAGCTGCTGCACGTGGATTCGGAATTCGTGAGCACCAGCAGTCTCGAAGAGAGACGGCTGTGGCTGGAACAGGGAGACATTGATGTGGAGTTGTGGGCCATTATGGGAGAGGGGGGTGATGATTTCCTGTATGTGCCAGTAGGCTTTGATTTGAAACAGCGTCTCTTTGTCAATCGGTCCTGCCGGACCGTGGTCTGCGTTCGAGATATCACCCACAAACGCGTCGCCGTTATTTCCGGGGCCCAGTACAAAACCGGTCCGGATAAAGTGAACCCGGACAATGTGGTGAGTGTGCCCTCACCCCTGGAGGCCCTGAATATGCTGAACAGCGGTCTGGTGGACGTGTTTCTTGCCCCCAGTGAACGGGTGGCCCTGTACCTGATCGAACAATACCGACTGGAGCATGTCAAGGCGGTGGGCCTACCTATAAGCACCATACCCCTGGCTTTGGCTGTTCACCCCGGACGAAGGGAACTCTACAGGCGGATTCAGCAGGCCATGGTCACGCTCGACCGGTTTTCCATTCCTGAAACCATCCGGAAAAAATGGGAGGGCACCTCCTACCGGGGCAGCTTCTGGGACACATATTTAAAGGAATTCCTCATAGCGGCAGCCGCGGTCGTTATCGGGCTTTTGGCCGTTATGCTGTGGAACTATCAGCTGAAATCCAGAGTGCGTCGCATGACCCGGGACCTTGAAACCTCGGGACGTCGCTATCGAACGCTCATCGAAAGCTCTCCGGATATGTTGTTTGTAGTAGAACAGGACGGCGTGATCAGTCAGGCCAATGACAAGGCCAAAGCGTTCTTTTCAAATCTCCGAGCCGTAGACGAAAAGGCGGTGCTGCTGAATGATTTGGTGGTGCCCGAAGAAAGAAAGGCTGCGGTGGATTTCCTGGCCCGGGTTTTCGAAAAACGGATCAGCGAAGGATCCTTCACCCTCACGGACCGGCAGGAAAGAGTAATCGAGGTGGATGTTGCCGCCGTCCGAATACTCAGTGAACATGGCGATCGCCAACTGGCGTGCTGTTTTGCGAGAGATGTAACTCAGCGAAACAGTATTGAACGGGAGTTGGTTCAGGCGGACCGCATGGCGACCATAGGCAAACTGGCCGCCGGCGTGGCCCATGAAATCAATAACCCCTTGGGCATCATGCAGGCCAACGTTCAGTTGATTCTCGCCCGCGGCTGGTATGATGAAAGTGCGAAAGAACCGTTGGAAGCCATCCGAAGAAATGCCGTACGCGCAGGACAGATTACCAAAGATCTTCTGAATCTGACCCGACCCGGAGATCCCAGACCCACCCATGTGGATCTGGTGGAACTGGTGCGCGTGACACTGTCCATGCTCCATCCCCAGTTGAAGCGCATTCGTGTGGACTTTCAGCCCAACCCCGAAGAAATCATTGTTTATGCCGATCGCAACCTGTTGCAGCAGGTGCTGGTCAATATTTTACTGAATGCAAAAAACTCCCTTGAAGAGGCTTCAAAGAAAGAAATCCGCATTCGTTTTTGTGCGATTTGCGAGGAAAACGCGGCCTGTATCCGTATCGAGGATACGGGGCGGGGGATTCCCAGGAAATACCTGAACCGGATTTTCGAACCCTTTTTCAGCCACGGAAAGGCGGACGGTTTCGGTCTGGGACTATTTATCTCCCGGCGTATCATCGAGAAACACAACGGCATGATCTTTGCTGAATCTGAGAAAGGGAAAGGTACGCATATCATTATCGAGCTGCCGTTACTGAACACGGCCTGAAAACAACCAAAGACAATTCCTCGTGCGCACCGGTCAAAAAGGCGGTTGAGGCATCATGAAAACCAAGATATTATTTGTAGACGATGAACCGGAGTTCCTTCATGTTCTGAAATCCTATTTCTCCATTGAACCCTATGAAATCCAGACCGCAGGGTCGGCCCAAAAGGCGCTCCGGGTTATGGCGAAAATTCCTTTCGATGTGGTGGTAACGGATATGTCCATGGACCCGGGCATGTCCGGACTGGACCTGCTCCAGGAAATCCGGCGAACCGATGCCCTCTTGCCGGTGATCATCATGACCGGCGTGGGAACCATCGAAACCGCGGTGGAAGCCATACAGAGCGGTGCCTTTCACTATATCACCAAGCCCTTCAACCCACAAGATCTGGAAATTTTGGTGCGTCGGGCCGTGGAAAACGCCCGGCTTCATCGGCGTCTAGTGGAAACCGAAAACCGCATGGAAGGCCGGAACGGGTATGTCATCGGCCATAACCGCAGAATCCGGGATATCCTGTCCACCATTGACAAGGTTGCCGAATCCGAGGCCCCGATTCTGCTGACCGGGGAGACGGGGACCGGCAAATCTTTATTTGCACGCCGTGTGCACAAAAAAAGCAGGCGCAGAAACAAACCCTTTATCACCATCGATTGTGCGGCCCTGACCGAAACCCTTCTGGAAAGCGAACTTTTCGGTCATGTCAAGGGTGCGTTTACCGGTGCCATCAGTGCCAAGAGAGGACTTCTGGAAGAGGCCCAGAGCGGTACGGTTTTCCTGGATGAAATCGGCGAACTGACTCCTTCCACCCAGGTGAAACTTCTGCGGGCCGTCCAGGAGCGGGAAATTAAACCTGTGGGGGGCAATCGGCCCATCCATATCGACGTTCGATTTGTATCGGCCACCAGCCGGGACCTGAATTCGGAAATCGAACAAAACCGTTTTCGAGAAGATCTCTATTTCCGACTGGCGGTTATCCCGCTCTGTCTTCCCCCTCTGCGGGAGCGAGGCGACGATTTGCCCGAATTCGTGGCCCACTTCGTGGGTATTTTCAATCAACGCTACAAGAAATGCGTCACCAATATCAGCCCCACGGTGATGCAGATGCTCGCCCGGTCTCCCTGGAAAGGAAACATTCGGGAACTGGAAAATACCATCGAACGTGCGGTTCTCCTTTCCGAAGGCGACACCATTACCCGGTCTTTACTTTTGTTTCCGGATTCAAACTCGGCCCGAGACACGGACCAGGAACATGAGCAGGGACCTGTTTCCCTCAAACAGGCGGTGATGGACGCTGAAAAAAATGCCATTGTCCAAGTTCTGTCCGAATCCGGTAACAACCGCACGGAAGCGGCCCGACGTCTAGGCATCGGCCGCCGCACCCTTTACGATAAAATGACCGCATACGGCCTGGATTGAGTCTTTTTTAAAAGACTTGAACATTCATGTGCGACTCACCACCCAACAGCCGTAAAACCAGTGCGGTATTTCGCACAATCACATAACCACATCCTCCCGCAGCACGGTGAATCCTCGATAACATTCTGTTATTAAATGTATTTCTGTTATATTCTTGTCATAGGCATATCTCTTGCATCATTCCAGCAGACAATAAATCCTCGAGGCAATTGTCAACCGTTTTTTCGAACCCACCTCAGTAGAAAGGAGTCACTTTATGAGAAAATTCATGATCGGCGTTTCACTGTTTCTTTTACTGGCAACCGTTGCCGTACCGGCTGCGGCCCTGGAATCCATGGCGCTGCCAACGGGAGTTCTGCTGTACAACCCTGACAAAACTTACGAGGGGTATACCCTGATTCCCCCCACGGGCGTCAAAACCTGCTATTTGATTAATATGGAAGGGGACGTGGTCCATTCCTGGGACCTGGAATACCCCCCCGGCCTGCACGGCCAACTGCTGGAGAACGGGAACCTGCTCATCGCAGGCGTGGTAACACCTAAGATAAACCAGATCGGCGGCCACGGCGGTATTGTTCAGGAATACACCTGGGACGGCAAAAAAGTGTGGGAGTACAAGCTGTATTCCAAGGACATGGTTCAGCATCACACCTTTTTTCGTATGCCCAACGGCAACACCCTGATTCTGGGCTGGGAAGCGAAAAGCCGCGATGAGGGAATCGCCAAAGGCCGGAATCCGAACACCGTTCCGAAGGTGGTGAAATACCATGGGAAGGATCACACGCGTTTCTGGGTGGATTTTATCAGGGAAGTCAACCGCAACGGCGAGACAGTCTGGGAATGGCATGCATGGGACCACATTGGAACCGGATACGATAAACTGGATATCAATTACAAACTGCCCGAAGGCGTGGGCGGTCTTTATCCCAACTTCGACTGGACCCATTTCAACACCGTGGGCTACATTCCCGAGACGGATCAGATTATCCTGAACAGCCGCAACTTTGCCGAATTCTATCTGATCAATCACAAGACCGGTAAAATTGAATACCGCTGGGGCAATCCCACCGCCTGGGATCCAAAAGCGAAAAAACCGGGATGGTATGACAACGGGGATCAGATTGTATGGGGTTCTCATCATGCCAACTACATCGGAAACAACCACATTACGATTTTTGACAACGGTTCTTCGCGCGCCACAGGCCCGCGTTCCTCCGCCGTTGAAGTGGATCTCAAGACCGGCGACATCGTGTGGCAATACACCTCCAACAACGACAGCAATTTCTATTCGTTCCGCCAGGGAGCGGTCCAGCGACTGGCCAACGGCAATACCCTCATTACCTCCACAGACGAAGGCCATATCTTTGAAGTCACCAAAGACAAGGAAGTGGTCTGGGATTTTGTCAATCCCATCCTCTTTGCCAGCAAGAAAAAATACACGTGTGTGCTGACCGATAGAGAAGAGGCTTTCAAGGCACTGGGTCATGATTTCATGAAAAACATGGTTCACCGGGCCTATCGTTACGGCAAGGGCTATCCGGCTTTTAAAGGCAGGGATTTGAGTGTCAAACGCGAACTGGCCGAGGGCTGTCCCAAGTTTTTCAAGGTGTACAAAATGGGGGCCAAACTCGAAGTAAAGGCACCCGAAGCGGCTGCTGAGTCCGATTCCGGTGACGGCCCGCAGATGATGCACGCATACTAGAATCAGACCCCGTTTGAAGACCTAAATATAAGGAGTTAACTGTTATGAAGCGTAGAACGTTTTTGAAAGGTCTGGGCGGTGCCGTGGCATTTGCCGTGCTTCTGCCGCTCACATCCTGGGCTTTCCCCACGGTGTTCCCTCACGGGACCACCATTTATAAACCCGACAAGTGTTGGAACGGCTACACGGTTTTCGGCACCGAGGTGCCCGATGAAGGCACCGTGCTCATCGACATGAACGGCACCGTGGTCAAGCAATGGAAAGATATCTGCCAGGCCGAACATCCGCCCAAAATGCTCAGAGGGGGCTATCTGGCCGGGACCAAGCGTCCGAAACCGGATAAGAAAGGCCGCCTTTGGGGGGATGAACACTCCACCGACTGGGTGGTGGTGGACTGGGATGGAAAGGTGGTGCGCAAGGTGGACAAAGCCGGCATGCACCATGACTACCAGTTTGAAGGCAACCCGGTGGGCTATCATGTTCCCGGAAGACCGGTGGACAACTACAACGGCAAGGTGCTGATCCTGAGCCACAAGATGGCCAAGAATCCCGCCATTACCAAATACCCGCTGTACGACGACTACATCGTCGAGGTGGACAAGGATAACAAGGTGGTGTGGGAGTGGCTGGCCAGCGAGCACTTTGATGAAATGAATTTTCCTCCCGAGGTCAAAAAGACCCTGGCCAAGTATCCGACCTATTCCATGACCCGGACCCCCGGGGTCAAGGGCGGAGACTGGATCCACGTCAATTCGGCCTCGTATCTGGGCCCCAACAAGTGGTATGATGAAGACCCGGTGAAGTACGCGATGTTCAATCCTGAAAACATCATCATCAGTAACCGTCAAACCAATACCAGTAATATTATCGACAAGAAGACCGGAAAGATCGTTTGGCAGATCGGTCCCCTCTACTACCGCGATTCCGAATTCGTTTTCAACGGGAAACCGGTCAAAGGGGCCTACAAAAAGCTGGAGCAGATCATCGGTCAGCACCACACCCATATGATCCCCAAGGGGCTGCCGGGTGAAGGCAATATCCTGGTCTATGACAACGGCGGATACGCCGGCTACGGTCCCCGCAACCCAGGTGCTCACTGGGGTTGGTCGGACGCTCGCCGGGATTATTCCCGAGTAGTGGAATTCGACCCCACAACCCTGAAGGTGGTCTGGGAGCACTCGGCAAAGACCATGGGCCTGAGGAACAAATATCAATTTTACTCAGACTATGTGAGCAGTGCCCAACGGCTGCCCAACGGCAACACCCTGATCACCAACGGCGCCGTGGGCCAGTTCCAGGAGGTCACCCCGGATCATGAAATCGTCTGGGAATACATCAGCCCTTATTATACCCAAAACGGCAATTACAACCTGGTGTATCGGGCATACCGGATTCCCTATGACTACGTTCCCCAGCTTGAGAAACCCGAAGAACTCTCAGTGATTCCCCCGGATCGAACCCTGTTTCGGATCGAACCGACGAAAAAGTAACGCGAAACCGAGGTCGTCGACAGATCGTCGGCGACCCCTTACAAAGGAGATGAAGACATGAAAACACCCATGCGTATGCTGATGACTCTTGGCGCTGCCATGCTGTTTGCGATGATTGTGGCCGGTCCCACCATGGCAGAGGACAAAATCATCAGCTTCAACAAGGCCACGGTGGAACAGCTCATGGCCATTGAATCCGTTGAAATCCCAAAGGAACTGGCGGAGAATATTGTGTCCTATCGCGAAAAGAACGGTCCCTTTAAGCGCGCCACGGACCTGCTGAAGGTCCCTGGAATGACCCAGGACTATCTGGAAGAGCTGAACCCACAGGAGGTAGATGGGGATGTGGTTTACGATCCCGACGCCCCACCGGCCCTGGCGCCCTCCAAGTGCTAAGATCTACGCGTACAGAGATCTTTTTGGGATTTGTCATTAAGCCCTATTTGTTTTTCTCTATGACCGTTAAGAGCAACAAGAGCAACAGATAGGGCTATGGTGTCTTCTAATTCATCACCCGTTTTTGTCCCACAAAATCTGACGCCGAACGTCCATGCTATGTATAGAGATGAAAAGGAGATTCAATCTGTAGAGGTCAAATCCTTTGAAATGCTCAGATGGAAGGTTGCCCCGCGGGTTACATGGGAGTCTGCCCATGCCCGTCCGTTATGCCTTTCCGCCACTTCTCTCACGATGGCCAGACCCAATCCCGATCCGGAGATCCCCGCTGAAGCGCCTCTTCTCTGAAACCGCTCAAAAATCTTCTCCTGATCTGCTTTTTCGATGCCCGGGCCATCGTCGCTGAAGGTCAGGACGTGGAATTTCGAGTCCTCGCTATATCCGATCCTGATGTTATGGAGATTTTCCCCGCCATATTTCAGACTATTTTCAACCAGGTTTCTGAAAACCCTTATCATGGCCATTTTATCCGCCACAATTTCAGGAAGGTCTTTTGCTTCCGACCACACAACGCCACGCTGTTTGAGCAAGGATGAAAATTCTTTCCGGATCTCTTTCGTAACCTCTTTGATTTTCGTTTTTTCGAAAATCATCGGCGCTTCCTTGGTGGCGATAAATGCGTTGAGATTTTCCACCAGTGTGACCATCTGCTCGGAAGTTTTCAGAATCTGCCGGCAATAGGTTCGACCCCGCTCATCCAGTTGTTCACCATACTTTTTCTCAAGGAGCCGGGTCAGACCGTAAACGCCGATGGCCGGACTCTTTAAGTCATGGGCCATGGAATAGGTGAAAAATTCGATTGTGTCCTGTTTCTCCTTCAGTTTTTCGATGGTGCGTCTAAGGTCCCCGTAAAGTGCCGCACTGTTTACCGCAATGGCGATCTGATTTCCTACGGCAGTGAGAAGGTCGATTTTGTCCGGATCCAATTGGATCACCTCGCTACTTGCCACGTTCATAACGCCCCCCACTTTGTTTCGCGAAATCAGCGGCACGCAGATATCGATTAAAAGACCTTTATCTGCAAGAAGTGTCGCTCTTTTTTTGTCCTGAAGTTGGGAAACATATTGTGCTATGAAAGACTTGGTTCGTGCCGCCTTACCGGTAAAGCCCTCACTGATATGAACTTTTTCAAGACCTTTTGCTTCTATGCCTTTGTGTGCTGCCAGATAGAGGTATTCCTGGCTCTCATCCATGAGGTAAATTCTTCCAAACTGCAGATGAAAGTATTCCAGCACACTGGAAAGGGCACCCTTTAGAAGTTTTTCGAGTTCCATGGGGATGGCCAGAAAGTTGCTCATATCAATCAAAAGAGAAAGCGCCTTGTTTCTTTTTTTCAACTTGGGCGCGCTCAACTTTACGGAAATAAATTGCTTGTCACGCAGCATGAAGGCCTCACCCCGATTCTGTCAAAAACGCCGGTAAAGCTGAAAGTGTATTCATTTAATTCACCACCCACACCGCATGGTTTTTTGAAAGCGTAATCAATTTGTCGCTGACGCGTCCCATGAGAAAATCTTTCACCCTGGAAAGCCCCCTTCGACCGACCACGATGGTCCCGTAACCGCCATCCCGGGCTTCTTGGGCAATGGCAACGGCGCGACTTCGCGCGCCCGTGATGATTTTGGTGGTGATACGCTCAGGATCAAACCCTGCTCCTGACAAAACGTCCTTGGCGTCATCAAACACTCCGTTCATCTGCATTTTTCGCTCATTCGCATATTCAGGATTATCATCTCTGATCACATGGATGAACCGGGCATCGAAGTCGGCTCCACCCAACACCTTTCCCGCATAGTCGACGGCCCGCATGGCGTTCTCCGACCCGTCCAGGGCAACAAGCACCGATCCTGCCTGAGGCTTTTTGCCGACCACCAGAATGGGGACAAAAGAAACCTTCCCGATGAGTTTTGTGGCGATACTTCCCAACACAAGATCCTTTACGTTGCTCATCCCCTTTCTGCCAACCAAAACTCCGTCATATTCCCGTTCCGCCTCCCGTGCGATATCCCGTGCAAATCCGCGTTTTCGGTTTTGGATTTTCACGGTTACGCATTCCTTGGGAAAACCGGCACGCCACAGAATCTTCTCTGCTTTCTGCATATATACCTCAATGGCTTTTTGACGTTCCTTGTCCCAGGCTCTGGCCTCGCTCATCCGCCAGTTCACCGAACTGTTCTTTTCCAAATCCCAATAGGCCTCGGGAATCTTGCTGTGAACATTCAACAACACCAATTGCATTTCTCGAAAGGGCGGGATTTTCGCCACATATCTGATAATTTCCAGGGAATTTTCTGATCCGTCAACTGCCAACAGCATTTTTTTTCTCGTCTTGTCAGTCATCATTAATCCTCCCTCCATTGGAGTGCCGACCTAAGCCCTCGAGACCTATACGCTGTCCTCACGAAGGACGCCCCAATGGAATCGTGAGCTTTTTCGAAACATCTGTCCTTACCTTCTGCACTAAACATACCAAGACGTCACACTGCAAAAAAGGCATGTGGGAAAGACTGTTTCAATGTATGGGCCTGCGGGCCTAATCCAACCGATTTAAGCGAATTCCGCATACCTTTCCAGGGGTTTTGGGCGTGCCGGAATATTTCGAAAAAGCGAAGAAAAATGTCTTTGGATCGAACGAATAACGTCCGTTAAATTGACAACTTGTAAAATCCGCCGACACTTTGGGGGCAGAACGTTTTCAGAATCTGGTTTTCCACTAAAATGAGAGGTACCTCGGGATATCCATCATTTCAACTGCGCCTTTCCATTTAGAATATCGCACGCCAATGGAACCTTCCACCGAGACGGTTTCGCCGCTGATTAAGTTTGAAGTATCTTGTTAAATTTGCTATTTATTTCAACTATGGATTTGTTTTTGGACGATTCCATTGATCTCCAACCGCTCGCTTCCAGGGGATATGCATGCTGCTTTTTGATCGCCGTGATCGCCAGTTGCTGAAAATTGTCAATGAGGTTCTCAGCAAAGACCCGACCCGTCAATACCGACGAGAAATGGTCTACCCCTACCTCCATCCCCGGGGCATCAAAGAACTTTCCGAATCCAAGGGTCTCCGCGTCGCCTTTGCCATCATCCATCTGCTGGAATCCATGGAAGAAGGGGGTGTGAATGACCGGCTAAACGCCCTTCGGTCTCTGAGGGATGAAGTCCTCCTAACCGCCGCCGGCCCCATTCCCAAAAATACGGCTCGGGTTCTGCTTCAAATCATGAAGGAGCTGGTGAGAGCTCATGGCAGCGAACATCGCCAGCTTGAATTGGCCCATGATTTCAGGGCATGCGTGTCCGGGAACCCCCGTGTGATTCGAGGGCAGCTTCGAAAATATCATCTTCTGGAAATGCCGGAGGAATGGAACCAGCTCTCCTTCGACGATCATGTGCATGACGCAAACACCAAGGGTCGAAAATCTTCCAGTCACCTCATCATGGATGCCTGGATCAAGGGAATTCGCCGTTTGAGAGTCATCTATTACAATTATCTGGAGGCCAGGTTTGCGGTAGAAATTCTGGAAGCCGCCCGAATCATGGGTATCGACATTCGAATCGGCATAGAGTTTTATGCCACCTTCCGCGATCGTTATATACAGCTCATCTGGGTTCCCAGAGGCTTTTCCGATGCGCAGGACTTTCTGTGGTTTCTGGAAGAATCTTCCGTCAAGGAGCTGATGGCGGAAGGGAAGAGCGTCTGCAGCTACCAGAAAGAATACGTCCTTTCCATACTGGACGCATTTAACCGGAACCATGGGCCTGCCATCCAGAAATCCCTGGGATTCGAGGTGCCATCCTTAAGCGTTCAGGAATTTCTCTCCTTTGTGCGAACAGGGCAGCCCTCACTTGTTCATCTGGCGGAGTTCGCACACGCCAAGATGCTGCCCCCCATGGCGGAGCGAGTCCGCACGCTTCAGGAAAGCTATCCAAAAGCCCCACAGGAAGAACGCCTTGAAATAGCGCACCTGGTCCAAACCATGAATCGGATGGATTCGGACAACATCCTGGAACAATACCTGCTGCCTGAAAAAAACCCGCAGATTCCCGATCCCAATAAACCGCAGCCGGAATCCGATGCTCCCGGCCTACTGAGACTTTCGCCGAAAGAAATCATCTCGCGGTTATCAAAACTTCACCAAGGCTACCGAATAACCTTAAATCTCAGCGGGCTCCAAGTGGAAGACGTGTTGGAATTGCTTTATGATTGTGAAGGTTCCATCAACCGCCTTGAAATTTTCAATCTGAAAGATTATGCGGCCGGAAAAACTGAGCAGGTGCCTGAGATCTGCCAGCTTCAACAGGCCATCAACCGGGGTAACGTGATCCAGTTGAAAAAATTGACACGTGATATTATCGGCAGACTGGCTTCCCCCGAAAATGACCAACAGAAGGATCGAATCGACAAGCTCTCCGACATTCTCCACGACATCGCCATACTGCGGGATTTCTATAAGGCATCTCCTTTGAAGGCGAGAATCGGAAGTGATTCCACCGGCCGAAGTCCCCGGGTGCACGGTATGGGACTGGCCATTTTGGATACACTGCCACGCCGGGCTCTGCGTGCGGTCGGTCGCACTGAGTCTTCGCGCGATCACATTCCCATCGCCATCGGAGTTTTGAAACGCCGAACCGTGCATCCGAAAAAGGGACCCACGCCTTTTACAAAGGCTTTTTACCGTTTTGTCCGCCACATACCCGGCATGGAATCCATTTCGAGCCGAAAGACCCATGACTGGCTCATTGAAGAGGAATCCACACGCTATACGACCGATGCCGGCAACGTGATCACACTGGGCGGTGTTCAGAAACATGCGGACAACGGTTTTACGCTTACGCCCCGGGCGTTGCAGGAAAAAGCCCACAGGCTCTCCTGGCGCTATCTCAACACCGGGTTCAAGAATTTCCTGAAAATCCTCATTGGTTTCATCCCGGCCTTCGCCACTTTTTCCCTGACCAAGGACTGGTGGTTCCTGGCTTATTTCGGCGCTTTCATCTGGTTCGGCATCACCGGCTTGCGAAACGTTCTCCAGTCCGTATTGGGGGGTGGCGGCATCAGACGTTCCCCCCTGCTCAGGTGGAACGATTACGTGAAGTGGGAGCGCCTGGCGGATTCACTGCTCTTTACGGGATTTTCCGTTCCACTTCTCGATTATGTGGCCAAGACCCTCGTCTTAAAAGAACTGTTCGGCATTACCACGGCATCCAACCCTGTACTCCTCTACAGCTTCATGGCCTTGACCAACGGCCTGTATCTGTGCAGCCACAATATTTTCAGAGGACTGCCCAAAGGTGCCGTCTACGGCAACCTGTTCAGAAGTGTTTTAAGCATCCCGGTAGCCCTCTTGTTCAACTGGGCAGCAGCCGGCGTGTTGACGGCTTTTCATGTTCCGGGCGTTGATATCATCCTTCAAAAATGGGCCGCGGTTATTTCAAAAGGGGCATCCGATCTGGTGGCCGGAATGATTGAAGGTCTGGCGGATCGTTACCAGAACATTCAAACCCGTCTCAGGGACTACCGCACGAAGATGGAACAGATTTTTGAAACTTATGCCAGGGTCGAGCTGCTGTTTCCCGAAACCAACACGCTGGAAATCTTAAAATCCCCCGGCAGGCTAAGCACGGCAAAAAGCAGCGAAATAAGGGACCTGGGCAAAATTCTGATCATATTTTCACTGGATCTTCTTTATTTCTGGATGTATCAGCCGCGCGCCAGAAGCGCGTGGAAGTTGATCATGCAATCCCTTACCCGTGAAGAGAGGAGGATTGCCATGGGATCTCAACAAATCCTGACACAGCAAAAAAGGATCAGTCTGCTAATCGTCGAGGGATTGCTGGGAAAGCATTTTTCCAAAGCCCTCTCGTTTTATCTGGATTGTTTTCAGGAATATCTGGATTCCCAGAAAAAAATAATGGAGAGGATGAAAGAATAGTTTGTGCAGCTTTCTGAAAAATCCTTTTAAAAAAGCGAGTTAGTGGGATGCTGTGCCCACGGGATCCCCATTTCTGAGTCCCGCGGGATTGGTCACAACCTGCTCCCTGTCTTTTAGGCCTGAAAGGATTTCAACCCGGTTATCATAGTAGGATCCCAGGCGAACCGGTTTGAAAAGGGCTTTGCCGTTGTCAACCACAAAGAGACCCACCTTTCCGTTTTGTTCGGCCAGCCAGCTTGAGGGAATTTTGATGGATTCTTTTTTGCTTATGATGGGAAGTTTGATTCTCACCGTCATTCCATCCGCCATGCGGGGGTCGGGATTTTTTACCACCATTTCCATGGGGAAAAACCGCGTGCCCTTTAGAGCGGTGGGTGAGACGAAAAAGACCCTCGCTCTAAAGGTTTCATCGGGAATGGCATCCACCGTAAAATCAAAATTCTTTTTGTTTGAGAGGATGTGAAGGTCTCTTTCGTTGAGGGAAAGTTTTATTTTGAGACGGTCCAGGCCGATCACCGCAGTAATGGGGGTTCCCGCCGGTATGACTTCCCCCACCTCCACATCCCGAAAGGCGATGGTTCCGGCGATGGGGGTCCGGAGGATCGATTTTCCATAACGGTCCTTAGCCAGAGCCAGAGCTGCCTCCGCCTGTGCCAACTGAGCCCTGGCCGCGTTCACATCCTCAATGCGGGGGCCCTTCTTCGCCAGTTCCAGCCGCTGTTTCGCGGATGCCATTCTGGCTTTGGCGGTGCTCATCTGGCGCTCCGCCGCGTCGTAGGCACTGTTGGATACCGCACGAATTTCATGGAGTCGATCAATTCTTTTAAAATGCTTCTCTGCCTCGGAAAGGGCGGCTTCCGCCTCCGCCACAGCGGCGGTGGCAATCTGAATCTCCTGGGGCCGGCTTCCCTTCTCCATTTTGCTCAGGTTGCTCTTTGCCGCATCCCTTGCCGCCGTAGCTTCCTGGATCTGTAGTCGAAGGCTGCTGCTGCCGATTTCAGCCAGAAGATCGCCTTTTTTGACACGTTCTCCCTTCTCAAAATTGAGTCGTTCGATCATTCCGCCGATCTCATTGGAAATTTTCACCTTGAGATAAGCCTCAAGCGCACCCACATACTCAATTTCACCGCGGGGCGGCTGTGTATTGACTAATCTCACATTGACCAGGTGCGCCTTATTCCCGGCGATCCCTTCGCGCCCCTGCCGGTTTTCCTTGGAAGCAACGGGCTCGTCGCCGCATCCCGCTAAGACGAAAAGAAGGCACATTCCAAAACAGAAGTATCTGATCATGTAGCCCTTTACCATCGTTTAAGGTGCACTTGAATGGCTGAAATGGCCGCAGGGGTGACCCCTGATATTCTGGCTGCCTGTCCCAGCGAAAGCGGCCGGATTTTCCCCAGCTTCTCCCTGACCTCGTTGGACAAACCGTGAACGGTTTCGTAATCGATTCCTCGGGGAATTTTCTTTGACTCCAGGTGCTTTAGTTTTTCGACCTGTCGCTTTTGTCGTTCTATATATCCATCGTACTTTATTTGCGTTTCCACTTCCATGCTGACGGATTCATTTTCGTCTGCCAGCGCCGGATCGAAAAGGTGGAGGTGTTCAAAATAAATTTCGCTTCGTTTCAGAAGCTGCTCAAGGGTGGTGGCTTTCTTGATGGGCGCTGTTTTCAGTGCTTTCAGCTGGTCCAGAATTCCCGGACGCGGCTTTAGCTGCACGGCTTTTAATCGTTGCAGCAGCTTCCAAACCTGGTCCCTTTTTCTGCAGAAATCGGCATAAACATCCTTTGAAACCAAGCCCAGCTCATAACCCAGGTCCCGTAACCTGAAATCGGCATTGTCTTCCCGTAACAGAAGACGGAATTCCGCCCGTGAAGTGAACATGCGGTAAGGCTCGCGGGTCCCTTTGGTTACCAGATCGTCGATCAACACGCCGGCGTACGCTTCGGCGCGAGACAGGATGACCGGTGCCTCACCGCGGACCTTTTTGACTGCGTTGATTCCCGCCAGAAGTCCCTGGGCCGCTGCTTCCTCATACCCGGAAGTGCCGTTGATCTGGCCCGCATGAAACAGGCCCGCCACCCGTTTGGTCTCCTGGTTCGGCAAAAGCTCCAGGGGATTGATATAGTCATATTCAATGGCATAACCGGGACGCAGAATCTCCGCCTTTTCGAGCCCGGGAATGGACCGCACCATCCTGATCTGAATATCAAGAGGCAAACTTGTGGGCAGTCCATTGGGATAGACTTCAAAGGTATCGAGTCCTTCCGGTTCCAGAAAAATCTGATGCCGCTCCTTTTCCGAAAAGCGCACCACCTTGTCTTCGATGGAAGGGCAGTATCGCGCACCGGTTCCTTCGATGATGCCGCTGAAAAGCGGAGAGCGGTCCAGGCCTTCACGGATAATGTCGTGGGTTTTTGCGTTGGTGTAGGTCATGTGACAGGGGACCTGCGGCAGCGGGATCTTGGTGGTGGTAAAAGAAAAGGGTTTAGGGTTCTCATCCCCCGGCTGCACCGCCAAGCCATCATAATCAATGGTTCTGCCGTTCAGCCGTGGCGTGGTGCCGGTTTTTAATCGCCCCACTTCAAAAC
This sequence comes from delta proteobacterium NaphS2, assembly GCA_000179315.1. Taxonomy (GTDB): domain Bacteria; phylum Desulfobacterota; class DSM-4660; order Desulfatiglandales; family Desulfatiglandaceae; genus NaphS2. The sequence goes on from ADZZ01000093.1 coordinate 15,629, forward strand.
CCAAAGCCTCCAGTTGCTCGGAAAGTCTGACGGATGCGGGATCGCCCATTCGGCCCGCTTCAAAATGATCCAGACCGATATGCACCAGTCCCCTCAGAAAAGTGCCGCTGGTCAGGACGACCGTCCGGCCCAGAACCTTCTCGTGAATCCGGGTTTCGATGCCGTAAATCTTTTCGCCTTTCACCAGGAGCCGGTCCACCATGGCCTGACGGATGTCCAGGTTCGGAGTGCTTTCCACCACCTGCTTCATACGTTTTCGGTACAGATCTCGATCATTCTGGGAACGGGATCCCTGGACCGCCAGGCCTTTTCGTGTGTTGAGCCGCCGGAACTGAATGCCCGTCTGGTCGGCGTTTTTGGCCATCTCACCACCCAGGGCATCGATCTCCTTGACCAGATGCCCTTTGGCCAATCCTCCAATGGCCGGATTGCAGCTCATGGCGGCAACATGGTCCAGGTTGATGGTTAAAAGAAGGGTGGGGTGCCCCATTCTCGCTGCGGCGAGGGCTGCTTCACAGCCGGCGTGACCTGCACCTACCACGATGACATCGTATTGTTTGTCACAGGTGCTCATGATGAAACTTCATTCAATGTCCACAAGGCAGGCTGATTCAGAAGGCGTTTGCGACACTGTATTACGATGCTACGCCCCTGGTTTCTTAACGACAATGGTGTCATCGCGTCCGGGCCCCACGGAAATAACGGAAATGGGAACCCCGGTGATTTCCTCAATGGCGGAAATGTAGTCGAGGGTCGCTTCGGGAAGATCTTTTTTCTTCCTGACGGAGCTGATATCTTCTTTCCATCCGGCCATTTCCCGGTAGACCGGTTTACACAGCACGGTTTTTCTCAAGCTTGCCGGCCTTTGATGAAGAATTCTGCCATCGATTTCGTATTCCACGCAGATCTTGAGCGTGTCAAGCCCCGTCAACACATCCAGTTTTGTGAGGGCCATGCTGTCCAGGCTGTTCAGTCTGACGGAATCGCCGACGATCACCAGATCGAGCCAGCCGCAGCGCCGCCGTCTCCCGGTGGTCGCCCCGAATTCGTTTCCTTTTTCCTGAATGAACCTCCCGGTTTCATCATCCAGCTCGGTGACGAAAGGACCCGCACCCACTCTTGTGGTGTAGGCTTTCACAATTCCCAAGACGTGATGAATCTGCCTGGGCCCCACCCCCGCCCCCGAACAGGCGGTACTGGCAACGGGATTTGAGGAGGTGACGAAAGGATAAGTCCCATGGTCAATGTCCAGGTGGGTTCCCTGAGCGCCTTCAAACAAAATGGCTTTCCCTGATTTTGTCGCCTGATCCAGCTCGACTGAAACATCCGAGATATAAGGCGCCAGTTTTTGCCCCATCACCAGATACTGGTCAAGGATCGGCCGTGATTTCAAAGGGGATGCCCCCAGAAATTTTTCCAGAAGAAAATTCTTCTCTTTGAGGTTTGCTCGGATCTTCTCTTCCAGCACGTCCGGTTCGGTCAGATCAATGGCGCGAATGCCCGTTCGGGTGACTTTGTCTTCATAGCAGGGTCCTATACCGCGGCCGGTGGTGCCGATCTTGTCTTTCCCTTTCGCCTTTTCCCTCGCCAGATCCAACGCTTTGTGATAGGGCATGATCATGTGTGCTTTTTCGCTCAAGGAAAGCCGTTGCGGCCCCACCACAATCCCGACTTTTTTCAGGCTTTCCATTTCCGCCAGCAGCACCTCCGGATCCACCACCAAGCCGTTTCCGATCAGGCACTTTTTATTTTCATAAAGAATACCGGACGGAACGAGATGAAAAATAAACTGCCGACCATCCACCTCAAGGGTGTGACCCGCATTGTTTCCTCCCTGAAATCTCACAACAAATTCCACATCGGCTGTCAGAAGGTCAACGACTTTTCCTTTTCCTTCGTCACCCCACTGTGTCCCGACCACTACGATATTGGCCATTACTGCTTCCTTTCTTTCAAATCCTTTTGAATCTTTTGATAATCTTCCTGTGTGTCAATATCCCGATAATCATAATCCGAATCGGGCCATATGAAACATATCCGATCGCTGTATTTGGTAAGAAGAGATCTCGCTCCCATATCGCCGGTAAGTGTTATCAGCTCGGGAAAGAGATCGCGCCTGAAGACAACCGGGTGAGAAGGGCGTTCCCCCGCCTTGACAGCCCCGATGGGCAATCGCGATTTCAAATAGGCCGCGATCAAATGGTCAATGATATGCCTGTCGATAAAAGGCATGTCTCCCAAGAGTACCATGGCGTGATCGTGATTTTGGGAAATTTCTTTAACACCTGCAACCAGAGAAGAACTGATCCCTTGCAGGTAATCTCTATTATGGACAATGGTCAGCCTGGCATCATGGCCCACGGTGCTCAGCGCACCTTCAATGTCGCCTGCGCGATGCCCCAGGACCAGCACCAGACGGTCCAGCCTGGATGCCAGAGCGGCGGTCAGCGATCTTTCCAGAAGGGACATACCGGCAACGGGCAGCAGCTGCTTAAGGCTGCCCATACGGGTGGATGCTCCGGCAGCCAGTAGTATCCCTGCCACCTCTTGACCAAAAGAAACCGCCTGCATCTTATTTCAGGATTCCTGTTTTTTGACTTTCTTTGCCTGTTCGATCAGCTCAAGCAGTGATACCATTTTGGGTGTCACCGGCCGATCAAATGCTTTAGACCATTGTTCAGAAGTCAATTCCGCTCTTAAATGGTCTTCTACCGGAAAGTGAACATACCAGCAATCCAACGCCTTAAAACAGGGCAGGCCTTTGTTTTCAATGCGACAAAAGGAAAAAGAGATCTGATGCCCCAATCTGGGGCATCGAATGGTTTGCTCATCGGCTGGTGGAACAACTTTCGTCATGATTCATCCGCCTGATTCGGCCACGGACACTTGGCCCCGGCAAAAACTTTTTTGCCGGGGCCGTTTGATGTAACCACTATGGCCTATTCAAAACCACCGGCGTGGTATTGTTTCGGTTTGGGAAGCGGCGCGATATCTTCAAGCGCCCGTTTGATTTCTTCTTTCGGCAGGGGATGATCCTTAAGACGACCCTCAAAATAAGCCTGATAAGCCGCCATATCCACAAGACCGTGCCCGCTCCAGTTAAAGAGAATAACCTTTTCCTTCCCCTCTTCCTTTGCTTTTTTCGCCTCTCGAATGGCCATGGCCACGGCATGGTTGCACTCGGGCGCACTGATGAAACCTTCGGTTCGCGCGAAAGTGATGCCTGCTTCGAAAGTCTCCATCTGGCTGATGGCCACCGGCTTGATCAAGTCATCCAGTATCAACTGGCTGATGATGGGCGCCATGCCGTGATACCTGAGTCCTCCTGCGTGGATGGGGGCCGGCACGAAATTGTGCCCCAGCGTATGCATGGGAAAAAGCGGCGTCATCTGGACCGTGTCCCCGAAATCATAGGCAAATGGCCCCGCAGTCATGGTGGGGCATGAACTGGGTTCCACCCCGATAATCTCAATCTCTTTTCCGTGGATTTTATCACGAACAAAGGGGAAAGAGTTTCCGGCAAAGTTGCTTCCGCCGCCGGCGCAACCGATAACCACATCCGGATAGTCCCCGGCGATGGCCAATTGTTTCTGGGTCTCCAATCCATTGATGGTCTGATGGAGCATCACATGATTTAAGACGCTTCCCAGAGAATATTTTGCCCCTTCAGTGTTGACCGCCTCCTCCACCGCTTCGCTGATGGCCATGCCCAGGCTGCCCGGTGATTCGGGATCCTTTTCCAGAATGGACCGCCCGGCGTTGGTTTCGGTGCTGGGGCTGGCAACGCATTTGGCCCCCCAAGTCTCCATCATGAGACGTCGGTACGGTTTCTGGTTAAAAGAAATTTTTACCATATAGACTTTACATTCCAAACCGAAAAAAGCGCAGCACATGGAGAGGGCGCTTCCCCACTGCCCTGCCCCTGTTTCCGTGGTAATCCGCTTGGTGCCCGCCACCTTGTTGTAGTAGGCCTGTGCGATGGCTGTATTGGGTTTGTGGCTTCCCGCCGGGCTGACGCCCTCGTTTTTGTAATAGATTTTGGCGGGTGTATCCAAGAACTTTTCCAGGTTGTAAGCCCTGTAAAGAGGGGTCGGTCTCCAGATGGCGTATTTTTCAAGCACCTCTTCGGGGATGTCGATCCATCGCTCCTGGCTCATTTCCTGCTCAATCAGGTTCATGGGGAAAATGGGCGTCAGATCTTCAGGACCACACGGTTGTCCGGTCCCCGGGTGTAACGGCGGTTCCATGGGCGTGGGCATATCCGCCATTATATTGTACCATTGACGCGGCATCTCCGATTCGGGTAAAAAGATCTTTTTGGTTTTCATAGCCTTTTCGCTCCTGATATATTGGTTGACATATTCAACCGCGGCACCAACGCCACGGCCGATTCCCATTTTACTGCACCACAAACAGCCTATGCATGTGGATCATAAGCAGAGGATGCGTTTTATGTGAATCCATCAATGTGATCACCCGATGGCACCGAAAAATTTTGGTGCGCCCATAACATCTAAGGGCACCCAAAAACTAAACAGAAGGCTAGTGTTTTTGGCCCATAAAGTCAAGCAAGGAACTGCCACAAAAATTTTGGGAGGTTTATGAATGCATCTTACAGGAATGCGGCTTTTTCCGGAAAAGTATCCCACCAACAAACATTACCCTTTTAATTTGAAAATTCTGCAGGAAACCAAAGGGTTGACATTCACCTCACCGGTGACCTTCCTGGTGGGGGAAAACGGTGCCGGAAAATCAACACTTTTGCGGGCATTGTGTCATAAGTGCGGCATCCATATCTGGGAAAAGGAGCGCGGAGACCGCATGGAGTCCAACCCATACGAAGAGCTGCTCTACCTATATATGGATGTTGAATGGCGGAACGGGCGGGTGTACGGATCCTTCTTCGGCTCCGAAAACTTTCGGAATTTTGCCGAATACGTTGATGAATGGGCCGCATCGGACCCGGAAAGCCTGAAATATTTCGGTGGGAAATCATTGGTCACCCAGTCCCATGGTCAATCCCTGATGACCTACTTCAGGGCCCGGTATCAGATAAAAGGGCTCTATTTTCTGGATGAACCGGAAACGGCCCTTTCACCCAAAAGCCAACTGGAACTGGTTCGCATATTGAAAGAAATGGGAGAAGCCGGCCATGCGCAGTTCATCGTGGCCACCCACTCTCCCATCCTTCTGGCCTGCCCTCAGGCTGTCATTTTCAGTTTCGATCACATCCCGGTTCAAACCATAAAATATGAGGAAACGGAATACTACAAGATTTTCAAAGGGTTTCTGGAAAACAGGGAAAAATATCTTTAGCGCCTAAATTTCAGATCATAACGGATTTGAGCTCTTCCTGGATATATTGCAGCTGATCAATTTGCTCCTCTCCTTTTTCTTTGTCAAGGGTTCCCGCCTTCACCCTTTTTCGCAGGGCTTTAAGTTCGTTTTCCAGGTCGATGATATTGTTTAACAGGGTGGTCGTCACATCAGGGCCTTTTTTTTCGGGTTCCGGCTCACCCATGGAGACTTCTTTTGATTTGAGAATCAAACGTTCTTTCCATTTAGGAATATGGGTCACCAGATTCAGTTTTTCGGAAATTTCCCGGGCCAGGGTCTCGCTGGCCGTCAGTTCCCCGTGCACCACAAAGACTTTGGGATTGCTTTCAAAATGGGATACCCATTCAAGGAGGTCCCCCTGGTCCGCATGGGCTGAAAAGCCGCCGATGGGATACACTTTGGCCCGGACCGCCACATTTTCCCTGAATATTTTGACCTGTTTTTCGCCCTCCACAATTTTTCTTCCCGTGGTCCCTTTGGCCTGAAATCCGACGATCACGATACTGGCCCCGGTTCGCCAAAGGTTGTGCTTCAGGTGATGCTTGATCCGACCCGCAGTGCACATGCCGCTGCCAGCAATGATGATGGCGGAACCGGGTTTTTCATTGATGGCCATGGACTCCCGGGTGGAAGGGGTAAATTTGAGGTTGGGCATATCAAAGGGATCAAACCCCGCATCCACAATGGCCCGTGCTTCCGCATCGTAATATTTTTTGTTTTTTCTGAATATTTCGGTGGCTTTGATGGCCAGGGGGCTGTCCAGATAAATGGGAATGTCCGGCACAAGCCCGTCCCGATGGAATTCGCCCAAGATATAGAGGATCTCCTGCGTCCTTTCCACGGCAAAAGCGGGGATAATGATTTTCTGATTTTGGCTTACACTGTACTTGATGGCTTCCACCAGTTCTTTCTTGCTGTCCTCAAAAGTCCTGTGATGCCGGTTTCCGTAAGTGGATTCAACAAAGAGATAATCGGCATCAAAAATTTCGTGGGGATCTCTGATAATGAGCTGATCCTTTTTTCCAAGGTCACCCGAAAACACCACCTTGATGGTTTCGTTTTCCTCCTCAATCCACAGTTCCAGGATGGAAGATCCAAGGATGTGCCCGGCATTTCTTAGCCTGGCTTTCATGCCCGGGGCCGGGGCCAACACCTGATCCCTTTCAACGGGCTTGAAGTATTTGAGACTCATTTCCGCGTCTTCCGTGGTGTAAAGGGGGTCGACGCCCCCCTTGGCCTGGCGGGAATTTTTCCGAGTCTGCCATTCCGCGTCCATTTCCTGAATATGGGCCGCATCCAGCAGCATAATTTCGCACAGTTCGGTCGTGGGCGGAGACGTGATGATTTTGCCCTGAAATCCGTCCTTCACCAGCTTTGGAATCCGTCCGCAATGATCCACGTGGGAGTGTGTCAAGAAGAGCATCTCTATCTCCTTGGGATCAAATCCCCAAGGTTCCCAGTTGCGGCTTTCCATCTGCCGGCCTCCTTGAAAGAGTCCGCAGTCCACCAAAATTTTCTTGTTACCGGGTGACTCCACCAGGTAGCAGGAACCGGTTACACTTCCAGCCGCACCCAGACATGTGATTCTGACCATAACGATGGATCTCCTTTCGTTTCCCTTAGAAAAGTAGAAAATAGAAAAGGTAGAAAAGGGGACAGATTTATTTTTTTGCGCAGATTGACCGAAAAGATGCGCGAAGCGGCCTGCTCTAATTCCAAACCACTTGTATTCCTTCAATTCCCTGGAAACCCTTGTCGCTGGAAATAATTGGTATTTCCAGCCACTTAGCGGTAGAAAGAATGAGCCGGTCATGTAATTCGCCAAACGCTGTAACTTCGGCCGTTTTCAAAATTTCGGGTGTCAAATCAATGGTGCTGTAAAGGGATGACGATTCAATTTGCGCAAACGTATCTCTCAGGGAAATGGCAATGCGCTTTTTCTCCGCCAGGTACATGATTTCCATCAGGCTGATAACAGAAATGATAAATGAGCTTTCGGAACTGTTGAGTATCTTGCGGGCTTCTTCCCCAATTTTGCCCATGGCGGAAAAGTGACGAACAACTGTGACAGTATCAAGCAGGTATTGCATCAGAATTCTTTACTCAAGATCGAATTGCCGATTTCAGCCCTGATTTGTCCGATCTCTGATTCAAGATCTCTCAGCTTTTCAAACCCCTTGTCCTTCCAGATACCTTCTAAGGTGCGCGGCCTGGGTTTTTTAAACGATCTCCGGGCAAGAAGTTCCTTTATGAACTTGTCCACTAAATCAATTTCCTGGTCGGGAAGACGAAGGATACAGTTTCTCAAGGCCGTTTTCTTTATTGCAATGGATTGCATAGCTCCTCCTTTTCATGTAGCAGTCGATTCGCTCACGCTTTCACGATTCTGTCTGTTCATCCTAAATTTTTGTAGGGTATCAAATGCCACATGAACAAAATTCAACTCCCTCTCTTCATTGTAGATTATCCACAATTCCACTTTTTAGCAACCAGAGAAAGAGAAAAAGGGACAGATTTATTTTTTACGTTTTTTCGGCCGCCCGGGACCACGCAATTCAATCCGCCGTCCCAGCTTTTCGGAAATCTCTCGAACAAATTTCTTACCGGATATTAATTGTCCCCGTTGAGTCGCCTCTCTGATCAACTTCCATTCCTCCTCCGTCACGGTATCCATAAGCCATCGCTTATACTCTTTTGCTCTCTCATCCGTTGCCTTGCCAAGGCTCATATAGAAAGGATCGAAATCCAGCCATGGCTGCTCTTTGATGCCGGTTTTTACCGGACAACTTGACCAGCGATATTGCGATGGATCTACGACCACGCCTGCCCGCAGGGGATTTAGTTCCACATACCGGCAACAGGCAAGCAGATATTCATCGGCACTCACTACACTTGACTTATAACGCCCCTCCCAAAGGGAACCGCTTCGTTTTTCCTTCTTGTTTACATAGCGGGTCTGACGACCGGCAACTCGTTTCATGAGCAGACCCAGATTATCGATCCGATCACCTGGATCAATAATAAGGTGCACGTGGTTGGTCATCAGGCAGTAAGCATAAATTTTACAGCCCAGTTCCGTTTTCCATTCGCGGAGATTATCCAGGTAGTATTGGTAGTCGCCATTTTCGGCAAACACGACCTGCCGGTTGTGACCCCGCTGGATAATATGGTGTGGACAGTTCGGTATGACTAATCGAGGTTGTCTTGGCATGACATCATCATACAAGGAAGCGCTAATGAATGTCAAAAATAAATCTGTCCCCTTTTTTCTAATCATCCGTTCCATCAGGGTGTCGATAAGCATTTCCCCGGTAATTGGTTACCAGCAGGGAGCCGTCCTCCCTTCCCTGGAGGTAATCCGGCAGGAGAGGTACCTTGCCGCCGCCGCCCAGAAGATCGATGGCGAAATGGGGAACGCATAGACCGGATGTGTGGCCCTGTAACTCCCGTATGATATTTAACCCGCGACTTACCGATGTTCTGAAATGAGAAGTTCCCCGGGCGGGGTCCCCATGAAAGAGATAGTAGGGTTTAACCCTTATGATCAAGAGTTTCCGCATCAGCTCTTGCATGACACTCGGATCGTCGTTCACCCCTTTCAAAAGCACTGTCTGGCACCCAAGCGGAATTCCGGCGTCGGCCAGACGGTTGCATGCCAGGGTGGCTTCCGCCGTAATTTCAAGGGGATGGTTGAAATGGACATTCATATAAAGGGGATGGAATTTTTGAAGCAGCCCGGCCAGTTCCGGCGTGATCCGCTGGGGCAGGGTACAGGGGACCCGGGTTCCGATCCGTATGATCTCCACATGGGAAATGGCGTGAAGGGCGCTCAGGATTTCCCCTAATCGGGCGTCCTCCAGAAGCAGCGGATCTCCTCCGGAGAGCAGCACATCGCGCACTTCCCGGTGTGCCCTGATATAATCGATTCCCTCCTCAATGGATCTATCGGTTACCATTCCAGGCCGTCCCACCTTGCGCTTTCGATTGCAGAATCGACAGTACACGGCGCATTCCGAAGACACAAGGAGGAGTACCCGATCCGGATACCGGTGGGTCAGACCGCGAACGGGTGAGTGCCCCTCCTCGTTAAGCGGATCAGGCGCCGCCCCTTTGTCGTCCAGCTCCCGAATATCCGGCATGCTCTGGCGGTAAATGGGATCGTTTTTTTCTCTGATCAGTCCCAGGTAATAGGGATTGATGCGCATGGGATATCGGGATATGACGCGCTTTAATTTTTCCGGATGGGAAGAGGGGAGAGCATCAGGTTCCATGATACTCTCTTCAAGCAGGCGCTTCCAGTCCGGCAAATCATTCTCCGTTTTTTCTGCACCCATGATTCCTATGGTTCCCGTATTGAGACCATTTTAATGATCTTTTTCGATGTATATTCCGCCACATCGGCCAGACCGTCCAACGGCATGAAATCCTGTGCGTTTGCGGAAAAAAGGCATGTGGCAGAGGGGGGGAACTCGTCATCCGCCAGGTAGAAGATCGTGCAGACCGCGATTTTGGGAAAAGGGTAGAGCCGCATGGAAAAATCGCCTGTTTGCTCTTCACATCCGTTAAAAGCCGATATGATCTCCCCCTTTTTTTCCAGAATTTTATCAACATGGGGGATAAGCACCCGCTCGCTGTTGGCGCTGAAAGCCCCGTGATAGGGCATGCTTCCCGGAAAATCCTTGAAGGCCTTGTAAGGCTCGATCTCAATTTTTCCAACACCCGCATGCAGTGCATAAAGAGAAACCAGAAGTCCCCTGGGGGTAACATCATTTTTACCTTCAAACATGACCTGTTCGCCATCTAACCACGCGTCTTCACCAAATGCCCGCAGGGAAAAACCCTCACCTTTTCTTGATGCCCCCATGCGTGCTTCCAGATCCCCCGGCATTTTCTCAAACAGGGTCCCCAGATTTTTCCGGATCATTTTTTCATATTGAGTTGACATAGGCGCTACCCTTCATTTCTAGGTTCTCTCTACGGTACTTTCCGTAAATAGACAAGGCGGCCATGGTTCCAACCGCCTCGATGAGTTCCGGGATGGATATGGGCTGGTTAAAACCGCCCAGATGCGGTCCGGTTTGCAGCGTAATGTCGCCTTCTCCCTTCCTCATCCCTTTTGCTTTTGACATGGACACCCCCCGTTCCAGAAGAAAATCCACAAAAGCACTCTCGGTCATTTCCTGCTGGTCTGCCACCCTCAGCGTCTCATCCATATGACGGTCCACACCCATTTCATTTATCATGCGTTCGGCCAGGTGAGAGACATCAAAGGGCAGGATGCCGGTAAAGGATTTTCCCACAAATCCGCGATAATAATGCCGGAAAACGCCTTGAATAACTTCCGAAAGCAAGGACTTGTCAAAAAGCGCCCTTACGTCCACGGGCCGGCCGTCGGCTTCGAAGCCAACTCGGGCACTCTCTTTCATGCGAAAATAGCTTCCCGCCACCAGAAAGAGGCTCAATAGTTGGGCACCCATGGATGAATAGGCCTTTTTTGCGGGGCCGTTATAAACTTCGAAGTGCTCAAAATCCCGAATGCCCGAACAGCCGAAGTTGGGGTAGCGGCAGGACCAAAGCCATTGGTCCAAACGCCCGCCCCGTTCCCACAGGTACGCGCCGTGATCATTTCTTCTGGGACCCTGAACCCGGTTGTGAAACAGGGGCACCGGAGCGCCATGAATGATGCCCAAGCCGGTGAGCATCCCAAATAAAAAGGCGTTTCGGCATAGGGTTTCAAGAAATTCCCTCGATCCCAATTGTTTTTCAGTTCCTCTTTGGTTGGGATACCTGAAATAATCCGAATGCGCCAGAAAAGCGATGCCGTATCCTTTGGGATGACGCTTTCTTACCCTGAGATCGGAAGTGGGCATATCCTGCAACCTGAACAAGAACCGGCCTTTAACGGGCAAGGGTTTCGGAATATGAAATCTCACCGGAAAAGCATCCGTGTTTTGTTCCAAATGCCTGAGCCAGGTCGTTTCCCTCTGCAGGGATTCCGGATGATCGCTTTCCCTCCCCAATTTTACCACCAGCAGTTCGCTCCTCTTTGCCGATTGGATCACGAGGCTTCTGCCCATTAAACGAAGCTTCCCGTCGGAGGATATGCGGGCAGTTTTCAGCAATTCCTGCCAACCGATAACAGGCGTCGTTTCACGTTCCGTTTCCTGTTCCGGCGCAGTGCCTTTTATGGTGAGTGGAAGGGCACTGAGGGCTTCTGCGGCGGCCCGGTTTCCTTGGCCTGTTGTTCCACAAAGCAGGTTCATGAATGCATCGTGAGCCTTTCGGCCCCGGTCATCATGGGGAAGACGTGCAAGCACGGAAGAAAGGGCGCCGGCCGCTTCCTTGAACAGAAAATAGGCCTGCGTCTGCTCTTTAACGGAGCGATTGTAAAAAAGGCTTTCAAGACCGTCAATGGTTTCAGGGCCAATCTCTTGAGGCTGCCTTTCAGCCAATCCACGGAGGTGTGAAACTGCCAGATATTTGGCGGAGAAATCGTATTCACGGCCGGTCAGAACGGCTGTTGTGCGGACCGAATCCATTTAGACGCTCTATTGTTTGCGGACCATAAACATTTGACAAATTTCAAACATTCGTTTAATCAGATAGAGACTGAACTCTTGTTCTTCCTGAGTCCGCTAAGATATGACAATCGGTCCAAATTTGCAATCATCCGTTCAGGATCTCTTCATAAACCGAACAGCAACAGGGATTGGAGACTGTTTTTTATGGACCCGGAACCAACATATGACGAACTCACAAGAAAAGTGGCGCAGCTGGAAAACGATCTGCTCCAATGCCGTAATGTTTTGAAGCGACTGAAACAGGACCTCGCGGAGAATGCGGAAGGAATGCTTCAGGTCATGTTTGACGCATCCCACGACAACGTCCTTCTGCTGGATCCGGATGGAATTGTTCTGGCCATTAACGCTGCAGGAGCCAAGAGATTGAGAAAAACGCCCGTTGAAATTGTCGGCGGAAACATTTACAGCTTTCTGTCGCAAAAAGAGATGGATGCAAGAAGAGCACAAGCCCTTAAGGTCGTCACGGAAAAGCAGCCCGTCAGTTTTTCGGAAACGAGCGAAAGCAGGGCTCTTGAGTGGCATATTTATCCAGTTTTTGACGATGATGGCGAAGTTTCGAAACTGGCCGTGTTCGGCCAGGACATCACCGGTCGAAAAAACCTGGAAAAACAACTTCAGGAAGCTCGCAAAATGGATGCCCTGGGTACCCTGGCAGGCGGTATCGCCCATCAGTTCAACAATGCACTCACCGGTATCACCGGCAATATTGGCCTTCTGGAAATGGATCTGCCGGGTGTTCATAATTTCACAGGAAATATCAAGGACATGAAGGCATCCGCCCATAAAATGGTTCACCTGACAAAGCAGCTCTTGGCCTATGCGCAGGGCGGGCGCTATCATTTGCAGGCTACCCCCATAAGGGAATTTTTGGTAAATACCCTGGCGCTTCTGGAGCACACGCTGAAACCTTCTGTCCGGCTGGAAACGGATTTGCCCCTTGACCTGATGCAGGTGAAAGCGGATCGCACACAGATGCAAATGGTCATATCGGCCATCGTGGCCAATGCCAATGAGGCCATTGAACAAGACGGACGCATCAGGGTTTCCGCCAGGAATGTGGCACTGGACAAAGCTTCCTGCCAAGGGGAAATGCGGCCGGGTCCCTATGTGCGGGTGACTGTCAGCGATGATGGCAAAGGCATGGACGAGAAAACCCGGAACCGGATTTTTGAGCCTTTTTTCACCACCCATTTCATTGGGAGGGGGTTGGGCATGGCCGCCGTGTACGGAATTGTAAATAACCACTCCGGCGGTATTACCGTGGCATCCCAACCCGGGCAGGGGACCCGGGTTCACCTCTTCCTTCCTGCCTTTGGGAAACAGGACCCCGAACAAGCTGACATCATTCAGGAAAAGGCCGCGACACCCGGTAAAGGTACCGTTTTGCTGATCGAGGACGAAGCGGATGTAATGGAAATTACACATGCGTCGCTCGATAGGCTCGGATACAGAGTGATTGAAGCCGCTACAGGGAAAGAGGCGATTCAGAAGGCCGGCACTGAACCCATAGATGTGGCACTTCTGGACATTAAATTGTCCGACATGGATGGCGCTCAGGTTTACCCTTTGCTCATGACGGCAAGGCCTGACCTCAAAGTTATCGTTTTCAGCGGTTATTCCCTGGATAGCCCAGCTAGGGAAATCCTGCAAGCCGGGGCGAACGGTTTCATTCAAAAGCCTTTTTCCATTAAAGGGCTGGCGGAGAAGATGAAAGAGGTCCTGGAGAAATGAACAAAATGGAGCTCTGTTGTTGCTCCGGAAAGGATATGTCGTGAAGGTACTGGTCGTGGGCAGTGGGGGCAGAGAACATGCACTGGCGTGGAAGCTCGCCCAATCAAACAGAGTGGAAAAAGTATTTGTGGCACCGGGAAATGCGGGAACGGACCGGGAGTCCGGCGTGGAAAATATTCCCATTGGTTCGGACCATATCGAGGAACTCAAGGACTTCGCCCTCAATAACAACATTGAGTTGACCGTTGTGGGACCGGAAGCCCCACTGGTAGAGTGCATTGTGGACCGGTTCGAGCAGGCGGGGCTGAAATGTTTCGGCCCCAGCGGCAACGCCGCCCGACTGGAAGGGTCGAAGGTTTTCTGCAAGGATTTTCTGGCCCGCCACAACATCCCCACGGCCCGCTACCGGTCATTTACGGATTTCGACGCAGCAAAAGCCTTTATCAACGAATTGAGTGCGCCCCTTGTGGTAAAAGCGGACGGCTTGGCCGCAGGAAAAGGGGTTATTATTGCCACATCAAAAGCCGAAGCAATTGATGCAGCGGAGGGAATGCTTTCGGGAAAATCTTTTGGCCAGGCAGGGAAGTGCATTATCGTGGAAGAATGCCTGATCGGAGAAGAAGCCAGTTTCATCGTGATGGTGGACGGATTACACATTTTGCCACTGGCCACCAGCCAGGACCACAAAGCCCGTGATGACGGGGACCGGGGACCCAATACTGGAGGCATGGGCGCCTATTCACCGGCTCCGGTGGTAACGAGGGAACTTCATGACCGCATCATGAGGGAGGTCATTGAACCCACTGTGAGAGGTATGGCTTCCGAAGGAAATCCTTATAAGGGTTTCCTGTACGCTGGATTGATGATATCGGGGGATGGTACGCCCAATGTTCTGGAATATAACTGCCGATTCGGGGATCCCGAAACGCAGCCCATTATCCTGAGACTTCAGTCGGACCTTGCGGAGATGTGCTTGGCGGCCATGGAACAACGCCTTGACCAAGTTGAAGTCAAGTGGGACGAGAGAGCCGCACTGGGCGTGGTCATGGCGGCTGGAGGGTACCCGGTGGCCTATCAGAAGGGGGATGTGATCACCGGACTTCCCGAAACCGAGGCGGAAGGGGTCAAGGTCTTTCATGCGGGGACTGCCCTGAACAACGATCAGGTGGTAACCAGCGGCGGCCGGGTCCTATGCGCTACGGCCCTGGGAAGCAGTGTGGGCGAAGCGCAATTAAGAGCCTATGATCTGGCTCGAACGATTCACTGGAATGGCGTTTATTATCGGAAAGACATCGGTTACCGGGCGGTTGAAAGGGAAAAGCACCCCTGACATTAAAGAAAAAAATTGTTTTTGGTTTACCCGCACTTGCTAAAGCCGCAGAAATGACAGGTCATGCACCCCTCTTCAAAGCTGATGGTCTGGCCGCACTCTGGACACGCTTCTCCCAAAAGACTTTTTTCGTCCACGCTCCCTTTGGCGGCGGGCTGGCCCTGCAGATACCGCTTCTCCAAAACCCTGCTGATGGCGTCGGGAATGGACAACACCAGACCATCCTTCTGAAAGATGGGATGTTCGCCACCGATGCCTTTGAGTTGCTCCACGATTTTTCTTACGTGAACCCCGGAACGAAGGGCCAGTGAAACCAGCCGCCCGATGGCTTCGGTTTTTGCGGTGGTGGATCGCCCGGATTTTCCGATGGTGGCAAAAACTTCAAAGGGCCGTCCTTCAAACTCCGTGACGGTTACATAGAGGGCGCCCATACCCGTGGTCATTTTGGTGGTAAATCCCAGCAGGGTTTCGGGTCTTTCTTCAACGGCGGTCATGAATCGGCCATGGGTCTTCTTTTTCTTGTCCGTGAAGGAAAGGACCTGATTTTCCTTGCTGCCGTCCCGGTATATGGTAACCCCCTTGCAGGACAGTTCATAGGCCAGATCGTAAACCTCTTTGACATCCTCAACGGTGGCATCCCGCGGCAAGTTGACGGTTTTGGAAACTGCATTATCCGTATGTCTCTGAAATGCCGCCTGCATGCGCAGGTGCCATTCGGGCACGATGTCATGGGCGGTGACAAAGACGGCCCGGTCTTCCGCTGGAATTTCATTAATATTGTGAATGGTACCTTTCTGCGCCACAATGTCCATCAGTTCAGAACTGAAATATCCTTTTTTCTTTGCCGTTTCTTCAAAATAGGGATTGGTTTCCACCAGCCGATCATTGTCCATCACATTTCTGGCAAAACTGAGAGCAAACAGCGGCTCAATACCGCTGGAACATCCGGCAATGATGCTCAATGTGCCGGTAGGAGCGATGGTTGTTGTGGTGGCGTTTCGATAGGAGCAGTCCTTTCGCCTCTTGAAAACACTTTTGTCAAAATTGCCAAAGACACCCCGTTCTTCCGCCAGTTGCCGGGAAGCCTGGTGAGACGCTTCCTGAACAAAACCCATGACCGCCTCGGCCGTTTCAAGGGCCTTTTCGGAATCATAGGGGATTCGAAGCTGGTAGAGGAGATCGGCAAACCCCATGACACCCAACCCGATCTTGCGATTCCCTCTCACCATTTCACCGATTTCCGGCAGCGGATACCGGCTCATGTCAATGGTGTTGTCCAAAAAATGAACGCTCTCCCGGACCACCTCTTTGAGTCCGGCGTAATCAACTGCGGGACCTTCATCGGTGTCCACAACGAACTTGGCCAGATTGATGGAACCTAAGTTACACGCCTCCATGGGCAGAAGGGGCTGTTCACCGCACGGGTTCGTGCTTTCAATTTCACCCAGACCCGGCGTTGGATTGTCCTGGTTCACCTTGTCCAAAAAGACAATGCCCGGATCTCCATTTTCCCAGGCGCGCTGGATGAGAGCATCATAGACTTCTTTTGCGTTCAACTGACCCGTCTTTCTGCCATTTCTGGGATCAATGAGATCGTAGTTTGTGTCTGCCTTGACACTTTCCATGAAGGCATCGGTCACTCCCACGGAAATGTTGAAGTTGTTCAGTTCTTCATTGTTTTTCTTGCAGTCAATGAATTCCAGGATATCCGGGTGATCGACCCTTAAAATGGCCATATTGGCGCCCCTTCGGGTCCCACCCTGTTTGACCTGTTCCGTAGCCGTATTAAAAATCTTCATGAAAGAAACCGGTCCGGAGGCAATGCCGCCGGTGGTGCCCACACGGCTT
This sequence comes from delta proteobacterium NaphS2, assembly GCA_000179315.1. Taxonomy (GTDB): domain Bacteria; phylum Desulfobacterota; class DSM-4660; order Desulfatiglandales; family Desulfatiglandaceae; genus NaphS2. The sequence continues at coordinate 32,456 of ADZZ01000093.1, forward strand.
TTTTTAGGTCTCAACCGGGAAAAGGAAAAACCGGTGCCGCCGCCTGATTTGTGGATAAGGGCAGCATTCTTGAGAGAATCGAAAATGCCGTCCATACTGTCTTCAACGGGAAGTACGAAACAGGCGGCCAGCTGACCCAGTTCGCGACCCGCATTCATGAGCGTCGGTGAGTTGGGAAGAAATTTGAACTCCGTCATCAGGCGGTAAAAAACCGCTTCAACATCTTTAATCCGGTCTTCACCACCATAGCGTTTTTCCGCCTGTGCAATATGATGGGCCACACGGGCAAACATCTCTTCCGGGGTTTCGATTGCCCGCCCTTCCTTGTCCTGCCGAAGGTATCGCCTTTCCAATACACGAACCGCATTGTCGGACAACTCAAGACCCTGTTTGACAAAAAAAGATTTGTCCAATCGCAATGGAGACATCGCTGAAAGACCGAATTCGCGCAGCTTGGCTTCAATCATATGCTCGATAATGGGCATGGTGATGGTTTGAAGTTCCAGCTTGGCAATTTCCTTCCTGAGAAAACGGCTGACATCCATGGCCTGATCCGGATCAATGGCATTTTTTCTGACCAGAAAATCGGAAAACCGGTTGTCGTCCCAATTGTAAGAACCCAGATCAAGAGATTCCCCTTCCGTAAAAACAATCTTGCGTTTCTGGCCCATGGACATTCTCCTGTTCATGTTTATAATTTTCATCTAGGGTTGTTGAACCAAAACCGGAACCCGAAAAAGCGTTTTTAAGGGGTCGGCAGAGATCCCTTTTGACGTGAGCTTCTTTTTTACCTCCACCACATATTGTGTGTCAAGCGAAAAAGAAATGCAATATCTTGCAAAAAAGGCAACACGGAGGCTAATATCTTGAAAGTCCTTACAAAAAGAAAAAACGTGATTATGGCAAAATATTTTATTCCTTTCCTGATGCTGTTGTCCATCCTGACAACCGTATTTCTTCCTTCCGGCCATGCTGCTTCAGTAACCGAAGGGGCCAAGCGATATACGCTTGAAAACGGCCTCACCGTCATCCTCAAGGAAGACCACAGTGCCCCTGTAACGTCCGTTCAAGTCTGGGTAAAAACCGGAAGCGCCAATGAAACACCCGAGGAAGCCGGTATCACCCATCAGATCGAGCACATGATTTTCAAGGGAACCCCCACCAAGGGTACCGGTGAGATTGCCAGGGCCGTTGAAACGGCAGGGGGGAGAATCAATGCATATACCTCTTTCGACCGCACGGTTTATTATGTGGAAATAGACAGCGCCAGACTGGATACCGCACTCGATGTGTTGCTGGATGCGGTTCAGAACTCGGTTTTCGATCCGGAAGAACTGAAAAAGGAAAAGGAGGTGGTTCTCGAGGAATACCGGCGTTCCCTGGATATACCCGAAAACCAGCTGAGTTGGACCATCATGCGTCTCGCATACAAAAAGCATCCTTACGGCAGACCCATTATCGGTTATGAAAAGACCATTCGGTCTTTCAACCGAAAAATGATACTGAAGTATGTGGACAAATGGTATACACCGAAAAACATGGTGGTGGTGGCGGTGGGAGACTTCGAGACGGAAAAGGTCTTTGAAACCATCAAAAAACTGGTTCGGAATTTTCCTGAACGAACCGGCGCCGAACCCGCAAGACCCAAAGAGCCCCCTCAGACGGAACTTCGAAAAACCGTTATTAATAACCGCGTCCAGCAGGCTTACCTGGATATATGCTGGCACATTCCCGCTTTGACGCACAAAGACATTTATGCGCTGGATGTTCTGGAAAGTATTTTGGGAGACGGCAAAAGTTCACGACTCTACACCGGGCTTAAAATGGACGCCAACCTTGTTTACCATGTGAGCGCCAACACCTATGCACTGGCCGATCCCGGCCTGTTCTCCGTGGACGCAACCCTTAAGCCGGAAAAATTGAAGGAAGCCCTTGCCGCTATCGGAAAAGAGATTTCGCGGGTGGCCCGAACACCTGTCGACCCTTCAGAGCTGGATAAAGCCAAGACCACGGCCGAAGCGTCATTTGTCTTTGATATGGAAGACATGGCCGGTCAGGCCAGCACGCTCGGATATTTTCAGACCATGACCGGAGACATGTATCATGCGGATGACTATTTGGCCAGAATAAAGCAGGTTACCGCCGAAGATATCCTTCGGGTTTCGCAAACCTATCTCCGGCCTGAAAACCTTTCCATCGGCATCATGGTGCCGGAAGGGCAGAAGATCCATATGGATGCGGATGAGGTGATGTCTCTTTTTAAAGCGTCGCCCGCCAAAATGGAATCCCCGCCTGCTAAACGCGACAACCCCACTGAAATGCGCATACTCAAAAACGGCATGCGCGTCATCATAAAAGAGAACAAACGGGTTCCGGAAGTCTCCGTAGTGGGGGTTTTTCTGGGGGGGAAACGGCTGGAAAAAGAGGGGGAGTGGGGCATATCGGATTTCGTGGCCGAAATGCTGACCCGGGGCACCCGAAAGCGAACCGCTGCGGATATCGCCGCCACCGTGGAATCCTGGGCGGGAAGCCTTGACGGATTTTCAGGAAGAAACAGTGTGGGTGTTTCCGGAAAATTTCTGAGCAAGGATCTCTATGCGGGTCTGGATCTTCTTTCCGATGTTGTGCTTCATGCGAATTTTCCTTCCCATGAAATTGAAAAAGTGCGGGAAGACATCCTGGCGGCTATTCGGGCCAAGAAGGACCGCCCCACGGCCCAGCTTTTTGAGTTGTTTTACAAGACCCTCTATCCCCATTATCCCTACGGGCACCCGTCTACCGGGACCCCGGAAACCATCAACCGTTTGACGCGGGCGGAGTTGGAAGCCTGGTACGAATCCATCCGGATCCCCTCGAATTTCGTGCTGGCCATAGTCGGCGATCTGGATCGGAACCAGTTGGTCCCCTATCTGGAAACCCTCTTTGAACCCTTTAGACCATCCTCAAAAATCCTGCCGGAGCTCGAACCGGAACCACCTTTGACCGGTCCCAGAAAGGCCCATCTCAAGCGCCCGGGCGCCCAGACGCACATGACGGTGGGCTATCTGGGCGCCGAGCTAAAGAGCATCAATAACGCTCCCATGGCCCTGGTGGACACGGCGCTATCCGGTATGGGGGGCAGACTGTTTTCGAAGCTCCGGGATCGGCGGAGCCTCGCCTACAGCGTGACGGCCTTCAGAAGTCCCGGTCTTGAAACCGGTTCATTCGGCGTTTATCTGGCATGCGATCCGGACAAGCTTCAACAGGCGGAAAAAGCCGTCTTTGCCGAACTGGCGCTTCTAAGAGACAAAGGATTGACGGAAAAAGAACTGACCGCAGCCAAACGATATCTTCTGGGTAATCTCAAAATCGGTATGCAGACCAACGGTAGCCAGGCCTTGCAGATGGCATTGGACGAACTCTACGGCATGGGATTTGACCACATGCCGAAATACATCGAGCGTATCGAATCCGTAACCACGGACGACATCAACCGCGCGGTGAAGGATATCATCCTTCCGGACCGCTACGTTTTCGTAACAGTGGGACCAGGGTGAAGCCCCTAAAGACAAAAACCGGTGACGACCCGGCGAACCGTGTTCAGGGGGCCTAAGCACCTCCTGTGAAATCGACGCTCAGCCGGGTCTGCATGCGCTCGATCCGTTTGAAGATTTCTTTCAACATGGTCTGGTCCATGCGTGAGAGTTTGTTGGGATTGATGTAATTATCCGGTTTTTTCCCCTCCAGGATATTTTTGATCTGGCCGCTCAATCGATGATGCATCAAATAGCTGTACGCCTGGTCCAGGTCATTATAGGTTTCTTCATCAAGGACCTTTTCAAGGTACAAACGGTAAAGTCTTTCCTGGGTGTTGGTCTCGGAAATGTTGTTGCTGAGTGCGTAGATTCTCGCAATATCCACGATGGGTGTCATGGATTTCTTGATATCAAATTTATTGCGGTGTTCCCCTTTGGATTCCACCACAAAATTCCTGAAAAATCCCAGCGGCGGTTTAAAACCGAGTGCGTTGACGGTAAGATCCCTGAAAAACCTCGACCACCCCTCCAACGATTCAAAGAGGAAAAGCCGTAAGTCATCCACCAGGGCATTACTGCCGCAGCCCCCTCTCAAATCAAAAAAGATATTGGACTGCATCAAGTCTTTCGGGGTCGAAACACGAATCCATGAATAAAAGTATCGCTTCCAAATGGACAAGGGCTGGCACCATTTGGGGTTTTTAGCCATGACTTCCCCCTTGCAGAAATCATATCCAGCCGTATCCAGCCAGGTGCAGACCTTCTCTCCGAACTCAAGAAAATAGGCTTTTGCAGCGCTCGATTCGGGTTTGGTGACATCTGCGTAGATAATGGCGTTATCCTGATCTGTTTTAAGGGTCTGCTCATTTCTTCCCTCACTTCCCACGATCAGAAAAACAAAATCAGCGGGGGCCGGTCCCAGTTCATCCAGGGCAAAACCGACCAGTTTTTCCAGGATGGCATCGGATATGGAACTGATGAGACGGGTGATGGTTTTGGCTTTTGCGCCACTGTTGAGCATGTTCTGGATCAGCCTGGGAATTCGTCCCTGTTTGTCCACAATTTCATTTAAGTTCGACGCTGAAACGATTTCCTGAACCACAAAAAACGGCGACTGCTCCTGCGCGGTGAGGATGTCCCGGTTGGTCAGAATTCCCGCCACGCTTCCTTGCCGATTTCTCACGGCCAGATGTTTCATGTTGGTATCCATCATTTCCAGCAGCGCTTCAGATACCATGGCATCCATCTGAATACTGTGCAGAGGAGAACTCATGATGCTTGCAATAGGCGCGGTAATATCACGGCCGCGGGCGATGACCTTGCTTCTGAGATCCGTGTCGGTCACAACGCCGGTATATTCGTCTTTGGCGTTTTTGATAAAAATGGAACTGCATTTTCGATCACTCATGAGAGATGCCGCATCCTGAATGGCGGTCTTTTCATCGCAGGACAGAACATCTTCATGGAAAATGTCTTTCACTTCCAGGTTGAAAAACTGTGTTTGGGAATCAGCCGCAGTATCTTTTTTGATAATGGCGGCATAGCTTTTGTCCATCATTCTTTTTCCGAAAGCACCTGTAAAGTATTCCGCGAAGTTCGCATGATCATTGCATAGTTTCAAAAACACGGCTTTTGGGAGGATGTAAAAGTAGGTGTTTTCAAGGATCCTGATCGAACGGACAGCAATGCCTTCGTTCACCAGCATGGAAATGCCACCGTAGAGATCGCCTTCTCCAAGGACACCACGGAGGGTCTTGTTTTTACCTTCTTCAACGTAGCGTTCAACAGCACCTTTCTGTATGACATACAGATATTCAACCTTGCTTTTGCCCTGGCGAAAAAGCCTTGTACCGCTTGAATAGTGCACAACGGAAAATTCTTTTGAAAATTCTTTAAGAATTTCTTCCGGCAGCAATGAAAAGGGCAAAACCTCTGAGAGAAAATGGGTGAGCTGACTTGTCTGGAAAATGGCGGCATAGGATTTGTCCAACATTCGGTCTTGAAATGTCTCTACGAAAAAGGTGTAAAACGGCTGGTATCTGGTGGAGATGTCTATGAACTTTTCTTTGGGCAATACGAGGAGCGTGGTATCCTCCTTGACCATGACGCTCCTGGCAGACTTTCCACTGTTCATCAGAATGGCGATGCCGCCGAAAACGTCTCCACGGGTGAGGGTCCCCCTAAGACTTTTTTGATGATTCGCTTCAAAATAGAGTTCCAGAGACCCCTTTTCGATGACATACACGTGGTCAAGGGATGTCTCATCCTGCCGGCACAGAATATGACCTTTGTTGTACCGCACCCGTTTCATGTCCTTGCACATATTCCGCAGTTCCTCCTCGGGCAAGGATTCAAAGACGCGGGTGTGCGATATGAATTCACACATTCTTTCTTGGCCGGGTTTTTCGGAAGCCATTTTTAACCATTCCACTCTTCAAAGGATTTAGCGGTCTAAAAAAAACGGTGTGCCCGCAGGGCAGGCACACCGGTCTGTCAAAAGGGTTCAAAATCAGTGACCTACAGCAAAACCCGCAACCTTGGGCACACGAATATCCTCAACGAGATGCTGGATGTGTTCCGGCGGCGAAGACGTCGCTTTGGCAACCAGACCCGCCACTACAAAATTTAAGAGCGCACCCACGGCGCCGAAGGACTGGGGATTGATTCCCAGCAACCAGTGCGAGGCATTGTCGGGCAGCGGCGCCGTTCCCGGGATGAAGAACCACCCCTTATACAGGAAGATGTAAAGGAGGGTAGAGCCGATACCGGTCAGCATGCCGGCGATGGCGCCCGCCCGGTTCATCGTCTTTGAAAAAATGCCCATCATCAGAACCGGAAAGATGGAAGAAGCCGCCAAACCAAAGGCCAGGGCCACCACCTGCGCGGCAAATCCCGGCGGGTGCAACCCCAGATATCCCGCCACGATAATGGCCACGGTCATGGAGATGCGGCCGTACATCAGTTCCTGTTTTTCATTGATCCCTTTCATAAAAACGCCTTTCAACAGGTCATGACTGATGGAAGAGGATATGGCCAGCAAAAGCCCCGCAGCCGTTGAGAGCGCGGCGGCGATACCACCGGCTGCAACAAGGGCGATTACCCAGAAGGGCAGGTTGGCGATTTCCGGGTTGGCCAGCACCATGATATCCCGGTCCACCTTGACCATTTCGTTGCCCCGCCATCCCCACGCTTCCGCTTTCTTGTCAAAGGCCGCGTTGCTGCCGTAGTACTGAATTCTGCCGTCACCATTCTTGTCTTCCCATTTGAGAAGCCCGGTTTTTTCCCAGTTGGTAAACCATGAAGGCCTGTCCGCATATAGGAGGTTCCCCGTGGGAGACCCCACCGGACCGGTCTGAATGGTATGCAACAGATTGGATCGTGCCATGGCGCCCACGGCCGGGGCCGTGGTGTACAAAACGCTGATGAAGACCAGTGCCCACCCCGTGGAATAACGGGCGTCCCGCACTTTGGGAACCGTAAAGAACCGCATGATCACATGGGGCAGCCCCGCCGTACCGACCATAAGGGAAAAGGTCAACAGAAATACGTTCCAGGTTGACCATTTCTGGGCCGTGTACGACGCGAATCCGAGATCAATGCAGATTTTATTCAGCTTCTCCAGCAGGTACATGCCGCTTCCGTCCGTCAGATGGCTTCCCAAAGCCAATTGCGGAATCGGATTTCCTGTGAGTTGAAAGGCGATGAAGATGGCCGGCACGGTGTAGGCAAAAATCAGCACGCAGTACTGGGCGATCTGGGTATAGGTGATCCCTTTCATGCCCCCCATGACCGCGTAGATGAATACGATGCCCATGCCGCAGAAGAGGCCCGTTGCGAAATCCACCTCCAGAAACCGCGAGAAAGCGACGCCAATGCCCTTCATCTGGCCGATAACGTAGGTGATGGAACAGATGATGAGGCAGATCACCGCCGTAATGCGGGCGCTCTGGGAATAGTAGCGATCCCCGATGAATTCGGGAACGGTAAATTTTCCGAATTTACGCAGGTAGGGCGCCAGCATCATGGCAAGGAGTACATAGCCGCCCGTCCAGCCCATAAGGTAGGCGCAGGCGTCATAGCCCATGAAGGCGATGAGGCCCGCCATGGAAATAAAGGACGCCGCGGACATCCAGTCCGCTGCGGTTGCCATGCCGTTTAGAACGGGATGAACGCCTTTTCCCGCAACATAAAAATCGGAGGTGCTCTTTGCGCGCGCCCAGAAGGCAATGCCGATGTAAACGGCAAAAGTGAGGCCAACAATGATATATGTCGTCATTCGCAGGGTCATGATTAATCCTCCTCTACGTCGAATTCTTTGTCATATTTCGTCATTTTGGCCGCATAGACGAAAATTAACACCACAAAGACGTACATGGACCCCTGCTGCGCAAACCAGAAGCCCAGCGGATAGCCGCCGAGATGGATGTTGTTGAGAGGTTGTAACAGCAAGATGCCAAACCCGAATGAAACAACGAACCAGATGATTAAACAGACTATCATAAGATTAAGATTTTTCTTCCAGTAAGCTTCACCGTTAGTCATAATCGAACCTCCTAATTAAAAGATTTTTTAATTTGGATTTCGTCTTCACCTTGCCTTTTTGTCTGTCGCTATCCCCCCTTTCGATGGTCTGTTGAAAATTGAAAAAACCCTTTCTTGCGCATTTGACATCGTACGCAATAAAGCTACGTCAGGTTTCAGGCGTCCGGATCCAGAAATGCCGCTTGATTCTTCTCTGAGCCGGGCACCTGAACGCGGGTATCAGGTACACGAATGCGGTTTGGATGGAAAAAAGCGGGTGATGGTCGAATTCAGTTTTCAATAGAATCCTCAGTCTGAAACAGTCCTATGGGTCTTTTTTGGCGCCGGCAAAACCTTTCAGAATCAGCGCTGCTTCGATTTCCTTTAAAATAGCCGGATCATCGATGGTGGCGGGCATCTTAAAATCCACGTTGTCCGCGATCTTCCGCATGGTCCCGCGAAGGATCTTACCGGAACGGGTTTTAGGGAGCCTTTTGACGACCGTTACGATCTTAAAGGAAGCCACCGGACCGATGCGCTCTCGAACCATCTGAATGATTTCCTTTTCGATATCTTCGGGGGCGCGGGTAACCCCTGCATTCAAAACCAGAAAACCGATGGGGATTTGCCCTTTAAGCTTGTCGTCCACTCCCAGTACCGCACATTCCGCCACATCCGGATGATCCGCCAGGACTTCCTCCATGCCCCCTGTGGACAGCCGATGGCCGGCCACATTGATGATGTCATCGGTGCGCGACATAACAAACACATAGCCGTCATCGTCAATGAACCCGGCGTCAGCGGTTTTGTAGTAACCGGGAAATTCCTCCAGATAGCTTTTGAGGAACCCCTCATCATTGTTCCAGAGGGTCAGCAAGGTCCCTGGAGGCAACGGCAGTTTTACCACCAGAGCACCGATTTCTCCTGGGCCCACCGGTTTGCATTCGGGATCGACCACCTGAATATTCCATCCGGGGGCCGCCTTTGTGGGGGATCCCTGCTTCACGGGAAACTGTTCGATACCCAGACAGTTGGCTGCGATAGCCCAGCCCGTCTCCGTCTGCCACCAGTGATCAATGACCGGCACCTTCAGTTTTTTTTCAGCCCACTGCAGCGTATCGGGGTCCAGCCGTTCCCCCGCCAGGAAAAGCGCCTTGAAGTTGCTCAAATCATAGTTTTCGATGAGCTTGCCTTCAGGATCTTCCCTTTTGATGGCACGAAAAGCGGTGGGAGCCGTAAACATGGTCTTGACCTTGTGTTCGCTTATCACACGCCAGAAGACCCCAGCATCGGGTGTGCCCACCGGTTTGCCTTCAAAAAGGATGGTGGTGCACCCTTTGAGCAGGGGGCCATAAACAATATAGGAGTGTCCGACGACCCAGCCCACATCAGACGCCGTCCACCACACGTCGCCCCGCTGCAGATTGTAAATGGCGCTCATGGTCCATTTAAGTGCGACCATATGCCCGCCATTGTCTCGCACAACGCCTTTGGGGACACCGGTGGTCCCTGATGTGTAGAGAATGTATAATGGGTCGGTTGCGGCAACGGGAACACAGTCCGCGGGTACAGCGGTTTTCATTTCCTCATGCCAGTCATAGTCGAATCCCGGATTCATGGAAGCGGTTTCCTGGGGCCGCTGAAGGATAATACAGGCATCCGGTTTGGCATCCGCTATTTCCATGGCTTCTTCAAGGAGTGGTTTGTATGGGATGACCCTTTTTACTTCAATGCCGCATGACGCGGAAACAATAACTTTCGGCTTTGCGTCATTGATTCGAATGGCCAACTCCTTTGAAGCAAATCCGCCAAACACCACCGAATGGACCGCCCCAAGCCTGGCACAGGCCAGCATGGCCATTGCCGCCTCAGGCACCATTGGCATGTACAATAGAACACGGTCCCCCTTTTGTACCCCTTTGGACGTCAGAACGCCGGCAAAACGTGCAACTTCATCCCTCAGTTCAAGATAGGTGTATTTCTTGATGGTGTCGGTAACCGGGCTGTCGTAAATAAGGGCTACCTGATCTCCGATGCCGTTTTCCACATGAATGTCGAGGGCATTATAACAGGTATTGACCGTGCCGCCGGAAAACCACCTGTAAAAAGGCTTGTTTGAATCGTCCAGTACCTTGTCCCACTTTTTATACCAATGGCAGTCTTGGGCGGGTTTGGTCCAGAAGCCATCGGGATCCTCAATGGACTGCTTGTAGTACGCCAGATATCCGTCGGTCATAGTCCCCCTTCCTTGCATTAACGCCTCTTAAGGGTTTACGTACTTCTTTCGGTTATGGTGGCTCGACCTGCCGTCCCGAACGGGCCGGCAGGGTAAAATATGTTTTAGGCGAGGATCATTTATTCTTCATCATCTCCTGGATTTCCGTTACGATCTCCGGGTTTGCAAGGGTGGTGACATCCCCTACATCCCTCTTATTGGAAATGGAGGAGAGCACCCGCCGCATGATTTTTCCGGAACGGGTTTTGGGCATATCCTTGACCAGCAAAACAAATCTGGGTTTTGCGATCTTTCCGATTTCTTCGCAGATGGCATCGGAAATTTTCTTGGACAATTCATCGGAGGGTTCGACGCCCGGTTTAAGAGCGATATACAGATCCGGTTCCTTTCCCTTAATATCGTGGGCCACGGGAACCACGGCGGCTTCCGCCACCTCTTCCACCACCAGGGCGGCCGACTCAATCTCCTTGGTGCCGAGCCGGTGACCGGACACGTTGATCACGTCATCAATTCTCCCCAGGATTCGGTAGTAGCCATCCTCGGCCTGAACGGCCGCGTCTCCGGTCAAGTAAGGCCAGTCGCGCCAATCCTTGCTGTTGGGATCCTTGTTGTACCTGGCGTAATAGGTCTCTACAAACCGGTCCCGGTCGCCCCAGATGGTTTGAAAGGCACCCGGCCAAGGGTTCTGTATGCAGATATTCCCGGCTTTTCCGGAACCTGCGGCAAGAACCTCTCCTTCCTCATCATAAATCACGGGATGAATGCCGGGAAGAGCGGGGCCGGCGCTGCCCGGCTTCATGGGGGTTACGGCAGGCATGGTGCTGCAGAGAAACCCACCGGTTTCCGTTTGCCACCAGGTGTCCACGATGATCGCCTCACCTTTTCCCACCTCCTTGTGGTACCACTTCCAAACCTCCGGCTCGATGGGTTCTCCAACGGTGGTCATATGCTTGAAATGGTATTTGTATTTGGCGGGTTCATTGGGTCCGATCTTGCGAAGGGCCCGTATGGCGGTAGGCGCCGTGTGAAAAATGTTGATATCCAGATCCTGCGCGATCCGCCATGACCGTCCGGCATCCGGGTAGGTGGGAACACCTTCGTAAATAACGGTCGATGCGCCCAGGGAAAGGGGTCCGTACACGATATAGGAATGCCCGGTAATCCAGCCGATGTCGGCCATGCACCAATAAACATCTTCCGGGTGAATGTCCAGAATATATTTGGCGGTTCCGGTTACATACGAAAGATACCCGCCCGTACTGTGCTGGCATCCTTTCGGTTTTCCCGTGGTTCCACTGGTATACATGAGGAACAGCGGATCTTCCGCCAGCATGGGAACGGGCGTCACTCTTTCGCCATAGTAATCCTTTAAGAGGTCATTGATAAAGTAGTCCCGGTTTTCAACCATGGGGGTCGGGCTTGAATATTTGCCGGGATAACGCTGCCATACCAGAACCTTATCAACCGTTTGGCCGTCTTCTTTGGCCAGTTTAAGAGCGATATCGGCATTCTGCTTGTGATCCAGGAGCTTGCCGCTACGATAGTAGGCATCAATGGTAATCAGGACATTGCTCTGTGAGTCCACAATCCGGTCGGCGCAGGCGCGGCCGCTGAATCCACCGAAAACTTCCGAGTGAATGATACCCAGTCTGGCACAGGCCAGCATGGTGATGGGCAGTTCGGCGCACATGGGCATGTGCAGGGTCACGCGGTCCCCTTTTTTAAGTCCTGCGAAATCTCTCAGAATCGCGGCAAACTCATTCACGCGGACGTACAGTTCCTGGTAGGTGATGTGTTCCGTCTTTTCCTCTTCCAGCTCCGGCACGAAATGGATGGCGGTTTTGTTCTTGTGGTTCTTGAGATGCCGATCAATGCAGTTATGGCTGGCATTGATCTTGCCGCCGACAAACCATTTCCAACAAGGAGCATCACTGGTGTCAAGGATGGTATGCCAGTATTCGTACCATTCCAGAAGGTCTGCATATTCCTTGTAACAGTTGGGAAAATTGTCCAGGCTGAACCTTTCGTAGATTGTTTCATCGGTCATATTTGCCTGGGCAACGAATTTCGTTGAAGGATAGTAATACCCTTCTTCCTGCCAGTGAACAGCAATCTGCGCCTCAGAAGTTTCCACACGTTCTTTTTCCGCCATGCTTGCACCCTCCTCGTTAAAATTATGTTAAATTAAAGAAAGTTGGTACTGAAGTTGGAGCTACTATTGAGATTAACGTTCAAGTAAAACAGGGCTTATTGAGACGGTTGGGTTGATAAGTAGGAGCCATAAAAAAACGGTCATGCTTGCTCAACATTTTTGAGGAACTTCCTTAGGTCGTCTACTTTTTAAATTGAATCCGTTCAATTTGTCAATCAAAAATTTCTTCAGGATTTCAATGGATTTTGTGAAAAATGTAACATGCATTTGCAATTCTTTGACATATCGCCGCATTTTATCATCCCTCTCAAAAAAGACAAAATACGTCACACATGAAGGCACAGAGGAATATATTCAATATTTCGAGGCGTAAAATTTGAGACTAACGCCGAGATCGGGCACAAGGGGGCATTTTGAAATAGACTCAAGACGGTTCATCAAAACGGCAGGTGAGGACCACCATATCGTCTTCAAACACGCTTTTCACCTTGTAAGGCAGTGTCTTGAACAAATGAATCATCCCTAGATTACTGGGCGAAGTAACGGCAAATAGACCGGAGATGCCGTTTTCAAGCGCCGCCTGGGCGAGCTTGAGCAAGAGAATTCTTCCGATTTTCTTGCCTTGATATTCCCTGCTGACGGAAAAGGCAACTTCCGCCATGTTGGTTGCAGGTACCAGCAGGTATTCACCCAGGCCCACAACTTTTCCAAAACCGACTTCGCCAACAACAGCCAGTATGGTCATGTCATTGACATAATCGATGTGAAGCATGTCCGCAAGTTCATCCTTAAAGAAACTGTGTTTCTCATGAAAGAAGCGGGCCACCACATCATCTTTGTCCAAAGAATAGAAATGTTCCTGAATGCGTCTTTCATCCACCGGCTTTGCGGGCCTGAATACCACTGTTTCATTGTCAATTTCCCTTGTTTCCTCCAGTCTGAAGGGGTACACGCCGTGAATGGATTCCTTTAATGAACGCTCCGGACCCAACAGGCCCATTTTTTTTGCCTTATGGAAAAGTTCTTCCCTGAAATCAGGGTGCGCGATACTGATCATGGCCATGGCACGTTCCTGAAAGCTTTTCCCAAAAAGGTTTACGACACCGTACTCCGTCACCACATAATGCACATCCCCTCTCGGCACCACGACCGCCGTGTTTTCGAGCATGGGTACAATTCTGCTCCGCGTTCCGCCCGCAAATGTGGATGTCAACAAAATAATGGATTTACCGCCCGGTGAGCGCGAGGCGCCCCTCACAAAATCGACCATGCCGGTTACCGCTGAATAATAATTGTGAGACAGGGCATCGGCGGCCATCTGTCCCGTCAAATCCATGGACATGCCCACGCTGATGCTCACCATTTTGTTGTGTCTGGCAATGATGCCGGGATCATTGACATAATCGGAAGGATAGAAATCGATTGAAGGATTGTCGTGAATGTATTCATAGAGCAACTGACTGCCGATAGCGCTGCTGGCGACCAGTTTCCCGTCATTGAACCCTTTTTTGCGGTTCGTGATCACACCCCTTGCCACCAGGTGCATAATGTCATCCGTAATGTACTGGCTGTGAACACCCAGGTCTTTTTTTTGGGAAAGCGCCAGCAGTGTGGCCTGGCTTGAAACACCCGGTCCGATTTGCAGGGTTGATCCATCATCGATCAATCGGGCCGCAAACTGGCCGATGGTATTGGCCGTCTCCGTCTCCTGCATCTGGCTGATGGTGAGGAGTTCCTCATCATGCTCCACAATGACATCCGCATCGTCCACATGGATGAAACTCTGTCCCAGAACCCGCGGCATTCTGGAATTAACCTGTGCGATAACCATGTCCGCGTTCAAAGCAGCCGCCTGTGTAATGTCCACGGATACGCCCAGACTCATCCAACCAAAATCGTCCGGAGGTGACACCTGAACCAGCGCCACATGAATGGGCAGTTGTCTGGTTTTGAACAGCCTGGGAATCTCGGAAAGATTGATGGGGGTGAGAAATCTCATCTCCTGACGGATGCTTCTGGTTTTTGCCGAACCGAGATAAAAGGACCTGATGTCCATGGCCCGGCACATGGTCTTATCGGCGATCAGACTGAGCGGTGATTTCTCGATGGCCATAAGTCTTACGACTTCGATATCTGAAAAACAATTGGAAGTTCCCGCAAGGGCTTTGACGAGATGCTGCGGTTCGCCGCAGCTGGAACCAATAAAGACGCGCTGTCCCCCTTTGATAAGCCTTACCGCCTCAAAAGCATCTTTTTTCTTCTCTACGTAATGATCCGCCCAGTGGGTTTTGGGTGCCATGTTCCGACCTCGAAAAAGACACAACAAACTGTTTCAAAATCAGATTACACGCTAAAAACGGGTTCGGCAACTCAAAAAAACGCATCCTGAACATTTGGAAAAGTTGTACTTTTTAGTTATTCTATGATATCGTCTCCTTTATGAAAGATGAACTGAATACTCAGATCGACATGCTCCTTTCAAAGGGCAACGACAGATTCGAGATCTGGAAGCGACTGAAGACGAAAGACAACATGGTCGCTCTCAGGCATCATCTAAACAACAAAGCGCTTCTGAAAGACAAGCGTACTTACCGATACCTGAACATTTTTTTGTCCTTGATCCTTCTATTCGTCACCATTGGCAAGATTTTGGGTGTTGTTGACGATATTCGATTCGCAAAGGGCATGTACATCCTCATCTTTTTGATCGAACCCGCGGTTAACATGTATATTCTGAAGGAAATCGTTTTTTTCAAACGAACCGGCTACCAATTTCTTTTCATCATAAGCGTTCTATCGCTCCTTTATCAGGGGAACCGCCAGTTTCCCGCTATTCTTTTCACCCTTGCAATGATCATTATTTCCGTGTTTTCACATATGAAGATGTTTTCAAAAAAGAACCTCATTCCGGCACCTGTTGGTAAGTCTTCGGGCAAGAAACGGTAGTGGGCTGAACTAAGGCTCATTACCGAGTGGCGTTCATTCTCAACTGTCTTGGTTTGGACGGGTTCATGAACACAAATGCAGTCTCCCATGCAGTTGTTCTGGATTTTCTGAGCAATAAATCTCCTTTTAGTGAACTCGATCGGCAAACGCTGATGAGGTTCGCACAGAAAGCCGTCATTGATTTTTTCCCGAGAGGCACCCTGATTCTCAAACAGGGCGAGAGTGAGGTGAATCACTTTCATGTGATTCAAAAAGGCGGGGTCAGGACTTACCGGCTGGACAGCCTGGGGAACGTGATCTTAAAAGATTTCCGGGGTGAAGGTGAAAACTTCGGAGCGCTGTCCATCATTCAAAATACCGCGGCAAATTACAACGTTGAAACCCTCGATGATACTTTCTGCTTTCTTTTCGACAAAAAAGAGTTCCTCCTTCTCATTGAAACCAATCCGAAACTAAAGCGCTATTACCTGAGCACCATGAGCGACAAGATGGCCCAGCCGGTTTATTCCGAGCTTCGCCAGCAGAAAATCTCACCCCGCGCAGAGGGGGCGCTGTTCCTTTTTACCGCCAAGGCCGGAGAGATCTCCAAAGGAAGACTCTTCACCGCACCCGCATCTGCTACGGTCCAGCAGATATCCAGAATAATGTCGGAAAAAAGAATCGGCTCAGTCCTGTTGACCGACGATCGGGAAGAAGTTATCGGCATTGTCACGGACAAGGATATCCGCGGAAAGGTTGTTGCCCAAGGGCTTGATTACCAAACAAAGGCGTCTGAGATCATGACAGCGCCGGTTCAGACCATTTCGGGTCAGTCAGTCTGCTTTGACGCTTTGCTTGCCATGATCAAACGGCGCATTCACCACCTGGCCATTGAAGAAAACGGAAAAATCTCCAAGATGCTCACAACCCACGACATCATGGTCGCACAAGGAAGTTCTCCCTATTTCCTTTTCAGAGAAATCCAGGCACAAAGACGGATCAACGGATTGTATGAACTGAGCCTGAAGATCCCGACAGTTGTGCGTTCACTCATCGAAGAAGGCGCAAAAGCCTGCAACGTAAGCCGAATGATTTCGGTGTTGAACGACCACCTTCTGGGTCGATTGCTAAAACTCCTTGAAGAAGAGATCGGGAAACCACCCTTGCCGTTTTCGTGGCTGCTGTTCGGAAGTGAAGGGCGTCAAGAGCAGGTTTTCAAAGGCAGCCAGGCAAACGGCATTGTTTATGCCAACAGCCCGAATGAAAGCACAGGGAGGGAAGCCGACCAATATTTCAGTCTGTTATCCAAACAGGCCATCAAACATCTCGCTGCTTGTGGGTATGACCCCGGTTCAGGCCACCATACCGCCATAAACGACAAATGGCGCCAGCCCCAGGCCGTCTGGGACCGTTATTTTAGAGACTGGTGCCGGTTTTCGGGGCGGGAGACGGGTTTTGATGCTGTTATTTTTTTCGACTTCAGGTCGGGCGCCGGCACTGCTGCGCTTGCGGAAACATTAAAAAATCAAGAACTCATGCTGGCCAAGGGAAATGAACCGTTGCTTCATTATCTGGCACAAAACTGTTGTCTGGAGGAGCCGCCATTATCATTTTACGGCAATTTTGTGGTGGAAAAGGACGGGCAGTACCGTGATTTCCTGGATTTAGAAAGCAAAGGCCTGGCTTTTTTTGTCGATTTTGCGCGGACCATGAGTCTGAAATACGGAATCGGTGAAACCAATACACTGGAAAGACTGCATGCGCTTCAAAATAATCACCATATTCCTAAGGAACTCGGTTTCGAACTCACTGAGGCCTATGAGTTGATGATGCATATCAAACTGGTTCATCAGCTCCGTATGGTTGAAAACGGAGAAGCCCCTGACAGTCATATCCGGCCTGAGGATCTTTCGGCTCTCGAAAAACAGACGCTGAAAGAGGTTTTCGAGGTAATCAGGCGTTTTCAGGGGACTGCGCGTATTGAGTTTGGTTACCCGAAAAAGGGTAATGGATAACCCTGAATTCGAATATCCCGCTGCAATCATGGTCACTTGCGATTTATGCCCCTTCGTAAACTCATAAAGCGTTTTTTTCCATCCCGGCAACAGACCCATCCCGCCATTGTGGCAAACAACATTATCAGCATTGCCGCAGACAAGGACCTGCCTGTCCGGGACTGCGAATTTGTGGTTTTTGACACCGAATTAACGGGTCTCAAACAACGCAGGGATGAAATTATCGCCATTGGCGCCGTTCGTATCAAAAACGCCCGAATTTGTTTTGAAGATACATTTTATGCCCTTATTAAACCACAGGGAAAACTCTATACTCCCAGCACCCTTATTCATCGGATCACGCCCGGCGAATTGAGGGGCGCCGAGCCCATAGAGGAAGTACTGCCCCGTTTCATTGATTTTTGCGGCGGCGCTTTTCTGGTGGGACACCACGTCTCTCTGGATCTGGGATTCGTCAATCGCGCCTGCCAGAATTATCTGGGCGGCGTCATCAAAAGTCCAAGCCTGGATACCTTGCGGCTTGCCAGGGCCTACAAAACATCATTAAATGGTCCCCATCTCGACCATCAGGAACAGCAGGATTCCTACAAGCTCTCATCTCTCAGCGACGAATTCCATCTGCCGAAGTTCGCTGAACACAACGCCCTTCAAGATGCATTGCAGACCGCCTATCTTTTCATATATCTCATCCACAAAATGAGAAACGGTGATACGGGAACCGTGAATGATTACCTGAAAATGAAATAATGAAGAAGCAAATGGGGACGAGGCAAATCAGCGCCTGTCTTTATCCAGCGCAATTTTGTTGATGAGATTGGCCTGGTAACCGGCGCCAAAACCGTTGTCGATATTTACCACGCTCACGCCCGAAGCACAGCTGTTGAGCATGCTGAGCAGCGCTGAAATACCGCCGAAACTGGCACCATATCCGACGCTGGTCGGAACACCGATAACCGGGCATGAAACCAGCCCTCCGACAACGCTGGCCAACGCCCCCTCCATTCCAGCGACCACCACCGCCACATTGGCCCGCAGAATTTCATCGCTTGAATCGAACAGCCTGTGAATACCCGCAACGCCCACGTCAAAAATCCGCGCCACATTGTTACCGAGCACTTCTGCCGTCACACAGGCTTCCTCTGCCACGGGAATGTCAGACGTCCCGGCGCATACCACAGCAATATGGCCATTTCTTGAAACGGGACGGGGTTTAAAAACAGCAATTTTCGCCTCGCCATAGTATTCGCAGTCCTCGAACTGCTGCGCGATAGCGTCAAAAATCTCCCGTTCCACACGCGTGCCCAGGATATTGTTATGGTTTTCCGCCATGCGCTTCGTGATGCCGACGATCTGGGCAACACTTTTTCCCTCGCAATAGATGACCTCCGGCACACCGGTTCTGAGGCTGCGGTGATGATCTATTTTGGCGAAACCGATATCCTCATAGGGGAGTTTCCTGAGCTGCGCCAAAGCTGAAGCCACGGAACTGCGCCCCTCCCGCACCTGTTCAAGAAGTCCCTTCAAGAATTCAAAATTCAATGTTTTTTTGCCCCCAATGCGCCACTACTATTTTTGTCGGGTTTTGACCACCAGAATCGAAGCGTCTTCAATGGCTCTCACCAGCCTCACACTGGCATCTCCCATAACGAACTCCTCGGCTTTCGACATCTTTTTTCTTCCGATCACAATAATGTCGTAATGGTATTTCTTCTGTTGATCGATAATGCCGTCGGCCACGGTGGGATACGGCTCGGCAGCCAGCAGTGTGTGAATTCTGGCAGGATCACCCCCCCAGTTTACAATGCGCGCTCTGGCGTCCAGAAGAATAGCCTCCCTCCGTTTTGTTTCTTTTGCCGTAAATTTTTTTCCCATGAGTTCCGAACTGGCTGAAGGCTGCCGGAAAATATGGCAAAGGGTTATTTTCACTTCCTTATCATTCAGAAACAGGGTTTCCACACAGTCCAACACCGCTCGGGAACTGGCTGAATCGCTTATTGCGACCAGGATGGATTTTTCCACGGCAGGCCTCCCCGAAATCTAAACATGTCGTAAGAGATCGTCATCTTTTTTATAGGGACATAAGATACCAGTTAACATTTTCAATAATTTCAGCAACCGATTCGTAATACACATTGGCGCCCCTTGAAAAATGCATCAGGATTTCATTGAGCAAGGGGGGAATATAGGGGTAGATTTTTCGAAGATTGACCAGTCTCCCTTTATCCAGAATTGAAAAATCCTCAGGGCCGATTCTTGTTTTAGCATCCCCGTAAGTACAGGTGTCGCGGGAAATCATGGAATAGGTATGAATGCCCTTGCCGATGGCATAAAGCAGAATGTTGCCGACACCGAAAATATCCAGACTGAAAGGATTCTCTTTGGTCTCATAATCATAGTCAAAATCGATCCAGACCAAATTTCCGGTTTCCTTTTCCACGATCAGGTGGTCATTTCGAATATCCCCATGTTTAAAGCCGTTCTTGTGCAGAAATACGATGGCTTCAAATGCCATTTGGAGCCTGGTCAGAATTTCCGGCACGACTTTATGGAAATACGCTTCATGGGCCATGTTCAGGGCATCAAGATATACAAAGAGATTCTGGCCCGTTATAATATCCAGTACCCGCACATTATTTCCTTTGCTGTCGTAGAAAACCGTGCCCTGCATGAAATGTGGAAGCCCTTTGACCAATCCAAGAATATCCCCTTCTTTTTTCGGGTTTCTGAAACGATTGATCCGGACACTGCCGAGGGTGGTTATAAAAGACTCAAAAAAAGCCAGTTTCAATATTTTGACGACCCCGGTTTCCTGATCCACCACTCTTTTCACCCAGTATTTGGGATCGTCAATGCCGAACCGTCTTTCTCGCTCATTGCGGGTGACTGAAAATCGTCTTCCCCCAATGTGAATTTCATCGCCGCTGTCAATCCGGAAAAAATCGGTTGTGTCTTCAAATTGACGAACCGGCATGCGCTAAAGCCCTTTCAGCATCCTGAGAGGAAGACTTCCCATGGCCGTTTTTACGCCTTCCACAAAATTTTTCATGCCGTAATTTTCAATGACAAGGCCCAAGAGCTTGCCCAAAACCAGGAGAGAGTCCACGTCTTCATCGTGAATATGCTTGGGTTCTCCGAAATAGATCCTGTACAGACCGACAACCAGCGCACGCGACACGATGGGAACGGTCACCATGGCAACGATCCCCTCATCCTCGGCCTGTTGCGGATACTGAACAGCTGGATTATCGCTCAAATCGTGGATAATTTCCGGTTCCCCGGTGATGAAGGCAGACCATTTTTCATTGATGAATAATGGCCCTTTCTCCAGATATTTCTCACTGACCCCGAAACTTCCCAAAGGAAAGAGTTGTTTTTCCCTTTCGTCAAGGACCATAATACAACACCCTTTTGCCTCGAAGGTGAGCGTTGTACCTTCTGCCAGGTGGTTGACGAGCAGATGCAAGTCATCGTATGAAGATATGGCGTCGCTAATAGCCTTGAACTGCTTTAAATAGAACTTGCGGACCAGTTTTTCCCCCATTTTCATATTCTCCCGATGTATGTTTTGAGGGTTGTTGGAAATTGCCACGCGGTGTATTTATTGCACACTATTTCGATTGAAAAGATATATCCGGTTTCGACTTTTCCAAGTGTGTTTGGAAGGGTAGTAAGAATATCGACATCTCTTTTTAGTATCATTATATGAAAGAATTGAAAAATGTCTATGATATAATATTGGAACATGGAACGTCATCCGAGGGAGATTTTGATACATGGCAAAACGAAATAAACCCTATAAAAAGCATATCTACTGGTTGAACGCAAACCAGGTATCGGCGCTCAAAAAAAATCTTGAAACGAGACATATCAAATTAAAATATGCCAAAGGCATTGTCTGCACGCCGATGGACAGAATCAATAAGATTGCGGTCGTTACACCTGATGTCTGGAGCGAGACCTGCCGCAGGCAAGGCAGCTGGTACCGCACATCGGACAAGAACGGACTTTATTTGGTCATCAGCTCATTTGAACTGGCGGACTTTGAAACGGACAGGGCGGCGGTTATCACCCAATCCGATTTCATCCTTCCTGAACCGGCCCCCCTTAACGAAAAACAGCTTCTTTTTGAATCCCCGCAACTTCAGGAGAGGATGCCGCCCGAATGGGGGCAGGTGGAAGACACGGAAAAAAGAATTTATCTGAGATGGGCCAAAAGGCTGGGGTCTGCCGAGCGAGATTATGACCAACTCCACAAGACTCATACCGCCAATCACGCTAATTTTATAGAACCTGAGTTTTTCATTGAAACAATGGACGGCATTATTCCCTATTCCATCGACCGAAGCGCTCACCTGTGTTCCTGTTGTGTGGAGCTGTTCCAAGTTCTGGGGTCGCAATTCAAAAAGAAGCTGGTCGCCCCCTGCCCCGGAGCGGTCATTTTCGCCCGACTGAAGCCGGATCGATACCTTCTGGTGGAATCGGCTTGAGTTCATCTTTTAGGGGATCATATGTCTTGACACCCGTGGTTATATCCCTTAGATTTCCGCTCGTGTCGTAAGGGATATATCTATGAGCCGATTCACTGGAAAATGCTGTTAAAGGATATGCATCGTTATGCCGACGCCAAAAGTCAATAAACTGATCAAAACCCGGAATCTGGGTATTATCGCCCATATTGATGCGGGAAAGACCACTGTTACTGAGCGGGTCCTTTTCTATTCGGGTCGTGTTCACAAAATGGGTGAAGTCCATAATGGCGAAGCGACCATGGACTGGATGGTTGAGGAAAAGGAACGGGGGATTACCATTACCTCGGCCGTGACATCCTGCGATTGGTCAGGACACGCCATCAACATCATCGATACGCCGGGACATGTGGATTTTACGATCGAGGTGGAACGTTCCCTGCGTGTGCTGGATGGTGCCATCGGCGTCTTTTGTGCGGTGGGCGGCGTTGAGCCGCAATCCGAAACGGTCTGGCATCAGGCGGATCGATACCGTGTGCCCAAAATCGCGTTTGTCAACAAGTTGGACCGCATTGGGGCTGATTTTTTCAGAGTTGTTGAAATGATGAAAGAACGGCTTGGAGCGGTCCCGTTGATTCTGCAAATTCCCTGGGGGGCTGAGGATCAATTCCGGGGTGTCATCGATCTCATCAGGATGGAGGCCGTTTTTTGGGAAGATGAAACCCTTGGGGCGAAATTCACCTCCATTCCCATCCCCGAAGAAATGCTGGAATCGGCAAGCAAATACCGGGAATTGCTTTTGGAAACCCTGGCAGACAACGATGACGGGATCATGGAAAAATATCTTTCGGAACAAGCGATCCCGGTTCAGGAGCTGAAAGAAGCCGTTCGAAAAGCTGTCGTAAGAATGGCCCTGGTTCCGGTTTTCTGCGGTTCCGCGCTCAAAAACAAAGGAATTCAGCCTCTTTTGGACGGAATTGTGGACTATCTGCCGTCACCCCTGGATGTTCCGCCCATCGCGGGCATCCATCCGGTTACCGGCGAGAAAGGGACCCGTCCGCCGAAGCCGAAGGGTCCTCTCGCCGCCTTGGCATTTAAGGTAATGATGGATCAGGGGAGAAAAATGACCTACCTTCGCATCTACTCCGGAACCTTGAAAGCGGGGGAGATCGTTTTTAATCCTGGAAAAAACATCAAGGAGAAACCCGCACGGCTTTTGAAAATGCATTCCAACAAACGGGAGCGCATCGATGAAGTGTCGGCCGGAGATATTGTGGCGGCCATGGGCCTCAAAATTACCACCACCGGCGATACGCTCTGCACGGAAGACGACCCGATCCTCCTTGAAAGAATTCAGGTTAACGAACCGGTAATCAGTGTGGCGGTGGAACCCAAAAAGGTGCAGGACAATGACAGGCTGCTGGACGCATTGAACAAACTGGCCGACGAAGATCCCACCTTTAGAACGAAAATTGATGAAGAAACGGGCCAGACTCTCATCTCGGGGATGGGAGAGTTGCATCTGGAAATCCTGACCGAAAGGCTCAAGCGGGAGTTCTCCGTGGAAATAAACCAGGGGAAACCCCAGGTGGTTTATCGGGAAACCATCACCGTGCCATCCGTTCATGAGGAAATATTCCAAAAAGAGCTGAGCGGCCAACAGCATTTTGCAGGGGTGGAGATTGAAATATCTCCCCTTAAGAGAGGGACCGGAAACGGGTTTGTCAACCGGTGCAAAACCGAAGGGCTCACCGAAGAATTTCTTTCCGCGGTTGATCAGGGCATCAATGAAGCTGAAGGGGGCGGCTCCGTAATGGGATACCCGGTCATTGACGTACAGACAACGCTATTGAGTATTCAGGCAAAAGAGATTTCCAATGCCATGGCTTTCAGGGTTGCCGCCAATATGGCCTTCAAGCAGGCCTTTTTGAAAGCGGAACCCGTCCTACTTGAGCCCATTATGAAAACGGAAGTGTTGGTTCCGGAAGCGTTTTTAGGAGATGTGATCGGCGACTTGAATGCCCGCCAGGGAAAAATTGCCCAGATTGTGGCAAAGGGATCGAACCAGGTGCTGACGGCCAATGTTCCGCTGTCAAAAATGTTTGGCTACTCCACGGCACTCAGGTCCGCCAGCCAGGGAAGAGGGACTTTTTCCATGCAGTTCAGTCACTACGACCAGGCGTAAGATTCCTTTTATTTTCTGCTGACCCCAAGAAACGCTTTCCCCTTGCCGTAATCGATAACAACCCCGTCGGACGTAATTTCCGCTACTTTGAAACCGGTCTCCCCAATAACGTCCCCTTCCCTGTAGCCTTTCATATTAATAAAAACGCGACGTTCCGGCGGGTTGGGTGAATACATGTGCACATTGATCTCCATGGGCCCCGACACCGACTGGATCTCTTCAGGGAGGTCTTTAAACAAAGGCAGCGCCGCTTTTGGCTCGGGTTTTGGAACAATTTTGGTGGAGACGTTCGGATGCGTTTCCGCCTTTCTTGAGGCATCGGGTTTTGAAACGATTTCCAAAGGCGATTCATGATCCGCAATCGCTTCTTCCGGTCTCAGGTCGGCGGTAAACACTTTCTCGGATAATTTTCTGGGGGATTCACTGCCGGCACCGGGCGTCCGGGGGGATTCCTTTTGCAGAGCAGGTTTAGAAACTTTTTTCCCTATTTCGGACGGTTTTTTTGGAGAGACGGGTGCAGGGGGTGGCAGCGCTGTATTTTTCATTTCTTTTATCGAGGTTGTCGAAGGCACGACCGTCCCTTCGGACAGTGACTTTCTTTCGGATTTCGACGTCATCTGAACGGTCGCGGGTATTTTTTCCCTGAAACCACCCTTTGACGATGCTTTCGGCCAGTAAAGGGCCGCCACAGCCACACAGGCGCAAAGAAAAACACCCCCAAACCAGATCCACGGGCGATAATTGCGTCGGATTACACGTTCTTCCTGATAAATGGCACTCAAATCGGGGGCGCTTTCCAGTTTTCGCTCCCGATCAGCGCGTTTCAGGGCGTCCAGAATCATTGACATGCGGATTCCCCCCATCAGCGATTCAGCGCCGAAGAAGATGTTCCATGCTCCGGTTTCGTCAACTGAATCAGGGTCTGTTCTCCCACAATGCCGTCCGGTAAAACGGCGCAGGAGCGTTGAAAGTTCATGACCCGCGATTCCAGGATATCATCAAAAACATTGCTTTCGGCTGTGTCCGATACCGATGGATCATTCCCACCCTCGACGCGGTTCAATTGCGCTTTCAGCCAGCGCACATCAGGACCGGAGTCCCCTTTTTTGAGGATGGCGGATTTGATGGGCGGCGGTTTCCAAATCAAAGTGAAATCGCCGAACCAAAAAGGATCCAATTCTTTTTTGGGCAGTGTCAAACGGCTCTCCCCGAAACAAAGGATCACCTCCCGGTCTTTGATCTCCACGGCGGTTGCATAATGCCTGTGCCCCCGGTCATCGATCAGTTCCAGTAAGGCCGGCCGATTCAGGTGCTTGAGGCTGGTCCAGTTTCCCCTGCCGCTGTAGCAGCGATAGCCGACGCTGGGTGCCCATTCACACACACTCTTTCCCGACTCGGCCGGATAGTCCAACCCCCAATACCTTAAAAGGGAACGAAAAGCGTCCTGTATTCGGGTGCCGGTTGTCTCTCCATAAAACAGCTCGTCAAGGGTTTGGGGGCTTTTTTCAACAGTTCCTCCTGCAGCCCGATCAGCAGGCTTTTGGGCGGTTTCTCCTGTGTTCCGTTGCCATTTCGTCCACCATTGGGGGGATTCGGGATGTTGAACGTAAAACCATCCGGCCCCCAAGACCACCAGCAACAGCAATGCCAGCAACCATCCAGTGAGACCGGGACTTCCCATCCGGACTTTATTCCCCATGACTTCATCAGCCGCCCGTCGGACCAGCGTCTTGTTGACAACGGTGTTTTTTCCGCCGTAGGCGCCCAACAGCGCCCGATCACAGATCGTGTTGATCAGGCGCGGGATCCCGCCGGACAACCGGTGGATGAGGCGGAGAGTCCCTCGCGCAAAAAGAGGACGTTTGCACCCTGCCACCTCAAGGCGGTGTTCAATGTAGGCGGCGGTTTCGTCTTGGCTGAGCGGCGTCAAATGGTAGCGGGCTGTAATCCGCTGTCCCAGTTGGCGCAGTTCCGGTTTGGCCATCATGCTCTTCAATTCCGGCTGGCCGATGAGAAGGATCTGCAGCAGTTTCTGGGTGTTGGTTTCCAGATTGGTCAACAGTCGCACCTGTTCCAATACATCGATGCTGAGGTTCTGCGCTTCATCGATAATCAGCACGGTCCTTTGCCCTTTGGCATGGAGCGCCAGCAAATGACGGTTCAGGCAATCAATGAGTATTTTTAGGCTGTTAGCCGGCGTCGGGTAGGAGACTTTTAATTCATCACAGATAGACGCCACCAACTCCAGGGAGCTCTGTTTAGGGTTCAACACCAATGCAACTTCAACCCCTTCGGGGACCTGTTCCAGCAGGCTGCGGCAAAGGGTTGTCTTGCCCGTTCCCACTTCGCCCGTGAGAAGCACGAAGCCCCCCTTGTCTCCCATTCCAAACAACAGATGCGCCAAAGCCTCCCGATGACGTTGGCTCATGAATAGGAACCGGGGATCCGGGGTCAGGGAGAAAGGATTTTCAGTGAGCCCGAAATATGAAAGATACATGGTTTTCAAAAAGGTGACAATACGGTTGATCGATAGCGATTATTCAGTGCCGGGTGCTTCAAAGACCGGCGGCCGTTTTTCCAGAAACGCCGTCAGACCTTCCAAACCGTTTGGCCGGCCTGCCACGGAAGACAAATGATGTCGCTCATTTTCCAAATGGGTTTCGAAACTGGTGTTAAAAGCGTCGGTCATCAGTTGTTTGGAAGCGGCAAATGAATCGAGAGACCTTTTCTTCAGCATACAAATGAGATCATATGCTTTGTTGACGGCCTCCCCATCATCCACCAGCTCGGTTATAAGACCCCATTCAAGGGCTTTTTTCGCTTTAATGGGTGCATCAAATGCAGCGATTTCAAGGGCCCTGGCTGTTCCCAGCAATCGCGGAAGCATAAACGAACCCCCGCCGTCCATGCTGAGACCGTTGGAGGTGTAGCCCTGTTTCAGGATGGCAGAGGCCGACATGACTCTGAAATCACACGAAAGCGCCATGGAAAAACCGCCGCCGGCAGCCAGACCGTTAACGGCTGCGATGACCGGCTTGGGCATTCGCCGGATCTCCAGAATCGCCTGGTGAAACTGTGCGGCCAGTTGATGAAAGGCCTTTGAAAGATTGTCCCTGTAATCAAAGATCCAACGTAAATCTCCACCGGCGCAGAAGGCTTTTCCTCTTCCCGATATGACCACCCCGGCAATGCTTGGATCCAGGGACAGCGCAGTCAATGTTTCGGCAAGCCGTGTCACCATGTTGAGATCAAAAGCATTAAATGCCTCCACGCGATTCAGGTAAACAATTGCAACGCCGTTTTTTACTTCAACATAAATCGGATCCGCCATGATGGACCTCCCAACATTTTCTAAATCTTAAAAGCGCAACGCGCCAAAACCAATATCTCCGTTTTCTTTGACAGACATCAAGTTCGTAATTATGATTGACTTAGGTCACCTATTTCGATATGAACAACGGCGCTTATACGAAAATTTAACCTGACAATCAGCGGAACATATCCTAAACAAGAAACGATTTCAATGGAAACCAAACATCACTGCTTAATTGACCATTATCAAAGACATCTCAACTATCTCCGCATTTCCATCACGGATCGCTGCAACCTTCGATGCCAATACTGTATGCCACCCGAAGGTCGTGAAAAACTGCGACACGAAGACATCTTGAGTTATGAAGAAATTCTTCGACTGGCGCGTGTCGCCATCCGTCTGGGTGTGGATAAAATCCGGCTCACCGGGGGAGAGCCCCTTGTAAGAAAGGATTTTCCCCTTTTGCTGCCGGAACTGATGTCCATACCCGGGCTTAAAGATGTGTCTATCACCACCAATGGCATTTACTTGAAGGAACATCTGGAAAGCATTCTTTCGGCCGGTGTCACACGCCTCAATATCAGTCTTGACAGTCTCAGGAGAGACCGTTATCAACAGATTACCGGCTTTGACGGTTTTGACCGTGTCCATGAAGCCATTGGTTTGGCGCACAGAATGGGTTTCCACCCCATTAAAATCAATATGGTGGTTTTAGACGGCATCAATGATGATGAAGTGCTCGATTTTGCGCGACTTTCGGTGCGCTACCCGTTTCACGTGAGGTTCATCGAATATATGCCCAGCGGACTGCTTATAAATAACAAGCCTTTGCGGCATGTATCCAATACCGTCATTCGCGAAAGGCTTGAGGCTGTAGAGCCGCTGATTCAGATCCCCAGGGAAGCCATTGACGGCCCCACGGTGCGTTATCGTTTTAAGGATGCGCCAGGGGAAATCGGTTTTATCAGTCCGCTGACCCATCATTTCTGTCAGATCTGTAACCGCCTGAGGATCACCGCCAATGGACATTTGAGGCCCTGTCTTCTTTCCGATGAGGAACTGGATTTAAAAGGCCCCATGCGGTCGGGCGCCACGAACCGCGATCTGGAAAAGATTTTTTTGGAAGCGGCGGATCGTAAACCCCGCTCTCACTGTTTGGACACCCGGGATGATACATCCCTTTCGGGGCAAATGTCAGCCATCGGAGGATGATGCGATTGCGAATCGCGGAATTTGAAAAGCGATCCTTCGACGAAAGTCAGGAAAGCAGTTGTTGGGCATTCAATCCCATGATGGGGTCCATTTGATCAGTGGAAAGACCTGCTTCACCCATCTCCTTGAAATAACGCTGCGGTTTTAACAGCGGAAAATCGCTGCCGAAAAGTATTTTGTCAAAACCCACCGCTTCCCCTGCAACCCGGTACATTTCCGGTTGGTACAAAAAGGGTGAAGCGGCCGTATCGAACCAGACATTTTGGAGCACCCCTTTAACCTCTTTTTTCATCAAGGCGTAAAAAAGAAGCCCGCCGCCCCAATGTGCCAAAATAATGCGGTTTTGAGGATAGGCTTTTACGAAATCATAAATCTGAAGAAGGGTGTTGGGTGTTTTGCCGGGGTATTGATGCCCCACCGGTTCGTTGGTATGAAGCATAAATAAGGCGTTTCTTTCCCGGCACAGGGCCATGACCGGCGCCAGGTTCAGAACCACTTGAGCGGTGATGCCGCCACTGTAAACGGCCAGCTCTCCCACACCGCTAAGACCCTCACCAAGGCACCGCTTGGCTTCCAAGGCTCCCTTTGGCGAAAACGGCGAAAAACAGGCCAGTCCCACCAGCCGATCGGGGTACCGGTTGACGGCCTCCACCACATAATCGTTATTCAATTTGAAATATTCCGCGTTTTCCCAGGGGAAACCGAACACAATGGATTTTTGAACACCTGCGTCATCCATGGCCGCTATCAGTTCCCGGGCGCCCGCGAGTTTTGCCTTTGGCGCGCTGTAGAGGCTTTGAAATGCCTCCTCCCCTTTGAAAAAACCATTTCGATTCTCCCTGATAGACGGGGGGAAAATGTGGGTATGGGCATCAATAATCATTTTGAGCACCTTAAAAAGAGATTTTTCGAGGGCTTTCGGTGAAAAGCCCACGATTTTATCCGCCATATGACCGTTTCGATCAATTAAAAACATGGTCGGCGAGGAGACCTGCCCATTAATAGCAAAATCAAGAAGAAAGTCAATGCCCCTGAAATAAGTCTAAGGCTAAGCTGCATTCAGAAACCTCCCTAAATGAGATCTATATGTCTTTTTTTTAAAGACGCCGAAACCGAAAAGTTTCATGTGAGGCTCAAAGGGTCACAGCATGTCGTAGGGGTCCACATCTACCAGCAGCCTTACATGGCGTGCTCCCGATATTTGTTCAAAGACCTTTTCGGCTTCCTTCAGGAAATGTTTCAAGAGAGATGCGTTTTCGCATTTCACCAGCAATTGCCATCGAAATTTGCCTTTCAGCCGGCTCATGGGTGCGGAAACCGGACCCAGGAGATGGATTTCCTTTCCCCGATTAGGCCAGCTTCTGAGCATTTGCTTTAAATGCAGGCCCAGTTCACGAACCACTTTTCCTGCTTTTGCAGCGTCGCTACCTTCAAGTTTCAGGCAGGCCAGATTGGAAAAGGGCGGGTAGCGAAGCTGTTGCCTTATGTGCTTTTCCTTCTTGAAAAAAAGATTGAAATCGTGTTTAACAGCGGCTTGGATCACATAATGATCCGGGTTGAACGTTTGAATAATGACCCGTCCACCGCGATCTCCCCGCCCGGCTCTTCCAGCCACTTGACTGAGGAGTTGGAAGGTCCGCTCCCCCGCCCTGAAATCCGGGAATCCCAATGACAGGTCCGCCGCAACCACTCCCACCAGGGTCACACGGGGAAAATCATACCCTTTGGTAATCATCTGTGTCCCCACGAGAATGTCGGTTTTTTCACCGGCGAAAGCTTTCAAGATATCCGAAGCTGCGCCTTTCATACGCGTGGAATCGGTGTCCATGCGGGAAATTCCAACACCGGGGAAAAGAACGTTCAATTCAACTTCCATCTTTTCGGTGCCGAACCCAAAAGGCTTCAGGCTGTGCCCGCCGCATGATTTACACGATACACTGGGCGGCGATTTGAAACCGCAATAATGACAAGCCAGACGGTTTGAATGGAGATGAAAAGTGAGTGACACGTCACAATTGGGGCAGCGCAGGGCCTGGCCGCATGATCTGCACAAAAAGATTTGGTGAAAACCCCTTCGGTTCAAAAATAAAATCGTCTGGTTCCCCGCATGGAGGTTGTCTCGGAGGGCCTCCTTCAGTGCCGGACTGATCATGGGTGCTTCTCCGCCGGCATCTTTAATCTTGCGCATGTCCACAATTTCCATTGACGGCATGGGACGCTCTTCCACACGTTCGGGCATCCGGAGCAGACGGTACCTGGAATTTTGTGCATTTTGAAAGGATTGCACGGAGGGCGTGCCGGATCCTAGAACCACCACGGCACTTTCCAACCGCGCCCTCACCACAGCCGCGTCCCTGGCGCAATAGGGAGGACCGGCATTTCCCGCCTGAACATAGGCCGTATCGTGCTCTTCATCCACAATGATCAACCCCAGCCGGGGCAGCGGGACAAACAGGGCGGAACGGGCGCCGATGACCAGGTCCACTTCCCCGGCCGCCATTCTGGACCACTGGTACAATCGTTCACGCTTGCTCAGTTTACTGTGATAGAGGGCCACCCGCTTTCCCAGGCGGTGTCGTAAAACGCCTTCAAGATATCCTGCCAGAAGAATTTCAGGCGCCATGAGAATCGCCTGCCGGCCCTGTTCAATCAGGTACTCAATGGCCCTTGCATACACTTCGGTTTTGCCGCTTCCCGTGACGCCATAAAGTAAAAAGGACCCAAAAGTCCTCTGATCCAGCTGATTTTTGATTTCCGCCAAAGCCGTCAGTTGGTAAGGGTTGAGGCGGTGCGGTCCAAATCTTTTTGAAGACGCCTGGCTGTCAGGTGGCTGAAGCGGTGATTCATTGTGATGTTCCAGAATGCCTTTCTTTTTCCATTTGTTAACCAGATATGGACCGTTTTTGAACCGGCGTCTTAAACGGCTTACTGGGACGGAACGCTTTTCAAAGACCGTTTTGAGAAATTTAACTTCATTCTTGGCCGTTGAGACCTTTCCCCGCTTTGACAATGCAGTCTCAAAATCAATGCCGCTTTTGGGGCGCACGGATTTTATTAGAAAAGGGTTTTCAGGATTTTTTGAAGTTGAAAGGCGTTCAACCAAAATCCATCCCTTTTCCTGAAGGGGGTAGATCTCCTTCATGGGCCAGGGAAGCTTTTTCCCGGGATTTTCGCCGATCCAGCGCAGCAGGCGAATCTCGTGGTCGTCAAAAAGTCTCCCCTCAACCAAAGCCTGCCCTTTGAGGGTCAATTTGGCGGACTTATAATACTCTCCGGGAAGGGAAGCATCTATGACCATTCCCAGCGGATGGCGGTAATAGTCAGCCATCCATTCAAAAAAAGGGATCATTTTCGGAGAAAAGAGGGGGCCCGGGCTTAGAAGGTCCGTGATTTCTTTCAGATGACGGCCGGGTTCTTCAGAGACCTTTTTTATGACGTAACCCGTTATGTGACGATGATTGAAAGGGACGGTGACACGGCTGCCGATGGAAATCAACGACTCAAGACCTTCCGGAGCTTTGTAGAAAAAGGTTTCACGCACGGGCGCTGAAACGGCGATACGTAAACATGAAAAAAGCTCAGGAACGGTGTTTTTTCTCATCCCGCATCCTTTTGATCTGCCCGATGACGGCTTCTGCCGCCGCTTCAATCTCCTCTTGGGTGTTGGACCTTCCCAAGCTGAATCGCAAAGCCCCCATGCCCACCCGCAAGGACACCCCCATGGCTGACAGTACGTGGGAAAGCGTTACTCTCCGGTCATGACATGCAGCCCCGGTGGAAGCCATAATATCGGGTATTCCCGAAAGGATTTGCCCCCCATCCAAACCCGGGACCGAAACATTGAGGGTATTGGGCAACCTTTTCTTCTCCGGGCCGTTTAGCACCAGATCGTCAACCCCTTCAAAGAGAAGGGTCTGCAACAGGTTCCTTAAAAAGCGGATATTTTTTTCATCTTGAGCGACCCGTTTTCGGGCCACTCGACAGGCAGCGCCCAAGCCCACGCTCAGGATGGTGTTCTCCGTCCCGGCCCGTTTTCCATTTTCCTGGCCGGCTCCGTGCATAAGCGGTGTGAGTGTCGTCCCTTCACGCATGTAAAGGGCGCCCACCCCTTTGGGGCCGTAAAGCTTATGGCCTGCTACGCTCAAGAAATCCACCTTCAATTCGTCAACACTAACGGAAATTTTTCCAACGGCCTGGGCCGCATCCGTGTGGAGGGGAATATGATGATCCCGGGCTATTTCTGCGATTTCTTCAATGGGTTGAATGGCACCGGTTTCGTTGTTGGCCAACATGATACTGATCAATGCGGTTTCGGGCAAAATGGCTTTTTTCACCCGATCCGGGTCCACAAAACCTTTGCCATCCACCGGGAGAATGGTCACGCGTACGCCCAGTTCGCTCAAGAAAAGGGCGGGATTCAGAATGGCCGGATGTTCGATGGCGGACGTAATCAAATGAAATTTCTCCGGGTATTTGAGATCGACAATTCCTTTCAGGACCATGTTGTTGCTCTCGGTACCCCCGGAGGTAAAAATAATTTCATCAGGTTGACAGCCCAGAAGGTCTGCCACCTCTTCTCGTGCCCTCGCCACCCCGCGTTTTGCCCTCTGGCCCAGCAGATGGGAACTGGAAGGGTTTCCAAAATGTTTTTCCATGAAAGGCTTCATGGCGGAAACAGCTGCCGCATCGATGGGGGCTGTTCCGTTATGATCCAGATAAATAGCTTGTGATAATAGGGGTTCTGTCATAAAAACCTCCCTTTCCAAAAAAATATCAAAATCCATCACCACGGGTGGTCTCGTTAAAAAGCCAGGCATGTGCCGGTTAAGGTTGTCTCCATGAAACTTTTTAGAATAAATTTTGCTAATTGACAACATATTACACAAATGCTAGAGATAGCTTCCCAGGAAGCCGCCTTGCCTATATCGATAAACACCTCGATAAAATAAGCGCCAATCGGAAATTCTTTTTGGAGAAACGGCAACGATGCAATCTGTAAGAATTCTGGGGACGGGGTCTTATGTGCCGCCGAAGATTCTGTCCAATCTCGACCTTCAGGGAATGGGACTTGACACCTCGGATGAGTGGATTGTCAAAAGAACGGGTATCAGTGAAAGAAGGATCGCTGATCCGGATGTGACAACTTCTGATCTGGCCCGTGAAGCAGCACTTCAGGCCTTTGATATGGCCGGCATAACCGCGGGAGATGTTGACCTCATTCTTGTGTCCACCATTACACCGGATACCTGCTGTCCTTCCGCCGCCAACTGGCTTCAGGCAAAACTGGATGCCCCTCAGGCGGTGACATTTGATGTTACGGCTGCCTGCTGCGGCTTTATTTTCGCCCTTGACGTGGCCCAGCAGTACCTCAAGACCGGTGCCGCTCAAACGGTTTTGGTGGTAGCCTCGGAGATCATGACCCGAACCCTTGACTGGACGGACCGAACCTCCTGTATCCTCTGGGGAGACGGCGCCGGCGCCGCCGTTCTTCAAATGGGAAATAGCGGCCCTGAAATTTTGTCCACGCATCTTCATACGGACGGCCTTAACGGCCAGGATCTTCTGCTGCCCGGCGGCGGCTCCAAAACCACCCCCATCTCCCATGAAAGCGTGGACGAAAAGCGGCATCTCCTACAGCTCATTGAAGCCAATGCCACCTTCAGGGTGGCGGTGAGACATTTTGTTGATTCCATCAAGGAAGCAGCCGCACATAACCAAGTGGACGTACAAGAAGACATTGACTGGTTTATTCCCCATCAGGCCAATTTACGCATGTTTCGGGCCATGGCCAAACTGCTGAATGTTTCGATGGAAAAGTTTTACGTAACGCTCAACAAATACGGCAACATCTCTTCCGCCTCCTGTGCCATCGCCTTGGATGAAGCCGTTCGGGACGGTAGTATTCAAAACGATCACCTGGTCTGCCTTCCTGTATTCGGCGGCGGTCTCACATGGGGAAGTGCATTGATGCGATGGTAAAGATATAAGGCCTCAAAATTAATGAGAGGCAGCTCAAAAATGATTCTTCAATCACTGGAAAAAGCCGGTATTTCATTTGAAGCCGGTTTTAAACATCTCGATGCAAAACGACCCACGCTTCTCATGGTCCATGGGGCCGGCGGGCGGGCGCAAGTCTGGCGCAATCAGGTTTATCCACTGAAATCTTCCCTTAACACGCTGGCCATCGACCTGCCCGGTCACGGAAACACCACCGGAAATGCCGGAAGCACCATTGGTGAATATGCGAAGTGGCTGATAAAGACCCTCGACGCTTTTTTCCCCCAACAACCCTATGTCATGGGCCATTCCATGGGCGGCGCCATTGTTCAGGAGGCTGCATTCTTAAATCCTTCTCTGATGAAGGGAATTATTCTCGTGGGAACCGGTCCGCGCCTGGGAGTGGCGCCGGCATTCTTGGAGGGCCTGCTGGAAAATTTTGAAAGTATGGTTGAGACCATTATTGGGTATGCCTACGCTCCGGACGTAGACCGTCGACTGATCAATGACGGCGCCGCTCTCATGAAAAAATCCGGAGCAGCGGTGGTTTATGG
Source organism: delta proteobacterium NaphS2 (assembly GCA_000179315.1). Taxonomy (GTDB): domain Bacteria; phylum Desulfobacterota; class DSM-4660; order Desulfatiglandales; family Desulfatiglandaceae; genus NaphS2. The sequence continues at coordinate 67,547 of ADZZ01000093.1, forward strand.
AGACTTCATGGCCTGCAACCAATTTGACATGCGGGACCGGATCACACGGATTACCCTTCCCACACTCATCCTTTGCGGAGAGAAAGACCGAATGACCCCTCCCTCACTTTCCGAAAAGTTGAAAAATGCAATCCCGGAAAGCCGGCGTGATACCATACCATTCGCCGGGCACATGGTCATGATCGAGAACCCTAAGCCTCTTAACAAAAAGGTACTCGATTTTATTCTAGAGGTTGAACGTTGACCGGGTGATGAAAAAATGGAAAAGACCTTTTCCCGGGACCGGCTTATTATTTTCGGGCGTTATCCCATTCCCGGGAATACCAAGACCCGCCTGATTCCGGTTCTGGGACCGGTTGGCGCCGCAAACCTCCAACGCCACTTGACAGAAAAAACCCTTGATATTGCAACATCCTTTGCCGCGGAAAACAATGTCACCATTGAATGCTGTTTTGAAGGGGGCTCGTTCCAAAAAATTTACCGCTGGCTGGGGCCGCTGCCCGTTCTGACTTTCCAGCGGGGAGGTGATCTGGGGCGACGAATGCGTGATGCCCTCTTTGATGCCTTAAATGGCGGGCGCAAGCGATCTGTTTTACTGGGAACCGACATACCGGGGCTCACGGTGGAGATTCTGAAAAACGCCTTCGATGCACTGCTGGAAAACGACGTTGTTTTGGGCCCGAGCACGGATGGCGGATATTGGCTCATTGGAATGAAACGGCCCATCGATCTTTTTCAAAAAATTGAATGGGGCAGCTCCCGGGTACTTGAACAGACCCTGACCCAGGCAAAGCGCTTGGGACTGAGCTGCGCTGTTTTGAAATCGCTTTCGGATGTGGATACCCCGGAGGATCTCATCAAATGGCGCCCGCAAAAGAAAAGTCCGGAAGCTTTTCTAACCGTTGTCATTCCCGCCCTGAACGAAGAAAAGTATATTGGGCAAGCCGTCTCAAGTGCCATTGCTCCGGACGTGGAAGTGATCGTGGCAGACGGTGGGAGCAAGGATCGCACCTTTCATAGAGCAAAATCACTCGGCGCAAGCGTGATTCGTACCCCTCCGGGACGTGCCAGGCAGCAGAATCTGGGCGCTGCAGCAGCCACAGGTGAAAACCTGCTCTTTCTCCATGCGGACACCCTTCTGCCCGAAGGCTTCGCAATACAGGTTTTTGAAATCCTGATGTCGCAAATGACCGTGCTGGGGGCCTTTCGTTTCAAGACGGACTTCAGCCATCCCCTGATGCACCTGGTGGAGTGGATGACCCGTTTGCGTTCCGAATGCCTGCGGCTTCCCTATGGAGACCAGGCGCTTTTCATGACTAAAGCAACCTTTGAAAGAATCGGTGGTTTTCCGGAGGTTCCCATCGGAGAAGACCTGTTGCTGGTGCGTCTTTTGACAACACGGGAAAAGGCACAGGTCGTCATTTCCGGAAACGCTGCAATCACTTCCGGGCGAAGATGGGAAAGGATGGGTCCCTTTCGAACCACATGGATCAACCAGCTGATCCTGTCAGGCATGGCCTTGGGGATTAATTTAAAAACCCTGTCCCGCCTTTACCGAAAAGCCTTCTGATGGATTTTCCTGACTTGAAAATGACCGCCGGCGGATATAGTTTTAACGATCATGAATTTAATCCACATAAGACAGGTGAAATTTTATGGGCGCTCTCCAGGCGGACAAGGAATTCAAATCCCTTTGTGAAACACTGGGATACAGCTTTAACGATATTGCGCTGGTCATTCAGGCTTTTCGGCATTCCTCTTATGTAAATGAGCAGATGGTTCCCGGCCTTGAAGATAACGAGCGCCTCGAATTCCTGGGAGATGCGGTTCTCGATCTCGCTGTGAGCCATTTGCTCATGGAAAGAAATCCCCATGCCAATGAAGGGGAACTTTCCAGATTCAGATCCATGGTGGTGGATGAAGCAGGGCTTCATGATGTTGCCACCCGGCTTGAACTGGGCCGCTATCTCCTTCTGGGAAAGGGGGAAGATCAAAGCCTCGGCCGGCAGAAACCCTCCATTCTGGCAGATGTTACCGAAGCCCTTCTCGGCGCCATTTATCTGGATGGCGGATTTGACATTACCAAGAAAGTCATTGAGAAGCTGTTCGCCCCGCTACTGGAAAAGGTCGGGACGGATGATCTGGTTCAGGATTATAAGAGCCTGCTGCAGGAATTTACCCAACAAGCTTTCAAATGCCTGCCGCAATACCGGCTCACGGAAGAAAAAGGGCCGGCACACGACAAAGTATTTTGTATCGTTTTGGCCGTTAACGGTATTGTTATGGCGGAAGGAATGGGAAAAAGCAAAAAGGAAGCCGAACAACATGCAGCAAAGGAGGCGTTCCTGCGTCTGACAGAAGATTGAAGCCCCTGATTATCCCCATATTTATCTCCCACGCCGGGTGCCCTCACAGATGTCTTTTCTGCGATCAGGAAAAAATTACCGATCGGAGCACTCACATAACAGACCCGTCTGAAGTGCGAAAAACCCTGGATGCAGCGGCGCGTGCCAAGCGGTTCGGGTCATATAAGAACAGAGAATTGGCGTTTTACGGTGGAACCTTTACCGGGCTTTCCAAAAGCCATATGGAATCCCTGTTGGATGCCGCGGCACCCTATATACGAAACGGCACTTTAAACTCCATCAGAATTTCGACACGTCCCGATTCTCTGGATGCGGAACGTCTGGCAATTCTAAAAGCATATCATGTCACCACCGTGGAACTGGGGGTCCAGTCCATGAATGACTGGGTTCTGGCGCTTTCGCGGAGAGGACATACCGCAAAGGACTCCCAAGAAGCCGTTCGAATGTTAAAAAATCACGGTTTCAGCGTGGGGATCCAGCTCATGCCGGGTCTACCCGGCGATTCAAAGGAAAGCTTTCTGAAGACCGCGGATAGGGTGCTGGCCCTAAAGCCCCAAATGGTGCGACTGTATCCCGCGCTGGTTATCAAAGGAACCGGCATGGCCCGACTGTATGATGAAGGGACCTATCGGCCCTTTTCACTTGAAGAGGCACTCAGCATATGTGTGGAAAGTGTGATGCTCTTTGAACAAAACGGGATCCCCGTTATCCGAATCGGCCTCATGGGTTCCCCTTCGCTTACGGAAAGGGATCACATCATATCAGGACCCTGGCATCCCGCATTCGGGTTCCTGGTCAGGGCGGCTATCCATTTCAAAAGTATTGCGCCGGATCTACCGGTATTTGGCGAGGCTTCACGGTTCAGGATTCACGCACCCGCGAGGGAAATTCCCCTGGTAAGAGGCTACAGGAACCACGGGCTTCGAAAGATTGAACAGACAACCGGGGCGACGGTCATGGGGGTAATGCCCGATGATACGGTGCCTTCGGGCAAAATCAGGTGGGAGTTGATATGACGTTTAAATCGGGTTTCATTGGCATTGTCGGCCCGCCCAATGTGGGCAAGTCGACCCTTTTGAACCGCATCATGGGGACGAAGCTTGCCATCGTCTCCCCTAAACCGCAAACGACCCGAAACCGGATCCTGGGGGTTTTTCACCAGCATGACTGCCAGATGGTCTTCATGGATACACCGGGGATTCACAGGACACGGACTGCGCTGCATAAAAGCATGGTGGATGCCGCTTTTGCCGCATTTCATGAAGTCGATATGATTCTGATGATGGTGGAGGCGGATCCCAGAGAGAATCCCGCTGTTCCATCCATCATCAGAGGACTGAAATCCATAGCCAAACCCCGTTTTCTGGCCATAAACAAAATCGATAGGGTAAAAAAGGAACATATTCTTCCCCTATTGGCGGATTACGGCCGAAAACTGGACTTTGATGCCATAATACCCATTTCCGCCCTCAAGGGAAACGGCGTGGACACATTGCTTCAGGAACTTAAACGCCGATTAAAACCGGGGCCGCAGTTTTTTCCCGAAGATATGGATACCGATCAATCGGAGGCTTTCATGGTAGCTGAAATCATTCGGGAGAAGATTTATGAACAGCTCAGCCAGGAACTTCCCTATTCATGCGCTGTAACCGTCATAAAGATCGAGGATGTGGCGAAAAAGAACCTGGTATCCATCGGGGCCAGAATCCATGTTGAAAGCGATTCACAAAAGGGGATCTTCATTGGCCGCGGCGGTAGAATGATCCGGAAAATCGGTCGTGCCGCAAGACTTGAACTGGAATCACTATTTGAAGCAAGGGTTTATCTGGATCTAATGGTACGCCTTGAGAAAAACTGGAGCAGGGACACCCGTGCACTCAAACGTTTGGGATATTGACAAAAGATGAAAAACGCCAAAGACAAAAAAAACCAACCCCGTAAACGGGGTTGGTTTCTTAGGAGGAAAGAGTAATTTTTAGACTCTATATGGCTCTTCTTTACTGCAATTAGCTTGCCAAAAAGACTGGCACCCACTGTTTTTTCTCGTAACCCACTGTTTTTAATAGGTTGATTGCTTTCCATGGACCGCGCGCCCATTTCCATGATAAGCCCGTGAGGTACAAAATTTTGTACCAAAATTTGATTTAAACACAGGCCAAAGATGTAACCTATTGGAATCAAAATATTTTATTAGGTACAAAACATTTTACCCTACAAAGTGATGTTGTACTTTTTCATTTTGTGCTGGATCAGGCTTTTGGTAATGCCCAAACTTTTGGCCGCGTGGGACTGTACATTATTGGATTGCGCCAACGCTCTTCGGACGAGCCTTTCCTCAATCTCTTCCAGGGCCTTGGAAAGCGGAATATGCGGCGGTATAAACCTTTCCACATCGAATTCCGTTTCAGTGCTGACAAGCGTCTTCGGCAGGTCATTAAGGGTAATCACGCCGCCTGCATGCAACACCATGGCCCTTTCAATGACATTTTCCAACTCTCTGACATTTCCCGGCCACGGGTATGCGTAAAGCGCCTTCCAAACCTCCGGACGAAGCTCGATGTTTTTCTTGGCATCTCCTTCCTGAAATTTGTCGATGAAGTGCTTTACGAGCAGCGGAATATCATCCGTTCGCTCCTGAAGTGACGGCACATCGATATGAATCACATTCAGACGGTAATAAAGATCTTCACGAAACAGACCCTCGGCCACATCATCTTTGATATTCCGATTTGAAGCCGACAGGACCCGCACATCCACTTTGATGGTACGGGTTCCACCCACCCGTTCCAGCTCCATTTCCTGAAGGACCCGCAGCAGTTTCACTTGAAGTGCCGGCGGCATCTCCCCCACTTCGTCCAGAAAGATGGTACCGCCGTCCGCCAGTTCAAAACGTCCCTTTTTCATGGCAACGGCTCCCGTGAAAGCCCCCTTTTCGTGTCCGAACAATTCACTGGCCAGCAGGGTTTCCGTAAGCGCTCCGCAGTTGATGGAAATAAGCGGTCGTTCCTTTCTGGGACCCTGGTAATGAATGGCCTTGGCAATGAGTTCTTTTCCGGTTCCCGAAGGCCCGGTAATGAGCACGGACGCTTTGGAATTGGAGACCTTGTCGATAAGGTCATAGACTTTCATCATCGGTTTGCTCTTGCCCACCATATTGCCGTATCTGAATCGATCGGAAAGGGCTTCTGCCAATAGCCTGTTCTCTTTTAACAGCCGATGGTTCTCCATTGCCTTTTTGACCGTCAGTTTGAGCGTCTCATTTTCAAACGGTTTCTGAATATAATCGTAGGCATGCTTTTTCATGGCCTCAACCGCCATTTCGATGGTGCCAAAAGCGGTCATCATAATAACGGGAATTTCCGAATCGATTTTCATGCATTCTTCCAGAAGTTCCATACCGCTCATGCCCGGCATCTTCATGTCCGTTATGACCAGATCGACATCTGCTTCACGAAGAATGCTCACAGCCATTTTGGCGTCCCTGGCCGTAATGATTTCATACCCCTCCGCACTGAGAAGCGCTTCCAGCACAACGAGATAGTTTTTTTCATCATCAACAATCAGGATGGTTTCCATATCCCTCTCTTTCATTGTTTTGGCAGTTGAATGAAAACACTGGTGCCGGTTTCTTCAGGAGCCGACGCTTCAAGATGGCTTTCAATCCAAATATGCCCCTTGTGGCCTTCGATGATATTGCGGACAATGGAAAGCCCCAGACCACTTCCTTTGTCTTTTGTACTGAAAAAAGGATCAAAGATCTTTTTCAGATCCTGTTCCTCAATGCCGCTGCCGTCATCCTGAACGGCTACCACATAGTAATCTTCGTCTTCCGAAACACTGATGGAAAGGGTCCCGCCATCTTCCATTGCCTGAAGCGCGTTCATAAAAATATTCAGGAAAGAGCGATAGAGCAGTTGTGGGTCGGCCTTGAGAGGCAGGGACCGATGGGGCAATCCATCCTGCAGCAGAATTTTTCTTGTCTCCAGTTCCCGCTGCAAAAACTGTATGTTTTTGTGCAAAATTTCATTCAGGTCACAGTCCTGGAAATTAGGTGTCTGGGGCCGGGCGAAATCAAGAAACTCCGTAACGATATTATTGAGACGGCTCGACTCTTCAACAATCAGACCGGACAGTTTGGCCTGTGATTCATTACCGGAGGACATGCTGCCCATCAATTCGGCGGTACTTCGAATAATGCCGAGCGGGTTTCTGATTTCATGGGATACACCGGCCACCATCTGACCCAACGCCGCCAACCGTTCCGCCTGATCCAGCTGGGTTTCCAGTTCCCGTTGCTCGCGAGCCCTTTCGCCGATGATTTTTTCCGCTTTGTGCACGATAAACAGAAGCGCCACAAAAATCATACCCATGATCACAATTGAAAGGCCGAAAATCAGGTACTGAAAACGGACCAGAGATTCATATTCCGCAGTAAGATCTTGTATCAGTTCAAAAACACCCAGTACCTGCCCGGTATCTCCTAGGAAACGGCGGGTTCCCATAAACGGAATATAAGTCCGCAACTTTTTTTCAGCCCCCAGCCGTCGAATCCCGATGCCCCAAATTCCATCTCCTTCGGATACAAGACGGGATGAGTTCTCCCCCTTGACCGCCTTTTTGTAACCCAAGCTCTCCCGCACTTTTTTCCCGATGAGTTCGGGGTCGGTGCTGTAAGCAATCACTCCCTGATTGATATCATAAATGTTCACCACATCGATTTTAAAGCTGTGAGTGGTGTTTTTGACAATACGATCCATCAACTCCTGCTGATGTTTTTCCCTGAGCCTCATTTTTCCGTACTGCTGGGTAACGGGTAGCACAAAATTTTGAAAAACCTGGTGATTCAGGTTTTCACCCAACAGCAGGGCATAGGTTTCGTGACTTTTCATCAAGATGTCTTTGGCCCGTTGTGAGATGACCATGGAAAAAGGCAAACTGAAAATGATGAGGACCAGAAAACTGGCATAGGCGAAAAATTTGACAAGTCTGAATTGCTTGCCCCTTTTTTTATTTCTTTTTGCTGGAAATACCATTTTTTCCTTGCTGTAGGCCGACAAGAACTTCCCTTAGCCAGGGAGTATTCTTGCCGGGATCTGATATTTCTGCTATTTTAAGCACCCTAAGAGACCATAGTCAACAACAGGTATCAGAAAAGACACGGTTATGACCACCCAAAACCTCAAAGACCTGCCCTTCATGCTTTACGCTGACGATGAAGGCCGTATTTATGAACATCCCAACCTTAGGATGGCCGGTTTTTCCGGATCGAAGTTTTCGTCCATCGAAACCGAAGATCTAATGATTATGCCGGAATTCAGTAAACTATTCTATATCCCCGCCTGCCCCCCCATGGGTCTGGATCCTGAAACGGGCCAATTGAAAACCGTTCATGAAATGGATTGGGGGGGGTATTCCACCCCTTGTTTCGCTGTCGCTTCTTTTCTTGAGCCGGGATTTGTGAGAACTCATCTTCCGGCGACGGATTACCGGAGGAAATCCTTCGTACTGCCCTCATGGGCCTATGGGGCTGTTGGTTTCAAGGAAGGCCGGTACTGGTCTGCAGGGTTCGAGGTAGAGTACAATGAGCGATGGGACCCCCGCCATTATGATGACCGCGACCTGGGTCCCGCCATTAAAAATTTCAGAAAAAATATAGCGACCGGTCCGCTGGTCGATCATCTGACCGTCTGTGCGAGGGAAAATCACTGTTTCGCCGCAAAAAATCTCTTTTTGAAAAGATGGGAAGCGCCGCTTCCGGTCAGCCGAAAATGCAATGCGGCCTGTCTGGGATGCCTGTCCCTGCAACCGGGCGCCACTTTTGAAGCGTCTCACGAAAGAATTTGTTTCACCCCTTCCATGGGAGAAATTGTCGATCTGGCGGTAGCCCACCTGACCTGCGCGCCGAAGGCCATTGTGAGTTTCGGGCAGGGCTGTGAAGGAGAACCTCTCACCGAATACGACTTGATTGCGGAAAGTATCAGGGAAATTCGAAGGCAAACGCTAAAAGGAACCATCAACCTCAATACAAACGGCAGTTTTCCGGACCGGATTGAAAAAATTGCGGAAAGCGGGCTGGATTCCATCCGCATCAGCCTGAACAGCGCCAGGCGGGAGTTCTATAGGGCCTATTATCGCCCCAAAGGATACGGATTTAATGATGTGGTCAAGGCCATTGGTCTCTCACGGCAACTGGGGCTGTATACCATGCTGAACTATCTGGTTTTTCCGGGTGTTTCAGATCAGCAGGAAGAATTGGATGCGCTGAAGGCGTTAATCTCCAAAACCGGGGTCAACTTCCTGCACCTGAAAAACCTCTGTATTGACCCGGAATTTTATACCGCCAAAATGCCCGCAATCCATGCTGAGGGTATCGGAATGCGCAACATGGCGGACCATCTCAATGAAAGTTTTCCGGAGCTGGATCTGGGATATTTCAATCAACCGGTTCGTTAAGCACCGATTACCGGGTGAAAATCGTAAAAGGCCGATGAATATTGATCAACGGGGCTTTTTAAAAAGCAAACACAAAAAAAATGATATTCGTAAAAAAACAAAGAAAAATGGATTAATCGCGAAAAAAAGTTTGTTGAATTTTTTTTCAACAAATAGTGTATTCAATGTAACATGTTAATATTAATAAGCTTTAAAAAATTCGAAATGCATCGCTTTCTCAGCACCTTAGAAAAGGGTCCGCTAATTTTGCTGTAAACGAAACAAGTTAGCCGTTGTCGAAAATCATCGGACCTTTAGGCATCGATTGCGTCAAAGCCTCTTTGACAAACCTTTCACTTTTGCTGTAGGTAATCCTGCATTCAGTGCATTTAGTTTCGCCGTAGCATTTCACTTCATTTTTTTCATTTCACCTTTTTTGTTGCATCAGGAGCAACCCATGAAAACCGTTTGGGGCGAAATTAAGAATCAGATCAAAACGCGTGTTCCCGAAAATACTTTTTCCCTGTGGATCAAACCGATTATATGCCTCCAGGCTGAGAAAAATGCCATCGTCTTGGGGTGTCCCAATCGATTTAGCAAAGATTGGGTTGTCGAAAATTATCTGGATCTGATCAGGGAAAAATTTGATGCCCTGGCCGACAAACCTGTCGATGTTCAGCTTAAAGTGCAGCGTCGAAAAAGAACGCCATCCCCCGCGGCTTTTGCGCCCCACCCGGATCAACTGATTCTTCCCGGCATGCCCGAAAAAAAACGAAAAAAGAATTTTTTGCTGAACAGCCAGTTTACCTTTGATCGTTTTATTGTCGGTCAATCCAATGAATTTGCTTTTTCAGCCTCAAAGAATATTGCCCTGGGGGATGGCTGCGATTACCATTCCCTTCTCATGCTATCGAATACCGGTTTGGGGAAAACCCACCTTTCTCAGGCTATCGGGCACAGCATTTTGGCTAAGAACCCGCGATCCCGGGTTTTTTACATGACGGCGGAGGACTTCACGAACGAAATGATTGCTTCCCTCCGGAATCGGCGCATCGAAGCGTTTAAGAACCGATACCGGCAATCATGTGATGTCCTGCTTCTGGAAGAAGTCCATTTCTTAGGTGGAAAAGAAAAAATACAGGCGGAATTGGGCTACACGCTGGATGCCTTGGCCCAGGACCGAAAAAAAATTATCTTTACAAGTTCTCTTCCGCCCAAGGATATTCCGCAAATGTCCAAGGAGCTTTCTTCCCGCCTGACTTCAGGCCTGGTGACCACCATCGGAGGACCGGACTATCATACCCGCATCAAGATACTGGAAGAAAAGGCCAAAGGGTTCAACGTTGTTCTTTCAAAAGATGTGGTTCATTTTCTGGCGAACCGGTTGAAACGTGACGTTCGCCAGATGGAAAGCGCACTGAAATGCCTCAAGGCCAGAGCTGAATTGGTAGGAGCAAAGATCAATATGGATCTGGCCAAAGATGTTGTGAGCGCGCTGGTGTCGGAAGAAGGATCCATCACCACGGAAAAAATAATGGCGCTTGTGTGTGACTATTACAAGGTTAGCATCGAAATGCTCGGTTCCCGGTCCCGGAAGAAGGCCTACGCGTATCCACGCAATATCTACGCATACCTTTGCAGGAAATGTTCAGACGAAACACTGGAGTTCATTGGCCGGACCATCAACCGCAGCCATTCCACGGTGGTGTATGCGACTGAACTGGTTGAAAAGAAAATGAAGACGGATCGCAGTCTGAAGCATCAGGTGGATTTACTCAAGAAACGCCTGGAAAAAAGCCTGTCATAATTTCAGGGCTGAATATGCGCATCCTTCACATCGGAAAATACTATCCGCCTTACGCCGGCGGCATGGAGATTTTCCTGCGGGATCTTCTGAAGGCGCAAAGAAAAGACAGTCTGGATGTTGCCGCTCTTGTTCACCATCATACATACGGTAGAAGATCCTCTAAAGAAAACATTGAAGGAATTCCGATTGTACGAACGGCTTCCCTGGGGCAGATACTCTATGCGCCCGTCAGTCCCACTTTTCCATTGGTTCTGACAAAAATCATTCGTTCCTTTCGCCCTCATCTTCTTCATTTCCACTTTCCCAATCCCTCGGCATTCTGGAGTTTGGCCCTTTCTGAGGCCCGCCTGATTCCGTGGCTGATTCAATGGCAGTCCGATGTGGTGCCCTCAACCATTGATCGCCGTCTTAAAACAGCGTATCGATGTTACCGGCCACTGGAACAACGCATGCTGAAACGGGCCCAAAAGATACTGGTGGCATCAAAACCGTATCTAGAGAACAGTGTTCCTCTGAAGCCATGGATTTCAAAATGCACGGTTGTCCCTTTGGGCGCCGACCCTGAACGCCTCCCATGGCCTGAACCAATTGAAATTGAACGGGCGGAAAAAAGTTGGCCGTCAGGTTGCCTAAGAGTGCTGACCGTCGGTCGGCTCACCTATTATAAAGGGTTTGATGTTCTCATTGGCGCCGTCGGTCGGACCCGGAACACTGCTGTGCAGATTGTGGGTGAAGGAAATCTCAAGGCTGAATTAGCGGCGGAAATTCGCCGGAAAGGTGTTCAAAGGCAGGTGCGTTTAAGGGGTGGCCTTTCCAACAGGATGCTTCAGGCCCTTTTCGCCACGTGCGATCTGTTCTGCCTGCCTTCCCTTGAAAGGACTGAAGCCTTTGGCGTTGTGCTTCTGGAAGCCATGCGCTACGGAAAGCCCATTGTAGCCAGTGATATCCCCGGTTCGGGTCCGGGATGGGTGGTTCAGGAAGGTGATTGCGGATGGCTGGTTCCCCCGGGGAATGCCAGTGCGCTTGCCAAAAAAGTAGCATATCTGGCAGCCAACCCCAGCCTTTGCCGGGAAGTCGGCCGGAAAGGGCGCCAAAATTTCAACCGGAAATTCCACATTCAATCTGTGGTCCGGGGTGTTGGAGAAATCTATGGGGACATGGTGTCTTCAAGCGGGCCGGCCGGTTCTTGAGTATCGCCTTTGGGTTCATTGGATCCAACCGCGTTGCCGTTACCGAAAAAAGGTTTTTCCGCGTTCGATTTTGATGTGCCAACCGTCTCTTCCCCTAGTTCCGCCACCAGTTTGTTCAGCACCGCCACTTCCTGAAGAAGCTTTCTGATCCGGACGTCGTTTTGAGATGCATAAATAAAAAGGTAAAGGTTTTGAATCAATAACACGGCCACAGCGATTGCAAACAGTAAAGCCGGCGCGTAGGATACACCGGTAAATTTGGCGATCTTATCCAGAATTACCGGAAAAAATCCCAGCAGCACCACCACGATGCCGATGGCAAACCAGGCCAAAGCGTATTTTTCCTGGAGTTTCCCTTTGCGAACCAGCGACAGTATGATGATGAAAATGACGGCACCTAAGATGCCGGTGGTAATCTTGTAGGAGATCATATCCTTCTCGCAATGATGAAGGTCAGCGTGATGAAAAGGTATCGCACAACGCTCGCGACATTGGGGAAAACCTTCGATTTTTCTCCCTGGCGGTCCTCCATATTTACGGGGATTTCAAAGATTTGCAGCCCATTTTTTTTTGCCATGAACAACACCCCCAGGTCCTGGTAATCAAGGCTCAGAAAAGCCCCTTGGACCAAATGGCCCATGGCCGCCCGGCTGTAGCCCCTGAGGCCGGAAGTAAAATCGTTGATTTCAAGTCCCGAAAATCGGTTCAGTACACCCCGGCAGATTTTTTTTGAATACCCACCGCGGTTAGGGTCTCCTCCGATGACCACGTCGTATCCCTGTTCGAGAAACGGTACCAGTCGGAGTGCGCCCTCGGGCAGATGCTGCCCGTCGCCGTCAAAAGTAATAACCCCATCAAATCCTTTGATTAACGCGTACTTGAAACCGGTCTGAATTGCACCCCAGTGCCCCAGATTAAAGGGAAGGTCCAGATGTTGAACCCCTTCCTCTTTAATCAAGCCAAGATAGCTCTTATCGTCGCTTCCGTCGTCGATCAAAAGAATATTTGAAAAGTGAATCCGCAGTTTTTTTAGGACAGGCAAAAGATGAGGCCATTCATTAAAAACAGGTACCAGAACGAGTACGTTGAAATTTTTCATGGCTACATAAATAAGCTCTGAATATTCATCATATTCATAATCCTTGTGAATTCCTTATCGGATGAGACATGGTAATATCAACCGTTTTTCGAAAGGTTAGAAAGCGTTTTCCAGTGTGTTTACCGCTTTCATTTTTACCTCTAACATATCAAGAAATAGAGCTAAAAGAAAAGGGTTTTCTTTTGAAACCAAGTGATTCATATGTTATGGTTACGATGGAAGGTGCGTTTTTGCAGGAAGTTACGAAATTTTTCCCGCTCGGACCTCGATAGTGCGGAGAAATCAGTACTGCCATTAGCTAATTTAGGGAGACTCTTTTGTGAAATTCAGTTCTTCGGGAAGTCTGCTCGCGAACCCGTTATTTGCATCGATGGCGATAGTGGTAACGGTTCTTGTGATTTACAGTAATGTATATGATGTCCCTTTTGTCTTTGATGATCAATATCAAATCGAAGACAACATGAAAATTAGAGACCTTCAGAACTATTCCACGCCAAAGGGTTTTTTGTCCCACAGGCCGCTTGCTTCCTTTTCTTTCGCTATCAACTACAAAATTGGAAAAGTGAAACCTTTTGGATTCCATCTGGTCAATGTTAGCATTCACATTCTGAATGGCCTGCTGGTTTATGTGCTTTCCTTGTGGGTATTTAAGCGGTTATCTCTTAATAAGTATCAATATCCGAAGGAAGCCGGAAGTGTTGGAGAAACACTTGCCTCCCGAAGAAAACAAGCACTTGATACATCTGTTTCCATGCAAATGATGTCTTTGTTCGCCGCCCTGTTCTTTGTAGCACACCCCATTCAGACACAGTCCGTCACTTACATTGTTCAGCGGTACACTTCCATGTCGGCATCGTTTTATCTGGGTGCGGTGCTGTTTTACATTTGGGCTCGAAGCCTACAGGTCAACCGGGCGCCAAAATCAAGTTCCCAAGCAGAATTGCCTGAGTTTGTCAGATGCAAAAATGGCATGTTTGGTTTCAAGGTGTTCGCCTGCTTTTTCCTTTTTGTCTTTTTGGGCGTGCTTGCTCTGCTATGCAAAGAAAATGCAGCAACCCTTTTTGGTGTGACACTGCTGGTTGAATATTTTTTATTTGACAGGACCTGGGCCGGATGGCGAAAAAAATTGATTTGGCTTGTACCGATTACCTGTATTTTGGTTGGGTTAATATTGTATTTTTTTGCTTCAATCCGAGGCATAAGATTTGAAAATCTCCTTGAAGATGTCTCGATTCTGACAAGGGAATCAAGAACCATTGACCGTTTCAGCTATCTTTGCACACAATTTTCGGTCTTTGTGCAATATGTGCGGCTGCTTTTCTTTCCGGTAGGTCAAAATCTAGATTACATGATGCCTTTCAAAAGGGGGTTTTTTGACGGGTATACGCCTCTGGCCTTTCTTTTTGTGGTTTTTGTTCTGGTCCTTGGTTTTTGGAATATTCGAAAAAGGCCGGCTGTCAGTTTTGGTATTTTCTGGTTTTTTGTCACCCTTTCGATCGAATCCAGCATTTTTCCCATCAGCGATGCCATTTTTGAGCATCGACTCTATCTGCCCATGTTCGGCTTCGCAGTTGCAGTCGTTTACAGCGTATTTGATCTCTTTCAAGATCGGGAAAAATGGGCGGTGGCCATTTTGTCAGTGGCTTTTCTCGCCCTTTCGGCTGGGACTTATTTGAGAAATCAGATTTGGAAAGATCCCGTGATGCTGTGGGCGGACGTGACATCCAAGAGCCCGCACAACCATAGAGCTTATTACAACCTGGGAAATGTTCTACAGCGTCGCGGAAAGTTGGATGAAGCACTGCTGCAATACGAAAAAGCGCTTCAGCTCAGGCCTAATTTTGCCGTTGCCCACGACAATATGGGGTTAATTTTCATGGCAAAAGGGAACATTCCGGAAGCCGTTAAACACACTGGCATGGCTGTTCGTATCAGGCCCGGCAACGCTATTATTCAGAACAATTATGGTCAGCTCTTGCTAAGGCAGGGACGTATTGAAGAAGCTGCCAAGCATTTTTATCAAGCTGTTCGCATCAAGCCGCGTTACGCAAAGGCACAAAACAACCTTGGGATTGCACTTGCACAACAGAAAAAACTTAAAGAAGCAAAGGAACATCTTTTATTAGCGGCGCGCCTCGACCCCAACAACCCGGAAATTCTAAACAACGTGGGCCAAGTTTTCATGTTGCAGGGGAATAGTAAAGAAGCGGTGCGCTATTTCGAGGCTACGATTCAGCAAAACCCAAATTTCGCACAGGCCCTGACGAATCTTGGTTTCATGCGGTTGAAAGAGAACAGGATGGACGAAGCGGCGCAGTATTTTCATAGGGCTCTTGCGGTTGCCCCCGACATGGGCAGGGCCCGCCAAGGGCTTAATTTGGCAATTAAAGCAAAAGGTAGCTGGGGACCGCGTCGATAACACGAAAGAGAAAAATGTAAGATTGGTAAAGCAAGGAGAAACGACTGAGTTTCCATTTCCGGGGAGCAGAAAATTTTCAATGGATCAGACAAAAACTGTAAAAAATCATGTGAAACGGGTGGCCAGGACCCTGGCGGAAACCGGGGCGCTTTTTTTTGACGATAACCTGTTGTTGAAAGACGGGCGGCCAACGCCATATTTCGTCAATATGGCCACGTTCAGAACCGGGCGTATGAGTCTGTTGTTGGGATCGTTTTTCGCCGAAATGATGGTATCTGAAGGCCTTGAAAAACACGTGGATGTGATCCTCGGACCTTCCTATAAGGGGAGCGCCATCGCTCTTTCCACCAGCATTGCCCTTTGGCAATTATATCAAAAAGACCTTTCGTTCGAATACGATCGCAAAGAAGCCAAAACCCATGGGGAGGCTACCGGCAAAAAAGGGATGTTTGTCAACCGGAGTCTCTTTGACGGTTGCCGCTTGTTTATTGTGGACGATGTGGCGACATCCATGGCTACCAAATATGATCTGCTCGAAAAGATCGAGGCTGAAGCGCACATGAGCGGTATGACGATCCATATTGAAGGGATCGGTATCGGAATTGACAGAGAACAAACGACGGCCGTCTACAATGAAGAGGGAAACGTGGTCTTAGGACGTAAGGGGAACAATGCCATAGACGATTTTAGGGCGAGGAGCGGCATTAAGGTTTTTGCCGTCGCCGGTATCAAAGCGGTGGTCCAATATCTCTATGAGGAGCGGATGCCTGTTCTTGTGAAAGGAAACCGCGTCCCTATGGATGAGAAAACCAAGGCGGCGTTCGACCTTTATCTGGATACCTATGGCGTAGACGGTGGCTGATTCACGAGGCTTTCGTGGGGACAGGGGCGTTTTTTTTGTTCAGGTAAGTTGGTTTTGGAAGATGGCGGCAAAATAGACTTGCCTCAGAACGAGAAATAGGCTATGGTTCCTTTCAGTCGGGACGTGGCTCAGTCTGGTAGAGCACCGCGTTCGGGACGCGGGGGCCGCTGGTTCAAATCCAGTCGTCCCGACCACCCCTTGCAGTAGCGTTTAAGGAAGGTTGCCCCATCGTTTACACCATCAGATCTTCCCTTTTTGAACCAGGCGTGAGAAGTGTTCAAAAGAGCGGTCATAAGTTGCTTCCGCCTCTTTTGGAAAGCAGCAGCCCGGCAGTTGCCGCATTTTCAAATGGTAGGCGATACACTCGCAGCAAATTCCTTTTTTGCTGCAGGGATCATAAGTACAGTTACATTTTGACATATTCTTTTCCCGATTACATTCCATGGCTTCCTTTCCCTTCATTTGGTTATACAAAAGCATCCGAAAAACGCAATAGGCGAACCGGCGATGGCGCTTTTTGAAAAAATCATATTAAGGTATTATCATACTTTGACAAGATATTGCCGTCAATTTTTCCTTGACAAAGTCAGTTATTTCTTCAACATTTCCGCACATCCGATATATCGGTGAAGTACCTAGCCAAAAGAATGCGGGGATGATACCAGGTAAACAGGAGAATCGATCATTTTGGAAACCGACACCGCAGGGGATTCGCTTGTAGCGCCCACCAGATGGTGGGCCCTGCATACACGAAGCCGCTTTGAACAAAAGGTATATACGGGGCTTTGCGGTAAATCCCTTGAGGCTCTTCTCCCTAGAATTCAGGTGATGAGTCGTCGAAAAGACCGGCGAAAAAAAATACTCGTGCCACTGCTTCCAGGTTACGTTTTTGTCCGATCGACCCTTGCGCCGGAGGAATATCATCGCATTATTCAGACAGTGGGCGTGGTGCGGATGGTGTCCTTTAGAGGAACGCCGATTCCTGCCGATGAAAAGGAAATTGCTTCCCTGATGATCATGGACGGTACGGATCGGACGGTTCAAAACCGCTCTTACATGCGGGAAGGGGACCGTGTGATGATTATGGAAGGGCCTTTGAAAGGCCTGGAAGGGTTTTATATTCGCCATAAGGACAAGACTGAGCGGGTTGTTATCTCCATCGAACTGCTGCAGCGGTCCCTCGAAGTGGAAATCGAAGACTGGTCGCTGGAAAGGATTTCCGGATAAACCTTTTTGACCCTCCAACCGGGTACCCGGGCTTTTGGCACCCATTTACGGTCCATTGTTAGCGTTTGACGGATCCTTTTTGTATAATTCTGATGAACGGCAAACGGTTCAAAACCTGTAACCGAAGGAGCGGAGCTTTATAAATTGAAAGGGTTTTTGGGCTGAAAGGGTAATATTATGAAGATATTAATTACAGGAGGGGCCGGCTTCATCGGATCTCATCTGGCGGAGCATTTACTGCAAAACGGCGACGAAGTCTTTGTCATCGATAATTTATGGACCGGGAAACTGGCCAACATCAGCAAAATTCAGAATCATGAACGGCTCCATCTGGTGATTGACACGATACTCAACGAATCGGTCATGAACGAGCTTATATTTAAGGTAGACCAAATATACCATCTGGCAGCCGCGGTGGGCGTTAGAAACATCATGGATCATCCGGTGGAAACGCTGGATATAAATGTCAAAGGGACGGAAGTGGTTTTGAGGTTGGCCAATCAATTTAAAAAAAAGGTCTTTATTGCGTCCACCTCCGAAATCTACGGCAAGCATGTGGAACACCACCTTTCGGAGGATGACAACCGGGTCATGGGAACCGTAAAAAAGCGACGATGGGCCTATGCCTGCTCCAAGACCCTGGACGAGTTTCAGGCACTTGCCTATTCCGACGAAAAAAAGCTCCCCGTATTGATCGGCCGCTTGTTCAATACCGTGGGCCCCAGACAGACAGGACAATATGGCATGGTGCTGCCGAATTTTGTTCAAAGCGCTTTGCTGGGAAAACCGATTACCGTTTTTGGAGACGGTACCCAGAGCCGAAGCTTCGCGCATGTTAACGACGTGGTGGAAGCCATTACACGATTGATGGGTGAGCCTTCGGCGGAAGGTGACATCTTTAATGTGGGCAACAATGAAGAAGTCACCATTAAAGATCTGGCGCTCAAAGTCAAGGAGATGACCGGGAGTCTCTCCGAAATCGATTTTGTGCCTTACGAAAAGGCGTACGGACCGGGTTTTGAGGATATGGAAAGGAGATGTCCAAACATCGGCAAACTGAAAAAAACGGTCGGTTTTGAACCCTCCTATGACCTGGAAAGCATCATTCAAAGTGTTATCGACTATTTTAAGGAATGAGGATAAAATTAAATGATATCATTTGTACTTAAAAAAACCTCTTTCCGTTACCCCATTTATTATGGGCATGGCGTTTAAATGACCCCTATTTTTTTCAAGGATTATCCCAAAGAACCCGTGGTTCTGGACAATCTATCGGACAAAATGATGCGGGAATCCAAATTCGTGCCGCTGGAGATGGGAGATGATTTTCTTAAGATCGCCATGGCGGATCCGGAAGATTTCTACACCATCGATGCATTACGGGTTTCCTATGGTTTGAACATTTTGGTCTGCCTGGGGAAAGAAACAGACATACTCGATACGGTTGAACGGCTGTACGGGGCCGGCAGCCAATCATTGGAAACCATCATCGAAGAAGCCGGAAAAGACATTTACGATATTACCAGCGAAAATGTTGAAGATGAAGATCATTTAAGGGATCTCGCCTCAGAGGCGCCCATTATCCGATTGGTGAACCGGTTGATTTTCAATGCGGTGGAGCAGAAGGCCAGCGACATCCATTTCGAACCCTTTGAAAATGAATTCAAAGCGCGATACCGTATCGACGGTGTTCTTCACGACGTAGAGTCTCCCCCCCACCGGCTGCAGGCGGCCATTATCTCCAGGGTCAAAATTATGGCCAAACTGGATATTGCAGAAAGAAGACTGCCCCAGGACGGTCGAATCAAACTGCGGATTTCCGACAAAGAAATTGATTTCAGAATTTCGACCATCCCAACCCTCTATGGTGAGAGCCTGGTCATGCGAATTCTGGACCGGGACACCCTCATTCTGGATCTTGACAAATTGGGATTTCCGAAAAACGTACTTGAACAGTACACGAATCTCGCCATGCAACCGTACGGCATGATTTTGGTCACCGGACCCACGGGGAGCGGCAAGACATCCACCCTTTACACCACCCTCGCTAAAATCAATTCACCTGAAAATAAAATTATCACTCTTGAGGAACCGGTGGAATATCAGCTGAGCGGCGTAAACCAGATTCAGGTGAATCAGAAGATCGGCATGTCCTTTGCCAGCGGCCTTCGTTCCATTGTGCGGCAGGATCCGGATATCATTCTGGTGGGGGAGATCCGGGACAGGGAAACCGCCGAGATTGCCATTCAATCCGCTTTGACAGGACATTTATTGTTCAGTACACTTCACACCAATGATGCCGCAGGCGCCATTACAAGGCTGTTGGACATGGGCGTTGAGAGCTTTCTTTTGAGTTCGACGCTTTTGGGCGTGCTGGCGCAGCGGCTGGTGAGGGTCATCTGTCCCGAGTGCAAGCAACGGATTACACCGGAGGAACGACTTTTAAAGTCCATGCAAATAGAACCCGGTGAAGCCGCCGAAACCGCTTTTTTTGCGGGAAAGGGCTGTGAAGCGTGTCGCTATACCGGGTTCAGCGGTAGGACCGCCATCTTTGAGTACCTGCCGGTGACCGGCCGGATTCGGAAAGAAATCGTCAACAAATCAAGTGCCGAACGAATCAAGGAAGTCGCCATGGCCGCCGGGATGCTGACCCTGAGGGAGGACGGATGGCGGAAGGTAAGGGAAGGCGCAACCACCATTCCGGAGATATTGAAAGTCACCCTCGAAAATTGACAATGGCCGCCTATTCATACAAAGCCGCCGACAGCACCGGTAAAATTGTTGCCGGCATAATAGAAGCCGAAGAAGAAAGAAAGGTCGTAGCGGAACTGCATGCGCGCGGTTTGATCCCCATGCGGATCGCTTTGGCCAAAGGGAACGGCACGCGACTGGGATTGAATGTTTCGGAGCAATTATTAAACCTTTTCCATGGTGTTTCCTCCAAAGACGTTATGGTTTTCACCCAGGACCTTGCGACGCTGCTTGAAGCCGGCCTGCCGGTTGATCGTGCGCTTTCCTTGTTGATCGAATCGGCTGAAAACGATCGATTCAAAAAGGTAATAGGCGATATTCTAAAAACGGTTCAAGGTGGCGGCTACCTGTCTGACGCTTTGGCAAAACACCCGAGGGCTTTCAGCTCCTTTTATGTGAGCATGGTGCGGGCCGGTGAAGCGGGAGGCGTTCTGGAAGCGGTTTTAAGCCGGCTGGGAGAGTTTTTGGAGAGCGCTCAAGAACTTAAGGACTATATTAAATCCGCCATGGTGTATCCCATATTTCTGGTGTGTGTGGGGGGCCTGTCCATTATCGTCCTTTTGACCTTTGTCATTCCGAAATTTTCAATTATTTTCTCGGACATGGGCCAGACCATTCCGCTTAGCACCCGGTTTCTGCTGGGGGTCAGCCATCTGCTGCAATCTTACTGGTGGGTGATTATAATCGTAATTGGAGCGGGTTATTTCGCTATCAAGAAGTATCTCAACACACCCGCTGGCCGTTTGAAGTTTGACAGAAAAAAAATGTCTTTCCCCGTGGTGGGAGAACTTGTCAAAAAAATTGAGGTAGCCCGGTTTGCCAGGACGCTCGGAACGTTGACCAAAAGCGGCGTTCCGATCCTTCAAGCCCTCATGCTGGTAAAAGACATCATCGGGAACAAGGTCGTTTCAGGCGTCATGGAGACGGTTTACACTCGGGTAAAAGAAGGCGATCGCTTGTCCAAACCGCTTCGTGATACGGGAATTTTTCCACCTCTTGCCATTCAGATGATTACCGTTGGTGAAGAGACGGGGCGGCTGGACCGAATGCTTCTGCGGGTGGCGGAAAGTTATGAAAAAATGGTTCGAAATATGGTAAAACGGCTCATCAGCCTGTTGGAACCGACAATGATTCTGTTCATGGGGTTGGTGGTCGGTTTTGTCGTGGTCTCCATGCTGATGGCCGTATTCAGTATGAATGAAATGCCCTTTTAGTTTGGCACATGAAAGGAGTTGTGATGAGAAGAAGAAAAAAGAAAGAAATGGGTTTCAGCTTGATTGAACTGTTGATTGTTATGGTCATCATGGGCCTTCTCGCAGCGCTGGTAGGTCCTCGCATGTTTGGAAAAGTGGGTAAATCAAAACAGAAAGCGGCCCTTGCACAGATGGCTCTCTTTGAAACGGCCCTGGATACCTACCGGCTGGATGTGGGCAAATACCCTTCGGCGGAACAGGGCCTTCAAGCGCTCAGGACGAAACCATCGGATGTGGAAAAATGGGATGGACCCTATTTGCCGAAAGCCGTTCCCAAAGACCCCTGGGGAAATCCCTATGTGTACAAGCAAAACGATAACGGCGAAGTTGAAATCATTTCCCTCGGCGCCAACGGTACGGAAGGGGGCGAAGGTGAAGACAAGGACATTTCAAACCGAGAGGCCGACAATGAAGATGCCGGCTAACGGGTTCTGAAGGGGCTTTCGTTTTTTTGCCACCCGGCCCCGATGAAAATGAAAAAGGGCTTTTCACTCATTGAACTACTGGTGGTTTTGGTCATCATCAGTGTCTTTTCCGCATTTGTCGCGGTCAATGTTGCCGGCAGCCTCAGCAATGTGGCCCTAAAAACCGCATCAAAAAAAGTGGCGGCCTCTTTAAGATATGCCAGGAGCCGGGCCATAGCGGAAAGTGTTCCCTATGTGGCCCTTTTGGACCTCAATCGAAACCGATTAACGGTTACACCCGATGTGAAGTCCTCCGAAACCGGGGATCAAACCGACGGCCTTTCCCTGGAAACAATAAGGGATGGTGTAAAGCGCTTTAATCTGCCTGAAGACGTGAGATTTAAGAACGCACTGGCCTATGACGGTTCCGAATCCGATTCAAGGTTTTTTGCTGTTGTTTTCATGCCCAACGGATGCAGCAGCGGAGGGACGATACTCCTTGAAAACAGTCGCAAGCGCGGATCCAAAATAAAAATAGATTTTGTTACCGGAATCGTGCGTGTGGTGCTCTCTTGACAAAGGGCCGCCACAGTGAAAAACCCCTATCCAAAGCCGCGAGCGGTTTTGCGCTGGTTGAAATTTTGGTGGCCATATCCATTCTGGCCATCTCTCTTGTTGTGATTTTCCAGCTATTTTCGGGTGGTCTCAAATCGAGACAATTATCCGAAAAATATGCGCGGGGCGTATTCTATGCCAGGGAAAAAATGGCCGAAACACTCATTCTCCCTGAGCTTTTGGAAGGGGAAAGCGCGGGCGAATTGGAAGGTGCTTACAGATGGCAAAGCGCTGTCACACGCATTGTTCCTGAAGACGATGAAGAAGAGTTGCCCGTTGACCTGATGAAGATTTATGTCCGGGTTACCTGGCGTGAGGGAGAAAGGGATAAATCTTTTACCATTGAGACCCTTAAAGTTGTCGGAAAAGAACAATCTGCCGATAATGCGATAAAGACGCTTAAGGAGGGAGCGTAAGCGTTTTTGAAAAGACAACCCTTAATTCATGGTGCATCCGGTTTCACCCTTCTGGAACTGATCATCTCTCTTTCCATTCTCGGCGTCGTACTGTTAATTATTTTTGGTGCCCTCAGAATCGGTACGCGGGCGTGGGAAAAAGGTGAAAAGGACATTGACGTTTATCAGCGACAACGCGCTGTTTTGGGCCTATTGTCTCAGCAGATTGCGAGCGCCTGTGTCCACGAAACAAAATTGGGAGATGCTGCTTTTTACTTCAGGGGGTCTGAAAAAAAAATGGAATTTGTTTCCCGAATGCCGATTGTGCCTGGCGCAATGACGGGCGTTGTTTTTGTAACATACGAAATAGAAGACGTCGCTAAGGAAGGAAAAATGCAGCTCAGTATTTTCGAAAAAGACGCAGGATTCCTAAAAGATGACGATATTGAAAGTCAGAGGGATGAAGAGACTTTTACCTTGATTTCAGGGATTGACAATCTTCGGTTTGAATACCTGAAAGGCGACAAAGACGATGTCATCTGGCAGAACGCCTGGGACCCTTCCGAAACGGAAGGTATGCCGCTTGCGGTGAAGATCGTGCTGAAGCAGGATGAAGAAACGGCACCCGTTCGTCTGATCATTCCGGTACGGTGCCAACAAGAAGGGTAAAAGAAATGGTGCGCAAAGAAAAAGGAATAGCCCTCCTGATGGTGTTGTGGGTGCTGATCCTGCTTTCGGCCATGGCCACCGAATTTTGCTTCGCCATGCGCACTGAAGTCGACATGGTCCGCAATTTCAAAGAGGAAACGGAAGCCTATTTTATAGCCCTGGCGGGCCTGAACCGTGCGATTATAGAATTGGTACGAAATGAATCAACCCCTGAAAGGGGAAAAATACTCGAAGAGGAAGATGAAGCGGTTGATGAAACTTCACGACGATGGCGAATGAACACGACGATTCCTCCCGTCCCTTTTTCAGAGGGGCAATTCCGGGTCCGGATCGAAAATGAAGCGGGGAAGATAAACCTTAATACAGCAGACGAATCACAGCTTGAAATGATGTTAAATAATTTCGATCTTGAAGAACAGGAAAAGAGCGTCATTGTGGATTCTATCATGGACTGGCGAGATGAAAATGATTTGCACCGCATGAACGGCGCGGAAAATGATTATTATCAATCGCTCCCAGCCCCTTATGAATGCAAGAATAGCGATTTTGACACCGTGGAAGAGTTGCTGATGGTCCGGGGCATCACACCCGAAATTTTTTATGGGGGCCTGAAGCAAATGGTGACCGTTTTTCAGGATCGTGGCTCCAAGCGAGGAAGAATCAATCGTAGGGCGACAACAGTGAAAGGATCAAAAATCTGCGTTAATGCCGCCTCCAGGGAAATGCTGCTCTCTTTGCCGCAAATGACCGAGGAATTGGTACAGGCGGTGGTAGATTTCAGGAAAGAGGCTGATTTCAAATCCCTGGGCGAAGTTTCCATACTGTTGGGTGCGAATGTCTATGGCGCCATATCACCCTATATCACGCTGGAAGCCAGTCCGTATTATCAAATTTCGTCGGTGGGCTTCATTAAAGGAAGCGCAACACGACAAGGTGTTTCGGCGGTGGTGGAGATCAATCCCACTTTAAAATCGCGGTATCGCGTGGCGCAATGGAATGATCGGGTGCCCAATATGGAAACCATTGCAGCAACACCTTAAAGAACTATCAGGGAGCATTTGATGCTTTTTCAGACCAGTCTCGGCATTGACATCCAGGACCGGATCCTTGGTTTAGCCTGTCTTAAGGGGTCAAGGGGAGGTGTGCAGCTGGTGGCGCAAGGGGCCTATCCTCTTCCACCAGAAGAAGCGGGTGAGAAAAAATGGGGTGCCATTAACCACCTTATTGACAGCTTTCTGCGGGATAATCGTATTTCACCGGAAGCTGTTTTCATGGCAATTCCCCGCAATCTGGCCATCATTCGATATGTAAACTTCCCGTTGGCGGTCAAAGAGAACTTAAGGGAAACGCTGGGTTATGAGATGGAGAAGTTCATTCCTCTCTCCACTGAAGACCTGTATTTCGATTTCCAGATCATTTCTGAAGATAAAGAATCCGAACAGCTGAGCGTACTTATCGTGGTCGTAAAGAAGGAAACCCTTGATCCTTATTTGGAGATTGCAGGTTATTTGAAGACGGGCGTCTCCGGAATTGAACTCAGTTCAACAGCCCTCGCAGGATATTTTTTATACCAGGCAGGCAGGCATAACCCGGCACCTTTCGCCTTTGTCCATCCCTATGAAGAAAGTACTGAACTCGGACTGATCCGGGATGGAGCGCTTGTCTATTCAAGGATATTTACAGTGAAGACCGGCGAAGACCATCTTGCCGAAACACTGCTCAATGAAATGGATAGAATACGGCAGACACGTAGTGAGATGGATACTCCTTTAAAAACCATCTTCTGTACCACCCACGAAATTTTATCCTTGCTGACCCCGCTTAGCGAGACAAGCCACCTGGATGTTCTCCCGGCGGATTTTTCGAAAACCAAAATTCCGTCTGCCGATATCATTCCCGCCTATGGTCTTGCGTTAAAGGGGCTTAGAAAAACCGGCATGAACATCAATCTGTTACCGCTCCAGTTTCGAAAAAAGCCCAGTATGATTGCTAAGTATACCATGTTTTTTTTGGTGGGTCTGACACTGCTCACAGCCATTGCATGGGGCGGTGGAAGCCTATTAAGACATCAATGGGCCCTTGATCGACTGGAAACAGAAATTAGTCAGTTAGACACTCAAATAAAGGAAATCGAAAAAATCAGGGCCCACAAAGAAAATCTCAGTGACCGTATCCTTTATTTAGGCACATTACAGCGAGGCAGTGCCGAAGTGTTGGATGTGCTAAAGGAATTATCCATCAGGATTCCGGAGGATGCTTGGGTGAATCAATTTGATTTTTCGGAAAAAGGGATCAATATTGCCGGTGAAGCAGCGTCGGCTTCAGAATTAATTCCTCTTCTGGAAGATTCTCCCGCTTTCAAGAACGTGGCCTTTCTTTCAACCATTACCAAATCCCGGGATGGAAAAGAACGTTTTCGAATCGGACTCAGCCTTCACTGATAAAAAGAGAAGCATCACTATCAATATGGTAAATTAAAAGAGATCTTCACGTGTTTGGGTTGAAAATAGAAAAGAACAGAAAGTATTTGCTCATAGCAGGGAGTTTGCTTCTGCTGGCAGGTCTTGCCTACAGATTGTGGCCCTCCATCCAGGAGGTGGGCCAGGGGTTGAGCGGAACTGATGAAGACATTCTGTTGAAACAAAGGCAGATCGCAAAGTACCAACAGGTCCTTGAGGCAAAAGGCGACCTGGAAAAACAGGTCGAGTCATTAAAGAAAACGCTTAAAAAAAGGGAATCCGGACTTTTTGCCGGTGAAACGCCGGCCATTGCTGCGGCGGACATCCAGAAAGTGTTGCAGGAAATAGCTCAAAAAAGTCAAGTGGAAATCAAAACGGTTCGAGTGCTCAAGCCTGAAGAGGTGGGAAACCGGTATTACCTGAATATTCCGGTTCAATTGAACATCGACGGCACTATCCGGAATTTGAAAGACTTTTTGTACGGAATCATGATCTCACCAAAATGCTTGACAGTTAAAAAAGTGGGGCTTAGGGTTCTGCGAAGTCGTAGAAGTTCGGTAGATACCATCCGCGCTGATATGACCGTTTACGGCTTTCTGAAGAAAACCTGAAGCTAGGAAAATGGAAAGGTCACCTGAATGATTTCGAGGATTTGGTTGATCAATATTGTCTTGGCTTTTTTTGTGGCCTTTTTAGGTTTCAGAGCCTATTGCGTTTGGTCCCGGGAAACAGTGGATATGCATACAAACCTGAGACCAAAAGAAGTGTCCCAGAGTGTTCAGCCGCCCGAGTTCAAGTTGGATAAGCAACCGCTGCCCCAAGAGAAAGATTACGCTGTATTGATAGACCAGAATCTTTTTTCCCCGGAAAGAAAGGAAGTTCTGCCCGAAGACAAAGAACCGACGAAAGCGCAGGAAAAGCAATACGCCATCGAGCAAAAAAGTCTGGATAGGGTGTTGGATAAGATGGTTCTTTATGGGTTGGTCATTACGGAGGATTCCGCCGAAGCCCTTGTGTCCTATGTCTCCTACGAGCCGCAGCCGCTCGTGCAAAGGGGACGACGGCTCAACTCAAAAAAAGTGACCGTAGGGGAAACCAAATGGGTCAAGTCGGGCGATATGATAGGCGACTTCAAAGTGACAAAAATTGAAAGCGACAAAATTCGTCTGGAAGTGAAAGGTCACGATTATGATCTGCTTTTATACGATAGAGAAAACCTGAAGCCCCATGCACCAATAAAAGCAAAGGGTGGTCCCACCGTCGTGGGCGGCACGGAATCAAAAGTGGGGCAGGCACCAAACCCTGTTAACAAAAAGCCGTCTCTTACGGGAAAAAGATCAACAGCGCTCCCTCAGTCCCCAACATCAGAAAGCGGCCCCGCAGCCAGACAGCGTCCTGCAATAAAGAATAATGCGAATTTGTTAACTCCGACAAGGGAATAATAATGCAAAGAATTTCTTCTGAAACGATCTTGTTTTCAGCCTTACTTTTTTTTGCGGTTTTTTTCTGCCACGGCTGTGCCGGTCAGGATTCAAAACCCCCACTTTCCCCTGATAGCGTGACAGACAAAACCCGCAAAGGAATCCTGCCGGAACAAGGAGATGTTTCAGCGACCAACACCCAACAAGATGCTCTCAAGAAAAGTGACAGTCCACCTTCCACTGACCGAAGTGAAACGAAAATCATGGCCGCGGATGCTGCGAAAAAAGCGGCAGCCGATAAATCGCGAACCGGAATTTATAAGCGCCGCACGTATGGCGTCGGCACTATAAAGAGGTACCGGCCGTCATCTTCAGCAGACAAGACATCCTCCGAAGAAGGGCAGATTATTTTTAATTTTGATGACGCAGACCTCTATGAAGTCATCAAAACCATGGCTGAGCTTCTCGAAATCAATTATATCGTTGACCCCGGCATTCAAGGCAAAGTGACCATCCATACCACCCGGAAGCTTAGAAAAACAGACCTGTTCCCGGTGTTTTCAGAGATTCTGGGGGTAAACGGGTTAACGGCGATGAAGCAAGGGAGCCTCTATAAAATAGTCCCCTTGAAAGATGCGCCCAGAATGCCCATGGACCCCATTTATACGCTGGGCCAGAAAAATGTTCCACCCATGAACCGGGTCATCATTCAGATCATTCCGCTGAAGTATATTTCCACCCAGGAAATGACCAAACTGGTAACCCCCTTCCTCTCATCGGGCGGCACCCTTGTGGCCAGTGTGCCCACCAATACGCTGTTGATAGTGGACAAGGGCGCCAATATTTTAAAAATCCTGCAACTTGTAGGCGCCTTTGATGTGAATTTGCTGGACCGGGTGTATTACCGCTTTTTTCCCTTAGAGTACCTTGATGCCCAGGAAGTCGTGGACATTGTAAAAGAGTTTACGGCCGCCTATGCGGGTAATACCGGTGAAATCGTGAAATTCATTGCCCTGGAACGATTGAATACGGTTTTGGCGGTCAGCACAAACCCGGAGGTTTTCGACCGCATTGAAGAACTGGTACATCAAATCGATGTAGTGGATGAAACGGTCGCTTCCAGAATCTTCATCTATTTTGTTAAAAACGGTGGCGCCAATGAATTGGCGACCTTGCTGAATAATGTATTAACCGGCAAAGAAACCAAAAAAATGGAGAGTACGGGAGCCGGTGGAGAAGCATCGACACAGGTTCAAGGAAACCCGTTTTCAAAAGCAAAGGTAGCGGAAAAGAAGGCTGAAAAAGAAGCCGCAAAAGCGGGTGAACCCACCAAAAAGCGCGCTGCCGGCGAAAAGGGCGCTGCCGCTTCGGGAGAAGGATCCACCACCTTGATGGGTGAAGTGACCATTACGCCCGACGAAATTCGAAACGCACTGATAATTGAGGCAACCCCTTCCGATTACAAGATCATTGAAGAAATGCTCAAGAAGATTGATATCATGCCGCGTCAGGTGCTGATTCAGGCAACCATCGCCGAAGTCACGCTGGACTCTTCCACTCAATTCGGTGTTGAATACGCCCTGGGTCATGGCGCTGCCGTCGGCAATGCCGCCTTTATGGCCACCTTGGGAAGCGGGGGGCTTCAATATTCCGTCGGTGTAACGAATAAATGGTATGCTGAATTGACCGCCCTGGCCACAAAAGGAAAGCTCAATGTCATTTCATCCCCCCATGTACTGGCATCCGACAACCAGGAAGCCAAAATTGACGTATCCCGGGAAATTCCCCTGGCAAGTGGCACCACAAATGTTTCAAGCGGCACCACCATCAGTGAAACCACCATCGAATACAGGGACACGGGCGTGATTCTTTCAGTAACACCACACATCAATGAAAGGGGTTTGGTAACCATGGATGTGGATGAGGAGGTCAGCAATTACGAGGGGAATCAGCCAGTGGCCGGCAATGAGTACCCGACCTTTTCAAAGCGGGTGGTCAAAACCACCCTCACGGTAGGGCATGGACAGACCATTGCCATTGGCGGATTGATTCGAGACCGGGAAAACGAAGAAACCCGCGGATTGCCCTGCCTGGTGGATGTTCCGGTTGTTAAATATCTTACCGGCAGCTGGAATAAAGAGACCGAAAAGATCGAGCTGATTGTCCTGATAACCCCCCGGGTTGTGGCGAATATGGATGATGTTGAGGCGGTGACCAATGAATTCAAACAAAAAGTCCAGGGCGTGATGAAACAATTTTATCCCCAAGAATGAGAACATACGGGAACCAACGCGTCTTTAAAAATCCCATAAAAACCGTTTGCCTATCCGGATATCGCAATTTCAAAAATGAATATTTTTCAGATCCTCAAACGCTGGATTGAAATTCCGGTCCATCATCGTACCCTATTTTGGGGGTTCGTGCGAAATGAAATCAAAGGACGTTTCGCCGGATCCATGGGGGGATTCCTGTGGAGCCTGCTGACACCCCTGGCCAACCTGCTCATCTATATTTTTGTGTTCAGTCTGATATTAAAAATCCGAATGAGACCCATGGAAACAGGCACCGAAAGTTTTGCTGTCTATTTTCTGGCGGGCATGCTTCCCTGGATTGCGTTTTCAGAGGCTTTAGGGAGTGCGGCAGATGTCTTTCTCGGACAGGCCAATTTAATTTCCAAGATAGCTTTTCCGTTGGAGATTCTGCCCACCTCGGGGGTCATCGTTCCCTTCTGCCTCAATGGTCTGGGCTTTGCCATGTATCTTGCCTATCTGGCATTCATGGGGTATGCACACCCGGCCTGGCTATGGCTGCCCGTGGTGGTTGTACCGCACATGGTTTTCACCTTGGGCCTTGTCACTCTGGTTGCCAGTCTGAGCGTATTTGTCAGGGACTTGCGGCAGATCATGGGAACAATCATCTCATTGTGGTTTTTTTTGACACCCATTGTCTATCCGTTGAGCATGGTGCCTGGGAAACTGCGATGGGTGCTTAAACTCAACCCCATGTATCCTTTCATAGATCTCTACCACCAGGTGTTGTTGTTTCACGTTCTCTCGTTGACTTTGCTGGGTTGTGTCACGGGCCTGGCAATTCTTTCGTTCTTGGGCGGTGCTCTTTTTTTCAATCGTTCCAAACATGCTTTTGCCGATGTATTGTGAGAGACCTCTAAAAGTCTTTCTCTTTCAGTTGCCAGATCCGTGCAAACCCTTGCGATTATAGTTAATTACCACAGTGCCTCTCTGAGCCTGCAGGCTGTTAATTCGGTTTTGACCGCCTGTGTCCTTGGCTCTCTTCACGTGGTCGTGGTGGACAACAGCGTGAATGACAGGGAATCAGAAAAGCTGCGACGACATTTGCCCTCTGAGGTGACCGTCGTTTCGTGTTCCAAAAATATCGGGTTCGGACGCGCCTGCAATCTGGCATTTGAAGCGTTTCCTACAGACGCGGTATTGCTGCTGAATCCTGATGGGCGCTTGTTACCGGGAGCCCTGCCGCATTTACAGGAAACCCTCTTTTCTAAAAATACCATTGGTGCGGTTTCCCCTCGCATTTTCTGGGACAGCGAGCGTCGGTTTCAACTGCCCCCGTCACTGCCGCCCGCCTTTTTTGAGTTTGAGTTTGTTCTTCATGATTTCGGACCGATCGCGATGTTTTCTAGAGCCGTTGACTTTTTCTGGCGGCGATATTCTATTCGGTTCTGGAAAACCGAGGAGACTTTTCCCGTGCAAAATCTTTCAGGGGGGGCCGTCCTACTAAAATCCACTGCCATCAATACGGCAGGAGGGCTTTTTGATCCTCGCTTTTTTCTCTACTTTGAGGATGCGGATCTTTTTGTGCGATTGAAAAGGGCCGGATTTTCACTGCTTATGGATCCCCGGGCCGAAGCCATCCACCATTATGACCAGTGCGGGAAAGAGAATCTGACAAAAAAACGAACCTTCATGACCCGATCCCATCAACTGTTCATAAAAAAATACCATAAGCCCTGGAAATCCCATCTTAAACGGATTGTAGCTCTTCTGAAAGCCAAAAGGAATTTTAAAAACACCATGATGAAAACGAAATGCATGCGGGACGATCTACTAAAACAAAGGCCTCTTCCTCGCAGCCTGCAAAACGAATGGCTCCTTGAACTGAGTCCCGATCCCAGTTTTATTCCAGCCGCGGGTTTTTTCGGCGCAGGCCCCTGGATTGAATTTCCTGAGGAATGCTGGAAACTTCTCTCGCCAGGGCGCTATTTCTTCAGGGTTGGCCGGGCGACCTCCTTTAGACCCCGGTTAACACCTGTGACCACCTTTGAAAAAATCCTTTAGGGAGCTATTATTTTGTTCGACGCATTTATTTCCGCGTTGCCCGAACCGCCCGCTAAAATTCTCTGGGTCGGACCGGAGGATTATAGAAATTGCCGGAGATTGCAGGAATCAGGCTTCGGTATAACCACAGCAACCTTTTCGCGGGTAACGGCTGATTTTCCGGAAGGATCGGTTTTTGATGGAATTATATTTTACCAATTGGCCGAATATGTATTCCGTTTGAGACACCTTTTGACGGAATCCCGACGGTTTCTGAACGGCAGCGGTCGTATCATATTGTGCGATGCCTTGACTGAAAAGAGCTCGGTTTACGCCATGAATCCGTCCTACCTTTTCAGAAAACTAACCATGCTGTTATCTGAGAGCGGGTTTCGGATTTTAGACCGTTTTGAGGCCAGTGATGTTGATATTGATTCTGAAAAATGCACCCTGAAACATGGGTTTTTTGTTGCGAGAAAAGACAACTTTTGGATTCGATCCTATATGCCGGGCGATGAACAAAAAATCCTGGCCATGTTTAACCAGGTGTTTGGGACCTGTCGCACCATGGAACACTGGCAATGGAAATTTCGAGGAAACCCCTTTGGATCGGAGAGGATCAGTCTCTGTTTCTCACGTGAAGGTACGCTGGTTTCTCAATATGCCGGGTATCCCGTTCCCTTCATTTCAAGTCTGGAAAGTCCCCATCAACCAATACGCTTCATGTCCTTCCATTCCGGGGACACTTTCACCCATCCCAGTGTTCGAAGAATCGGACTGGGTAAAACCGGACTTTTGGCTCGGACCACCGACTATTTCTGCGCCGCTTTTTTGGATGGGGTTGTACCCTTTGGATTCGGTTTCAATACGGCCACCATTAAGAAACTGGGAGGGCGCTACCTGGGGTATCATTTCGGGGAAACGGTTACCCGCTGGGAGCTGAATCTTTCTGTCGGACCCATCAAAAGCCCAGGGCCTTTTTCAAGGCTATTTTCAAAATACAAGGTGTTGGAAGTGTGTTCAGTGGATGAGGAGTGGGATGTTTTTTTTGATCAGGTGTGCAAGGACTATTCATTTCTGGCGGCCCGGGATGCCGCCTATCTTAGATGGCGGTATCTTGCGTGTCCGGACAGGGGCCATCGGTTGTTCGCTCTCCGAAAAAAGGAGCGTCTGATGGGCTGGAGTGTCTTTTCCGTGAAGGAGGATCAGATCCTCTGGGGAGACGCTCTATTCGATCGTCAAGCCCTCAAAGGCATTGCGCATCTTCTTCATCATGTTGCCACACGGGAGTTTCAGGGCAGGAAAACCATAACTGCCTGGTTTTCCGAAAATCCCAAGTGGTGGCGGGAACATCTATTGTCTCTCGGGTTTGCGCCCCGGCCGGAGCCGGATGGCCTGACCCTCTGTTATCGCAGCTTTAACAATCCAATCATGGACCGCAATAAAGTAACGGAAAGACTCAATCACTCAGTTTATTTTACCTGGGGCGACAGTGATCTTTTTTGAATTAAACCGGTTGCCGGTGGGAAATTTAACGAACTGAGAACGGTTGCGGGAAACGACATCTGAATGTTGAGCGAAGAACACCTTATATCATACCACTCTGTGTCAATCTTCTGGTGGACATTTCCTCGGTGTTGCGCCGGAAAAAGAGCCCATCAGTGTTTATGCAAGTCAACTGAACCTACTATCATCGTTGCGCCAAAATCTTTTCAATAAATTCAGCACGCTGTTCCTGAACAGGCTAAAATTAAGAAAAGAAATCCCCACAAGCCAACCACAAATACCTTGACATGCCGAATGGGTCATGCTAATGGCTTTTTCGGGAAGTAAATAAGGGCGTTTGCTTTTTTCTCTTGAGTTTTTCTTTAATTCCCGATACAAAACTTATTACAATAAGAAACAACCCCAAAATTTTTCTCAAACCGCTGAAAAAAACTTGACAAAGAGGATATTTCCCGTATAATAATCCACATCCCTGTGGAAACAGTGATCGTTTAATTCGGAATTGCTAGAGGCGATAATTTGGAAATAGTGA
>ADZZ01000092.1 GCA_000179315.1 delta proteobacterium NaphS2
CGATGACGATATTTCGTCGTCGCCTATCCGGCTATCCCTTGGCGAGTTGCTCCTCAGCAGAGCTCGCCTCTGTTTCACCGAATCTGATCATGCAGGTTTAGCACTATCCCGTTTCCTCCACTGCGGTAAGAATATGTTCAGCCGATACAAGCTGGGCATTCTGCAGTGCCGCCACATTCAATGAGAGGTGTGCCAGCAGATTGATTTTGCGTGGCAGACCGTTTGTCGCCTGAAAAAGCGCTTCAAGAGCCGGCTGTTCAAAAAGATCCATCTGGGTTCCGGCCAACTCAAGCCGGTGTTTCAGATAAGGGAGCAACTCCTCTTTTGCAAGACCGGATATGTGATAACGCACCACAAGCCTTTGAGCCAAAGGCTCATGGACGGACAGTGAAAGCCGTCGCCTCAACTCGGCCTGGCCAACAAATATCATGCAGAGACGATTTTGTGAGTCCATCTCATAGTTTGTCAACAGCCTGAGGTTTTCGAGGACCTCGTTTCTCAAGTATTGCGCTTCATCAATAATCAGCACTGGCCTGATTTTGGATTCCAGACAGAGTCGGTTGACCTCCATATGGATGGAACGATAAAGGGCTGCCAGGCTCCGTTCCGTGGTTAGCCCCATTTCCCAGGCAATGGATTTGTAGATATCCGTTACATTGCCGGTGGTCAGAGGAACGTAAAACACCCGGTACAGACCCGTATTCAGAGAAGCGGCCATCTTTCGGCAGATACTGGTTTTCCCGCTGCCCACTTCTCCGGTGACAAGCCCGATACCGCGCAGCTTCAACAGATAATGGAGCCGGGCTTCAAGCTCATCAGCAGCTTTTGAACCAAACAGTTTGTCCGGTTCCAGATCTTTTTCAAAAGGGTAGTGGGTCAGCCCATAGACCTTTTTATACATAGCCATCCCC
>ADZZ01000091.1 GCA_000179315.1 delta proteobacterium NaphS2
CGCCACTCCTTGCGTTTTTCAGGATCTTTATGATCTGATACAAATTTTGCTTTTTGGTACGAAAAATCCATGTTTTTGAGAAGTTGGGAAATGTAGAAGACATTATATTGCACGCCGAATTTCTCGTAAATCAGTGTCTGTATCATGGGACTGCGCCAGCATGCGCCAGGAAACCCAGCTTTTGTGGGTCCTTCAATAATGAGTGACTCCAGTTCCTTTTTTTGTGTCTTGGTCAATTTTGATGGCCGTCCAGACGGTTTCTTTGATCTCAGGCTTTCTACGCCTTTAAACAGAAGGGTATTCACCCACAAACGAATGGCTTCTTTGCTTACTTTCAAGGTTACCGCTATTACTGAATATGGGGTCCCATCGGATACTGCCAGGATAGCCAGTATCTTTTTGCACATGGACAGATTCCCAACTTTTTGGGCTTGATCGAGCATTTTATGACACTTTTTGCGGGTACGGTTATTGAGGCTGATTCTGATATTTTTTTCATCGGGACCTCCCTTAGAATCTGTCCATAAATAACTTGAACAAATAGCGTCATTATGCTATCGGTAATTTATGGAAAATAAAATCGAACCGATAGTGAATGAAAAGTTTAATACGCTCCTTCCAATTCTTGATGAAAAAGGCCGTCGCCTGTGGGCTGCCGCAGAGGCAAAATCTCTTGGTCGTGGTGGTATACTGTTCAAGATAATGTTTTTGGGGTAGATCTCGTTGGAAAACCCATATTTTTAAGGGCGTTCGGCATTGCCAACCCAAAATCTTTTTCTTAAAGTGTATATATCAGCTGTTTCCAAGGCTACAGGCCTTTCAAGAACAACTATTTATCAGGGCCTCAAAGAAATTGAACCGTCAAATGCTGCAAAGCCTGCTACCAATCGAACACGGGCCAGAGGGGGTGGTCGAAAACCTATTACCAAGGTCAACCCGATCATCCTTCGTGACTTGGAAGGGATGGTTGAACCAACCACCCGAGGCGATCCCGAATCGCCACTGCGCTGGACATGCAAAAGCACGAGGCAGCTGTCGAGAGCTTTGCAGGTTATGGGGCACAAAATCGGTCGGCAAAAGGTATCGGAACTGTTGGCCGATTTGGGTTACAGTCTCCAAGCGAACCGCAAGGTTCGTGAAGGTC
>ADZZ01000090.1 GCA_000179315.1 delta proteobacterium NaphS2
ACAAACGGTACGTGACGGCGTGATACGAAAGGCCATGATAAATGCTGAAGGCGGGTGTACTGGAAGCGGGAACCATAAGCCATCTGAGACCGGAACCCCTCAAGGAGGGGTCGTTTCGCCAATTTTGATGAACATCTATCTTCATGAGGTGTTGGATAAATGGTTCGTTCAGGAGGTAAGGCCGCGTCTCCATGAGGAAGCGTATCTGAAAAGGTACGCTGATGATGCTGTGATGGTATTCTGCAGCAAGGTGGATGCGGACAGAGTGATGGAAGTCCTACCCAAGAGGTTTGGCCGATTTGGTTTGACCCTTCACCCTGAAAAGACGGGGCTGATCAGGTTTACCCGGCCAGGTCCCGGTAACAGGGGGTTTGGCTCTTTTGATTTTTTGGGATTTACCCATTACTGGGCCAGATCCCGTAAAGGGAACTGGGTGGTGAAGCAGAAGACGGCCAAAGATCGATTTTCGCGGGCGCTGAAACGTATTGGGCAGTGGTGCCGGACGCATCGGCATTGGCCGGTATCCGAGCAGCACCGTTTATTGTCTCTTAAGTTACGAGGACATGCCCAGTACTACTACATTCGCGGTAATTCCTCGGCGGTCAGTCGGTTTTACCATGAAGTCCGTAGCATTTGGCGGAAATGGTTGAACCGTCGTTCTCAGCGGTCACGAATGACTTGGGAACGTTTTACCCGTCTTCGTAAAATGTATCCGTTTCCAGCACCGAAACTTGCACGCTCTTGATCACGTAGCGAGACCCTGTCATGAAGAGCCGGATGCGTTAATCGCGCACGTCCGGATCTGTGGGGGTTGGGGGAGAGAAATTTCCCCCTTCTACCCGACTACCCCCAATAAACCCTCATTGACTTGCCGTGATGTATTCTCTATGGGTCAGGTGCCAAACACATCAGTCGTTTTTGATGTAGGAGACCTTTGAAGGATGTTCCATTTTGTTCAAGATCAAGAAAGGTGAAAATTTCAACCTTCCAGACGAAGTGCCCTACTCATTCCGCGCAGGAATGTATTGAATCTTCCGAGGATTGAAATTTAACTGTGCCTCCGGTGAAACAAGGGCAAAAAAAGATTTTGCCGGGCATTAGATGAGATTGGGCAAAAAATGGGGTTCTGCAATGGTCTTGAAAGAAAAATAATGATGTGGAGCCTTTTTTCTGTGTAACCCAGGGGGCGGAGCTGTGTGTAATGGAAAAGCCAATATCCGATAACGATGACCTTCAATACCGGATTTTAAAAACCCTTTCCCAGGGACCCCGTTTGGGCCAACGCGCTCTTTCACGAAAAAGAAGCTGTCCGAAAATAACTTGAACAATTTTGAAATTCACAGATTTGAAGATTAGCCGTCAATTCAAGAATATTGTTCTTGTTAATCACGGACAGTTCCAAACCGGTTGGAGCCTGGGAAATGTAAACCTTTGTCTCAACTACTTGATACAAGAGGGCATGGTGAAGAAAATCGTTGATGATGAAAGACCCGGCCCCCAGACCTGCTTTGAATACCCTGTGACGGAGAAAGGGCAGAAGCAGAAAATCAGCTTGTTGAACAAACTGATCGAATTAAAGCGCGTCGAACTGGAAAGAACCCGTTCCGAAATCCAGAAACTTATGAACGACCTCAAAGAAGCCAGCTGAACAGTCTCAAAGCCCAGACACTCGTAGACACTCGTCCGGCAGCCACCAGTGCAGAGTACAGAGAACCGAGAAGCCATGCTGCCTGGGTGGATAAAACTTTGCACCAGGAGAAAAGGGCCGTGATGCTAAGTGGACTGAAACCATCGCGGCCTGCCCTGTTAAGTCCGGGGTTCTTATTTAACTGGGGTCGGAAGCAGGGCATACGCGGACTCGATAAAGGAGCCAATTGAAGAGAGCGACGAAGCGAGGAAAATTTTTGGCGGCCGAGGGGCCGGGTGGCAAATTTCGCTATGAAATAGGTCGAATTTGATGAAAATAAGAAGGTTTACGATAGGGAATTTGAGCAGATTTGGCTCGGCGAAGGATTTGGAAAACAGAAGCCCTTGTCCGATTTGGACGTTTTTTCAGGGCGGTGATTTTATCGGAACTGCCTACTCCCTCTGAACAAGGTTGAGAATGAATTTTGGTACCGATGGCCCAGGGACAAAGAATTTTGGTGGAGATTTGTTATCCTGAAGTTTTTTCCGTAACGACAGAGTGACCTTGACAATGAAACAGGCAACCCTTTTGAGCAGCACAACGATAACAGCCATTTGTGATAGGATTCCCGCGTGTTGCAAGCCCCTTATTTTTGGTTTGGAAAGAATGGAAAAATCCTCCTTGGCTGTGGCATTGGTTCGCTCAGCCGCTGATCGAAGGGCTTTGAGCTTGTGATGGCGGTCGGTACCCCGAATGACTTCGTAATGAGCCTGGGAAATTCATGAATGGACATATGCTTCGTGAAGCATGATAATTGATCCAGTGAGGACACTGATTGATATATTTACGGATTTCAGGATTTTTTGAATCCACACACTGCCTTCGACAGGAGAAAGCCGCTCTTTGACAATTGAAATCAAATCCATTGGGACGGGTCAAAACCCCGCAAGGCGCGTATGGCCAGCCATTGCGATCATAGCCTCTTTCCTTTAATGCAGCGGCGGAGATATTTTCACTTCGAGGATTATAATCAATGACAGGGATTGCACGATGTGATCTGGAAAAAGCAAAATTATCATGTTCGTCATATTTTGCGTCAGCAAGGTCTATCTTTGAGGTTTTGCCGTGATGTTCAAGGATCTGTTCTCTGTTGATAATGTAATGTTTCCCTTCATGGGCATTCCCCGCAAGAGTGCTGCAGGCCACGGGCAATTCCAACCCGAGATCCATTTCGACGGAGGTATCGATCACCGCATTGAATCCAAAAATCTTCTGTTTTCGGTTTGGGTTCTGGGGATCTCGGCGAACCCCTATTCGGGCTTCCATGTCAGCAGGTAATTTGGGACATCTGAAAAAGAAAGAATCGTTTGAAATACTTTCTCCCATTACAGCACCGGTAATGACGCCCCTTTTGACCATGAGATCCAGATGTGCTTCATGCAATTCCTTTTCAAGTTCAAAAATGCCATTGAATACGCTGGGCTTTTCTGGGTCTGCCTCTTTCAAGAAGAGGCTCAAAACCTCAATTTTGGGCCGCGGTTTATCCTGAGGGAATTTTTGAGATGGACAGGGCAGTTTGATGCGGATTTCTTTTCCCGGAATAATTTTTTCAGGGTTTTTTAGCCGAAAAAGAACTCTTTGACGCACATTTTTAATAACGCCCTTAAATTCGATGAAATTACAGTCGTTACAGAAATATGTGCACCCCTTGTACCTGGCATTGGTGTGAAAAAGCGTCCCGTCGGTGGTAAGAATTTTGTATGAGATCATCCCCAGGAGTTCAACGATTTCCACTAGAACATGGAATATCTCGTTATAGAGTTTCTCTCCCAGCCTGTCTTTAAAATGGGTGAATGTCCCTTCACATGGAATATGGTTTCGGTTAATGCCGGCATATAGACGATAATGCTTTCCCTTTTCCTGATCATGAAGCGTGTTGACAAAGTCCTTCATATGGGAAAATTTTTCGAGGTATCGAAAAAGTTCCAACAGAAAGATGCTGACAGGATCATAGGCAAGGCCTCTTAAAGAATATTTATGAGCGACAATGGCCCTTACAAAAGAAAAATCGATCAGGGAAGTGACAAACCTGGAAAGACCTCCGGCAATTCGCGTCGGATGGATTTGATATATCGAGGGTTATAGGTGTACCTTGATAGCCAAAAAAATCCGGCTTTGGAAAAGGGCGATAATGTTTGTCTTGGACTGTAACGCGAATACGATTGAGCTTCTTGACGACATTGCCAACGGCAAATGGCGCCAGGTTTCTCAATCCGTGGTCCTTTCAAAATAAAGGATCATGAGGAGTTCTCTTTTGGACCGTCCAAAATATCGAATGTATTGGGTGCAACTCGCTTAAACATTCGACCGCTCTTAATTTTTTTGGTAATGGCTGAAACAACGCTTTCGCGCTCAAGAGTTAGACTGAAATCCTGCTTTGCGCGTGCAATGATATCTGTAACGTGTAGGGGCTTTTTAGCGGAAAGGAGTATGTCGTAAGTTACATTCATCTGGGATTTACGTTTTTTCCGTGGCTTGAATTTTGGCTCTTCGCCTTTCCTAAGGAACTCTCTTATAACCTTAAGCTGTGATTTAAGGAGCGACTCTTGAAGCTTAGCCCATTCTCTAGTATTCATGGCAACTCCTATGTATGAAATACAGCTATCATATTCTTATGGGTATGTCAATATAAAATGTGCATTATCTCAGGAAAATGGCTGCTTTTCAGAATAATTACACGGGTAGGCATAAGAATCAAGGTTGCGATGCGCAAGTGATAGGTCAACCTGATAGCTTCTGGATAAAATGGGAAAAAAATGATATCGGGAAGGGGGCTTACTATGGAAAAATGTGGTCTGACTGGGTTGATCGACTTATGAAAGAGCTCCAGAATCCCCGCCCACAACGGGTCTCGCACTCTTCAATTGGCTCTGAAACAGGCAACCCGCTTTAGCAGCACAACAATTGCGGCCATTTGCGAAAGTATCCCGGCATGTTCCAAGCCCCGTATTTTTGGTTTGGAAAGAATGAAAAAATCCTCTTTGGCCGTGGCGTTGGTTCTCTCCGCCGCCGATCGAAGTGCCTTGAGCTTCTGATGACGGTCCGTACCCCGAATGACTTCCGCAATGAGCCTGGGAAATTCATGGATGGGCATGTGTTTGGTGAACCCGTGATAATTGATCCAATGAGGACAACGATCAATATACTTACGAATTTCAGGATTTTTTGAATCGATACACTGCCGTCGGCAACTGAAACTTGCTCTTTGACAAGAAAAATCAAAGCCATTTGGACGGGTCAAAACCCCGCAAGGCGCATATGGCCAACCATTCCGATCGTAGCCTCTTTCCTTTAATGCAGCCGCAGAGATATTTTCACTTCGAGGGTTGTAGTCGATGATGGGAATGGCGCCATGAGATCTGGAGAAAGCAAAATTATCATGTTCATCGTATTTTGCATCAGCCAAGTCGATCTTTGAGGACTTGCCGTGATGTCCAAGGATCTGTTCCCTGTTGAAGATGAAATGCTTTCCTTCATGGGCATTTCCCGCAAGAGTGCTGCAGGCAACGGGCAATTCCAGGCCAAGGTCGAGTTCTACAGAGGTATCGATCACCGCATTGAATCCGAAAATTTTCTGTTTTCGGTTAGGGTTCTGAGGATCTCGGCGAACTCCAACACGGGCTTCCATGTCAGCGGGTAATTTGGGGCATTTGAAAAAGAAGGAATCAGAAACAATGCTGTCACTCATTACGATCCGCGTAATGGCACCTCTTTTTACCACGAGGTCCAGACATGCCTTACGCAATTCATCTTCAAGCTCAAAAATGCCGTTAAAAATACTGGGCTCTTCGGGATCCGACTCTTTCAAGAAAAGGCTCAAAACCTCAATTTTGGGACGCGGTTTATCCTCGGGGAAATTTGTGGATGGACAGGGGAGTTTAACGCGGATCTCTTTTCCGGGAATGATCTTTTCAGGGTTTCTGAGCCGATTAAGAACTCTTTGACGAACGTTTTGAATCACGCCCTTAAATTCAATGAATTTGCATTCGTCACAGAAATACGTACAGCCTTTATATCTGGCGTTGGTATGGAAAAGCGTACCGTCGGTGGTCAGGATTTTGTATGAGATCATCCCCAGGTGTTCAACGATTTCCACAAGGACATGAAAGATTGCGTTATAGAGTTTTTCGCCCAACCGATCCTTGTAATGAGTGAATGTTCCTTCACATGGGATATGGAGGTTGTTGATGCCGGCATATAGGCGATAATGCCTTCCTTTTTCTCTATCATGGAGCGTTTTGACGAAGTCCTTCATGGAGGCAAACTTTTCGAGATATCGAAACAGCTCCAGCAGAAAAATGCTGACAGGATCGTAGCCCTGGCCCCTGAAAGAGTATTTATGAGCAACAATCGCCCTTACAAAGGAAAAATCAATAAGGGATGTGACAAACCGGGACAGCCCACCGGCAATGCGCCCGTCTGGATGGATCTTAACGTGTCGAGGTTTGAAGGTGTATTTGGACAGCCAGAATTCCTCGGGCTTTGGAAAAGGGCGATGATGTTTATCATGGATTTTAATGCGAATACGATTGAGCTTTTTGACGGCATTTCCAATGGTAAATGGCGCCGGATTTCTCAATCCTTCGCCCCTCCTGGATAAAGGATCACGAGGTGTTCTCTTCCGGCTTTTTCAATATGGTGAATGTGTTTGGTGCAACCCGTTCAAACATTCGCCCGCTTTTGACCTTCTTTGTGATGGCGGAAACAATGCTTTCCCGATCGAGGTCCATGTTGAAATTCCGTTTGGCAAGAGCGATGATATCGGTGACATGAAGGGGTTTTTGCGAAGAAAGAAGTATGTCGTGTATAACACTCATTTGCGACCTACCCTTGCCTCTGGGCATAAATTTAGGCGCTTCTTCTTTTTCAGGAATTGGCGTATAACCTTCAGCTGGGACTTAAGGAGTGATTCTTGGAGCTTAGCCCATTCATTGATATCCATAAGCAATTCCTTTCATCTAAAAAATTGGCTACCACAATAAAGGTGGGTCTGTCAAGCTAAAAAACATATGATCCGGAAGAATCATCTGTATTTCAAAGAATTAGTACAAGGTAAGTCATGGAGTCAAGGCGGATTTATCGATGGGGCGTTCAAATGAAGCTGGAATATGCAATGCAGGCGTACAGACCACTCGAAATTTGGAAAAGATGGGTTGATCGACTTAGCGCAAGTTGGCAAGGTTGTCGCCCGCAGGGCGTTTCGGAGTCTTAAATTGGCTCAAGACCTGGACATCTGGAAGGACGCTCGATCCCTTTGCAGGGTCGTCTTTGCCGTGACCTCAAAGGGGCTCTTTTGCAGAGACTATCGCTTCAAAGATCAAATACGCGCTTCCAGCGGCTCTATCATGGACAATATTGCGGAAGGCTTTGAACGGGGCGGGAACAAAGAGTTCATCCAGTTCCTGGCCATTGCAGAGGGGCCTTGTGGAGAAACCCGCTCGCAAGCCTATCGCGCCTTCGATTTTAAATACATTAAACAAGAAGATCTTCGAGAAATCCTCGATCGCACCATGAGTTTGAGCAAAAGAATATCCGGCTTTATCTCATACCTGAAAAAAAGTACCTACAAAGGCTCCAAATACGCAAACCCAAAACCTTGAATCCCGAACCCCGGCGCAGCCGGTAATCTTGAATTCCGCCGAAGGCGGTAATTGCCTCTCATTTGACTTTGTGGTAACCTGTCTGAGAATTCATTCAAACTTTTGAGCATTGCGGCCAGGGGAGGTAAAAAGATGGCGAAAGTGATTGTGAATGAAAAAATCGCTGATAATGTCATGAGGCTAATTGAAGCAGCAGTTGAAAACCAAATGCGGATAATAGCTTTTGGGATGGCAAAGACTAACAGAAAACTGGAGGAAATGGAAAAAGAGACGGGAATTCGCAGCAAGGAGTTTTACAGGCAGTTTCAAGAGGGAAAATGGAGCGATGAAATGAAATATATTAGATGGGCTGGAGAATACGAAACCTTAGAACGATTGAAAAGAGATCTGGGTGAATTGCAGGAACTGGAATTGTGCTCATAAAAGACTACTTCCAGGAGGTTGAATCTCGGATTGGATTTTTTCCGGAAGTTGTTGAATATCAGGTTACCAAAGATGCGCGTTCTCTCCACATTGGCATTATCGAAGGGGTTGTCGTTTTCCAGG
The DNA here is from genome assembly GCA_000179315.1 of delta proteobacterium NaphS2. Classification (GTDB taxonomy): domain Bacteria; phylum Desulfobacterota; class DSM-4660; order Desulfatiglandales; family Desulfatiglandaceae; genus NaphS2. The sequence goes on from ADZZ01000090.1 coordinate 7,834, forward strand.
ATGACTCTGTTCTGCATTTCATAGAATTTGTGGATGTCAAAGAGCCTGTTGAGGTGTACAGGTACTCGTACCATTACCAAGATCGCGATGGCTCCTTGATTTTCAGGTATGATATGGCACCACATCACAAGGAGCTCAAAACATTTCCCCATCATAAACATCTTCCCGACAATCAGAAAATCACGGCCTCCAAACCCAACCTCACGAATGTTCTCGATGAAATTGACGATTTGATATGTTTGAAAGGAAATAGCCTGTGACAGAATGAAAGTATCGAGAATAGTGGAAAAATGGCGCCGTCCTGCAGCACCGCAACTCCCTTCATCCAGAGCAGACAACTCAATGCTGTTAACTTAAGCCTTCAATGAATCGCTCGGCACAAGCACACGTCATTCCGGCGAAGGCCGGAATCCAGTCATTTCAAACGGTTCTGGACCCCGGCTTTCGCCGGGGTGACGCAATTGCCCAATGGGATAGTTCCTAAGGTAATGACATTGGCAGACAACTGACAACCACCAATAACCCTTAACCCGTTGCCCGCGTCGCAGATGCTAATCTTAAATTTTGAACCTCGCCGAAGGCGGCAATCTTGAACCTTCGAGGATTGAAATTTGAGCCTGACGCAGAGATTGGGCAAAGGGGGGCGTTTTGCAGAGGTCTCGAAACTCCCCTCCACTTACAAAACTTTTTAAGATGCATCCCTGAGAAGCCTCAGTAAAGGCATTCCAGCGGATGTGAAACCACAGAGGGTTTTGCCATAAGGGATCTGAGTTATAGTGCTTCCCAGGTAGCTCGCTTTTTGGCTCTCAGCAGAGTGAATGCTGGTCGTTGCGCTGATAGAGGCGAAAAGGTGATTGACAGGTATCAAGATTTAATGGAAATTGTTTCGTAGAGTAGCAAACGTACCAGCGTCCCCCATTAATTAAAGGCTCATACGACGATTTCCCGTGCTGTAAATAATTTGATTGAAAAAGTCATTTTCGCTGGGAATTTCTTCAGATTTGGTATAAATAAGATGGCTTTCTGTCCACTTAAATATGCAGATAGCCATGACCACAAAATCGTCTACAAATCCGGAGATTGGAATCCTTGAACTCATCGACCCCGCTAAGTGCTACGAATTCTTCAGAGAAAAGAAGTGGCCATGTGGTATTTGTTGTCCAAAATGTACCTCAAACCGGGTCAAAAAGAACGGTCACAAACGTAATGCTCCGCTTTGTCGGAACTATAAATGCAATAACTGCGGTTGCCGTTTCAACGATTTTACGGGTACCATTCTGGCAAGAAAACACCATCCCATCAGAGTATGGATCGTCATGTTATACCTCATGGGACTAAACCTATCCAACAGGCAAATCGCCGCGGAGCTGGACCTTAATCCGGATGTCGCCCATAGGATGACTATTTTGCTTCGGAGCGAAATCGCTGCAAGGAAGCCGGGATGTAAAGTCAGTGGGGTAGTAGAGTGCGACGAAGTATACGTAATTGCAGGGCATAAAGGGCATCCGGAAAAAGTTCGTCAGAAAGGGCGAGCACCACGGTGCAGAGCGCTCAAGGGTGCTCCGGGCCGAGGAACTCTTGAAAAAGAAAAACCTCCTGTCCTCGGAATCATTGAACGTTCCGGGGATGTCGCCATTTTTATGCTTCCAGACGTTAAACAAAAAACCATCGAACCGATTTTGCGGTCTGTTATAACACCAGGAACCTTGGTGAATACAGATGAGTACAGCATTTACAATCATCTCACTGACTGGGGCTATACCCATAAGACTGTTTGTCATGGTAAGGGAGAATATGCCAGAGATGAAGACGGCGATGGCTTCTGTGAAGTTCATGTCAATACAATTGAGGGCTTTTGGTCGCTTCTACGATCTTGGCTGCGACCACATCGCGGCGTGTCTCAAGAAAACTTACCACTTTATCTGAGTTTTTTTGAGTTTGTCCATAACGTACGCCGGAGAGGAAAAGCATTGCTGCCGTCATTGATCAATGTCCTTTTTGCAGCCCACGCATGAGCACGCGGAAACGTCGTATGAGCCTTGAATAAATGGTATATTTCCCGGTCCGACCCCAGAGCCATCCAACAAACATTGACAATAATTAGGGTATTTGAGATATTTTAAAGAAACGCAGTCAGATACTCCCCTATACACACAATCAGGAGACTGAAAAATGGACTGGAGAAACCGAATTGTCGCCAATCCGGATGTCCTTGTGGGAAAGCCGGTTATCAAGGGTACTCGCTTGGCCGTAGAGTTCATTATAGACCTATTAGCTCAAGGCTGGACCGAAAACGATATTATGGAAAATTATCAGGGTGTGACGCGTGAAGATATTGCGTCTTGTCTGAGTTATGCTGGAGAAGTGCTGAAAACAGAAAAAGTCTTCGCAATGAATGCGTGACGATGCGAATCCTTGCTGACGAAAACTTTCCCGGCACAGCCGTTAATGAGTTGAAAAAGCGCGGCCACAATGTGGTCTGGGTCCGCACTGCAAAGCCCGGGATCGAGGATCGTGCCATCCTGGAATGGGCACAGACTGAAAACAGGATCCTGGTTACACTGGATAAAGACTTTGGTGAATTGGCCTTTGCTAGAGATCTTCCTTCACGGTGCGGCGTGGTGCTTTTCAGGATGAACCTTTCTGATGCCGGAACAGTTTCGATGAGAATTGCCGAGATCTTGGAGAGTAGGTCTGACTGGCCAGCGCACTTTTCAGTTGTTGAGGACGACCGTATCCGTATGCGGCCGCTTTCACCAACCTGTCGCACCCGACTCATACCGACCAAATGATCCAGTTCATAAGTTGAGATGTCCTTCATTATCGACGAGAATGGTGGAATAGTGCCGACGTCCCCCATTCCGTGCAACGCCTAGCACCCAGTGCCTAGAACCCAGAACGAAAACTTACTTTTTTACCAGCGTCCCACTTCCATTTTATCAAGCTATTTCAATATGTTGCTGAGATCGACCCCAATACCACAAGGATTGCAGCCCCTTCCCAACGAACCCCCTTGACAAGGGACAGAATGTATAACAATATCTCTATTAAGGCGACAAAGTGACATCGCTAAAAATCACATCGAAATTGCGCCCTCCAGCTCAAAGGCGAGGTGAATCAATGCTTGATATATCTATTGTAACGACGCTCTCTACAGAAGAAAAATTGCAGGTCATGGAAGCCATATGGCAGGATCTCACTGAAGAAGAACAGAATGTTCAATCCCCTCATGGCATCTGGAGGCATTGAAAGAGACTGAGAAGAGGCGCAGAGAAGGAAAAGAGGCGGTTCTTGATTGGGGAGATGCCAAGAGAGAACTCAGGAAACGCTTCGAATGAAGCTGAGGATCCTCCTTTCTTCTGCAATTGATGATCTTTATTCCGTGACCGGTGAGCAGACTTGTGGAAAACGGTGCGAATATTTTTGACAATCAGGAGGACGTTGCTGTAAAAATAGTGGAAATGGAATTGTGAAACAACGTTCCCCATTCCTTCACAGCAAGGAGAGAGAAAAATGCCGGCCAAGACCGTAAAATTGCCTCAGGATGCCATTGTCCAAATGCTGAAGGCACTCCCTGAGGATGTGCTTCGGGATATATTTTGGAAAACGTTTACGGAGAATGATAGCGCCCCATTGAGGGAAGACGAAAGAGTACGTCTTTCAATTGCGGAAAAGGAATTTGAAAAAGGCGACACGGTCAATTGGAACGATTTACGATAGAGTTTTCTAAGAAGGCAGCAAAGGAGTATCAGAAACTCCCCTCCAGTTACAAAACTCTTGTAGATGCATCCCTGAGAAGCCTCAGTAAGGGCATTCCAACGGATTTGAAACCACTCAAAGGAGAAAAGAACGTATACCGAATAAGAGTTGGAAAATATCGAATCTTGTTCAAAAAGATTCAAGCGACACTCCTCATAGCCAAAATTGGACCCAGAGGCGACGTTTATAAAAACTGAGGAAGCTTTCTGACCATTCTTATTGAATGGCTCATCACCCTTAGAAGCCCCTTTCTGGGGTCAAAAAGTGGGATTTAAGGTCAATTTTAGGCTGTCTCTTTGATTTAACTACTTGATCAAATGGTACATTTCCTGGTCCGACCCCGACCCGGACCCGTGTTTCTATATTGTTGATCCCTAAAGATATTTGATATATAACTAAAAAAAATATCTGTATAATCAATTTTGAATCCCACGAGATCCAGGGGGGAGTGATGGGCAAAAAATTTGCGAGGATTACCGTTAATCCGGAAATCATGAATGGTCAGCCGTGTATACGGAATATGCGATTGACTGTCCGCAGGGTTGTGGAAGCTGTGGCACTTTACCCGGATTGGAATGAACTGCAGCGGGAATATCCTGAACTGGAAAAAGATGATATTCGTGAGGCCCTGCAATTCGCCGCCGGGAATTTGTACGACCAAACCATCGCCTTGGAAGCAGCGTGACCGGTATTATTCTGGATCAGGGGCTGCCGAAGGTCGACGGTATCTCTTTTACGGAACCAGGGGTGGAACGTTCTCCACACGGGGGATATCGGATTGAGTCGGTCCAGCGATATGGAAATTCTTGAATATGCAAGAAAAGAAAGCCGTACCATAATCACCCTGGATTCAGATTTCCATACGATTCTCGCATTAACAAATGCCTCCGAGCCTTCCGTGATAAGGATTCGTATGGAGGGACTCAAAGGAAATGACCTGGCGGCTCTCATAAATAAGATATGGCCCAAAATTGATCGTCACATTAAAGATGGTGCCATGGTGACCGTAAATGAGTCAGGCATCCGAATCAGAAACATTCCACTGTTTAAAGAATGATTCTTAAAACCAAAAACCGTGAAATTCTCAGCGCCCGGAACCCAGCATCCAGTACCCGAACAATGAGGACACTTATCGCTTTTGTCAAACTATTTCATTATGTTGCTGAGGTGCGACCCCACGCCCACACAAGGACCATAAAATGAGCGGCATTATAAAGTTTGAGAACCTACAGGATCGGATCATTGAGATCAGAGATCAAAAGGTGTTGCTGGATGTTGATGTTGCAGAGATTTACGGCGTTGAAACAAAGCGAATTAACGAAGCCGTAAAGAATAATCCTGATAAGTTCCCTTCCGGATACATCATTGAGTTGGATAAGACAGAGTGGGATGGATTGAAGTCGAAATTTTCGACTTCAATAAAGGGCGGGAAAGTTAAGCTTCCAACCGCTTTCCCCGAAAAGGGGCTGATATGCCGGCAACGATACTTAAGAGCCCTCAGGCGGTTAAAGTGACATTGGCAATCATCGAGACATTTTCAAAGATCAGAGCGCTTTCGCGGAACATAAGGACGCTTGCGGAAATTGAGGACAAGAAAGAGCAAAAAGACCTTATGCAGAAGAGCGGAGAAATCATCGCCGAAAATTCGGAAGACGATCTCCACACGACAGATATAGAGACCACCGTAGAACTCAATTCGCCGTTTTGAAATTTAAGCATGTGATCAAAAGGAAAAACAATTAAGTTGACAAGGTTGCCTAAGTTGACAAGGTTGCCAACGTCCCCCATTCCACATTCCATGAACACCCTTGACAAAAGACAGAATGTATAACAATATTTCTATTAAAGCGACAATGTTCTCCGTCATAAATCACATCCAAATTGCGTCCTCCAGTTCAAAGGCGAGGTGAATTTATGCTTGATATATCTATTGTAAAAAAGCTCTCTACAGAAGAAAAGTTGCAGGTTATGGAAGCCATATGGCAGGATCTCACTGAAGAAGAACAGAATGTTCAATCCCCTGCATGGCATCTGGACGCATTGAAAGAGACTGAGAAAAGGCGCGCAGAAGGAAAAGAGGCGGTTCTTGATTGGGGAGATGCCAAGAGAGAGCTGAGGAAACGTTTCGAATGAAGCTGAAGATCCTTTCTTCTGCAATTGATGATCTTTATGAAGCCCGCTTATTTTATGAAAGGCAGGGCGAGGGGTTAGGCGATTACTTCTTTGATTCACTCTTTTCGGACATTGATTCTCTGACCCTCTACGGTGGCATGCATGCGAAATTCCATGGCTATCACCGTATGCTATCGAAGCGGTTTCCTTACGCCGTGTACTATTCAGTACAAAGAAAAGAGTTTGTACTTGTTCAGCGTGTTCTGGATTTCAGACTTTTCCAGTGTAATTTCAACACCACCGAAACGTGACAATTTCAACACCACTTTCAGAGTTGATATTGGTTTTTGACTTCGATTTGAACGCCGATTCCACCCCACCAGGATACCCGGTTTAATCCGGCATTTTTTCTTTGCTCCATTCTTTTGCCAGTTGTTTTTTGACACCATAACGATCACCATCCAAAAACGTCAAGAGCAAATCGCCGGAATCATCCCTGCTCAATTCGCAGTTCTGATTGCTGAACATACTCGTTCGTATCGTGGACAAAACACACTTCCAGTCTTCGGGGCTTTGCCATTCACGGCAACACAGGATGGATCTGAAATAGTCAATGGTCATTCTGGCAAGCATAACACAGTAGTAATGCAACTCCACCTTCTCAGGAGAGGTTCCGATGGGCTTATTGAGATAGTAATTTTCAATCAGATCCTTGATACCTGTCTCAACCGGCCACCTGACGTGGTATGAGTTCAGGATTTTGATCGGGCTGTAGTCGGTATGTGTGCTCCCGAAACACCGTGTTTCCAGAGTCTCCTTGTTTTGTTTGACAATAAATCGAAAACCTTTGCCGGTCTCTGGTAAGATGAAATCACGGCTTGCAATGCGATAGTTTTCTTCGTAATCCCGCCATTTTTTCTGTTTGATGGTTTCTTCTTTCCACTTTTTGATTTTCGGATTCTGCTTCAGGCACATGGTGATGTGGGAATCAGAGCGGACCATGAGGTAAATCAACTGTTTTTCACCGGTATATTCAGAATCCGCATAGATTTCTTCGATCACATCCACATCAATGATTTTGAAGAGATTTTCCTCGCAAAACTTGAATAACGCGGAAGGGGCACGGGACCTGCCTTCGCAGTATGCAATATTGATGATGGTGTTATTCATGCTGTCCCAAATGATTTGGGGTCGGTGGGCATACACCAGATTGCCGTTTTTATCCGGGGACTTGGACAACGCCTTGTCTTCAGGATACCGGCTGTCGCAGGGATCACAATGGTAATCCACGGCAATATGCCTGCCTTCAATAAGATTGAGTTCCCTGGCCCGGCAGGATGCATCATTTCGCAATGCCTGCAGATGTTCAAACCGAAGTTTGTCAAAAGAGTCGTAGAAGCGGCTTTTGCCGGGGTTTAAGGAGAGCCCGGCGCCAATCGCCACGGACCGATCCGAGTTCATGGTATAATCATTGATGGTTGGGAAACCCGCAATAATGCGCAACACATTGACAATGATATTGTTTGTGATATCCGTTGGCCGGAAGTTCTCCGGACCGTAAGTGTGCAGTGCTTCCACAACGCCTAATTGATCCAGAAAGGGTGCCGCAATAATAGCGCCGGGATTGCTGATGGATACCTTACGGTGAAACAGGGCCTTGGCAAAACGGGCAAACGACGGGTTCACCTTGAGTCTTGCCTGTTCAATCAAATCGGGAATGCGTGATTTTACCGATTGGCTTGGGTCCGTGTCCTTTCTCTCAACTTTTTCGGGACAGAGCGGACAGAACCCCCGGATAGAACAGGCTTTTATTTTGCCACCCCACCGCTATAGATTTTTGACATGCGTGAACATTCAGTCAGTTTTTTATCATTTTGGGCGCGGACAGGGAAGGATCCATGAGCCGTTGTTCAATGATTTGGAGTTCAAGTTCGGCGGAAATCTTTTCTCTGGTTCGGCCCTGCTGTACCAAATCCACCAACCCCCATACGCCATAAACCATATACCGATTTTTAAGCACATAAAAGCGATTGGGAGAAATTCCGAAGCGTGTCAGCACGGGTCGAACCTGCCGTTTCTTGGGGATTTGAGAAAGGGCTTTCATCAGTTCGATCCGTTGTTGCAGATGATCTCGATTGAAGTTTAGAAAGCTTTTCGTCCGACTTTCCGCATCATGCATCGCTTTTTTCTTCGCCCTTTGTCTGGCCGCGGAGTTGAGGATATGCTGAAGCTCCTCGAAATAACGGATATCTTTTTCTTTCATGCGATGCCCATACCCGTGGCACCGTTGAACCAGACGAATGATTTCCAGGTCCCCTCCGGGAAACCCAAGCGCTTCAGAAATCCGTAACGCATGGTTGGATCGTTCATGCGGCCTGGCGCGTTTAATCAAAACAACGAGCTGCTCAAGCCGAGCATCGATTTCCAGAAAAGAAAGTTTCGGCAGAAGACCTAATGCGCCACAATGAACAAAGGATTGTTCCAGTTCTACCAGCTTTCGCCTGCTTATTCCGTGTGATTCAGCAACGGACCGTTGGCTGTCCCGATTCGTCCATAAACGATAGAGCGCCTCATAAGATTTGAAAAAAGGCTCGTCTTCATATTCGAATGGGACAGGTGACTTCGAATTCGCTAATGCGCTTCTCACTCGATGCGGAATTCTCTCGAAATACTTTCTCGTGGACTCCGTAAAAACCATGTTATCCGTATGTCCTAAAAAATATGTTTTTGGAAACCAAATGCGGCATATGTGTAGTATGGAAATAATACACATTATTCTGGTCGATTTCAAGACATTTTCAGGGTTTTTGCAGAAAATATGCATTTTTTGTGGTATTATCGGAAAGCCGTTTAAGACCATGAAATTGGAAATTGTTCATGTCTATTCAGATTGTTATACCGTTTTGTCTCCCTTTCCCGGGGTGCGTCTGGCAGTGATTGAAAGGTGCGTACAATTTCACATATACGGATAAGGCAGAAAAAGCGCGCTTTTTGGAGTACTGATAGTCAAATGTATCAAGAAACGGTCGAGTAAAATCGTTTATCAATACAGTTGGTTAGCTTTTAGATCGGTTCAATTTCCTGAAATGAAGCGCTGTTTTTGGTAATATTTGCGGTTGGTGTTTTGGCTCCCCCACAAGCCTGGAAAAGTCTGGATTTACGTCAAAATCCAAAGAAGGTTCGAAAAGCTCTGCAGTCATGAAAGGGCCAAATATATTTTATCAACTGCCGAAGTGATCTCCAACCTCAAGCGCGGTGTTCCTCCAACAAAAACCCATGAACCCCCAGTTCTCTGCCAGAATGCTGGAAAATGCCTTCCTGTGGCGGGTGAAGGATTCGGCTACCTCATTTCCGTTTTCTTAAGGGCTCCTTTTTGCTGTCAAAAAGTGGGTTCTAAGGGCGATTTTAGGGTGTTTTTTAGACTTAACTGACTGAATAAATAATGATTTTCCTGGTCCGACCCCAACCCCCATTGGAAATACTTTCCCATGGCGTTCGAACGATCCCGCTCTCTTCTCACCTTTTTCTTAGAAGCACGTTTTTGGGCTCAAAAAGTGGGTTTTAAGGCTCAAAATGAGGACATTTATCGCTTTTTGTCACGCTATTCAAATATGTTGCTGAGGTACGACCCCAATACCACAATACCACGTCCTGTGCACTTCGGTGTGCAGAGCACGGCAAGAAAGTGCTTGGCAAGAATAAGAGATTATGGGAATTGATGTAGTCATGGTGACAAAGTGCCAGCGTCCCCCCACCCAGCAGAGCCTAGCCCCGACTTTTTCATCGCTCAAAACCAATCGCGGTTCTTGGGGGGAACATACTGGTTGACAACGATGAAAAACTATTGGACCATATCAAATAAGGTCATAAGGTATTAACGCTCCGCATAACACGGTACTCAAAACAATTGGAGAGACCTTTGAAAAATGTCAAATTTTGTTCAAGGTCAAGGAAGTCGAAAATTTCAACCACAGGAATTTCGCTATAGCGGGATTGCGCCTAACACTGAGATTGGGCAAAAGAGGGGGTTTTGCAAAGGTCTCTTGGAGGCAAACATGGAAATTATAAGAGTAGAATCCGAAAAATTATCCTTGCCGCCTTCCATCGCTAAAAGCTTAAAAGGAAAAGATGTTCGATTCCTCAAGGTTGACGAAGGTTATTTAATCAAACTTGTCAACGATCCTATCAGGGAGGCCAAAGGATGTCTTAAAAACAAGAAATTTTCAACTAAAAGCTATTTTAGAATGAAACGCGAAGACATGGCGCTCGAAAAATGAAAAAAGTGTACGTCTTGGACGCGTGTGCTCTCATTGCGTTTCTTAACGATGAGGATGGTGCTCAAATTGTAGAAGCACTGCTTGCAGAGGCATCTGTTGGGAATATCGATCTTGTAATGAACAGGGTCAATTTGCTTGAGATATATTATGGCGTATATCGGGATGACGGTATTCAGGAAGCAAATAGCGTTATAGAAAGGATATTAAATCTCCCATTGACTATTATTGACACGTTGACTGACAACGTATTCTATAAGGCGGGCAAACTGAAAGCAGAAAATAAAATTTCCTTGGCCGACGCCATTGCGATTGGAGAAGCAAATGAGCGGGGCGCGCAACTCGTAACGTGTGATCATCACGAATTTGACGCTCTCGTGGAGGAAGAAAAAATGACAGTTTGCTGGATACGGTAGCACGTGTTTGTTCGTCGCATAGTCATAGTGGCAGAGAAAAAACTATCCAAGACGTCCCCTCAATAAAACACATGCCCCGCCCCCGGACTTGACGCCCCCGGCCTTCTCCAACACGTGATGGCCCGGGGCATCAAACGAAGAAAGATTTTCCTTATCCCTAGTATATTATGAAGCCTGCCTCAGTGAAAGTGATGCAATAAATCGAGAGAAATATCCAAAAACCGGTTATGCGGTTACCTTCAACAAAAAACATAAGCGCGCAGGCCATCTTTTTCAAAACCGATATAAATCCGTTGTGTGCGAGGAAGACGCCTACCTTTTGGAACTTATTCGTTACATCCATCTGAACCCGCTAAGAGCAGGGTTTGTAAAGAATCTCAAAGAATTGGACAAATACCCCTAAGCAGGCCACAGCACAATCCTGGGCAACCGCAAAAATCCGCTTGTTCCACCCGAGGAAACCAATGAACCGACGAAGTCTCTTGCCGAAAAGACCATCGAGGATCTACTCCTCCATTTTGGCGAAACCAAAAGATCCGGTATAAAGAGGCACGGGGAATTCGTGGAGAAGGGCATCAAACAGGGCACCCGCGAAAATTTTCAAGGAGGTGGTCTGGTCAGGAGCGCTGGTGGAGACACGGTGGGCCTTCTCGGGCGCAAAGCAGAAGAACGGGAAAAGGGAGATGCGAGGATTTCGGGGAGCGGCGATTTTGCCTGCCCCGTGAAATGCGTAGCCTATTTCTCTGGGGTGAATGAAGCGTTGAGGAAAGCAGGCGAATACCGGGAAAAAGGGGAAAAGGAGAAGATGTCATTAGCCCGATTAATAGGAAAGGTCGCATCCTATTTTGATTTGGAAGAAAGTTCAATCATATCCGCCGGCCGTAAGAAGAAAATAGCGGATGTTCGGGCAATTATTGGCTATTTCGCGATTAGAGAACTGAGATATCCAGGGACCGTTGTAGACAAGTCTTTAAAGATCAGAAGATACAGTGCACTTCGGTGAGCAAAGCGCGGCAAGAAAGTGGTGACAAAGTGCCAGCGTCCCCCTTTCCTTTATGGCCAATAAGTTTACAAGTTGACAACGTCCCGCATTCCACGCATTCCCATATTTTTAAAAATGCATCATATTAAGAAAGTGGCTGCTTTTCATAATAACTACTACGGGTAGGTATAAGAATCAAGGTGCTGATGTGCTAGGGAAGGGTCAAACTGATCGCTTCTGGAAAAATGGGGTTGGACTGGGTTGATCGACTTATGAAAGGGCTCCAGAATCCCCGCCCAAAGCGGATTTCGCACTCTTCAATTGGCTCAACAGATGTAAAAATATAAAGGTCCCTATCCATGGGAATCCAGGTTAGGCTATTGATAACTTTTCTTTTATCCGTTATAGTCGTTAACGATTTCAAAATATTCAATACCTTGACAACCAAAAGGAATCACAGGGGACTGAAATGAAACAATATCAAAATCATATCAGCATCGATCCTAATATAATGTTGGGAAAACCTGTTATTAAAGGAACAAGGATCCCTGTTGAATTAGTTGTCCGCAAAATTGGGGAAGGCGCTTTGACAGAAGATTTACTGGATGCCTATCCCAATATATCTAAAGAGGATATCCAGGCGGCACTTCTCTATGCAGCTGATAATCTGGCCAATCAGGTTGATGTATTTCTAGAGACCGGGACCTGAAATATGGTTGAAGAGGAAATCCGGTTTCTAGCGGATGAGAGTTGCGATTTTGCAGTTGTCAGATCTCTGAGGTCTGCGGGATATGATGTTATCGCGGTTTCAGAATCTTGCCCATCGGCTGCTGACGTAGAAGTCCTTAGAGCCGCTGTCGAGGATAAGCGGATTCTTATAACTGAGGATAGTGATTTTGGTGAGTGGATATTTGCCCACAAGGAAAAGATGAATGGGGTAATATTCATTCGTTTTCCTGTCAGTGCCCGTTCAAAACTTGGTGAAATATTCCTAAAGCTCACTGAAGAACATGGATTTAATCTTGTCAAGAACTTTACCGTTTTAGAACCGGGTAGGGCCAGGATAAGGAAATATCCATAACCTATCACCCATTGCCGTTACCGCTTTAAGGAAGGTGTAAAACAACATAAGACCGACACCCTGGCGATCCTCCTGGAAGCCAATGTCAAAAGAGTTAATACAACTCAACAGCTTAACAGCTCATGTCATGGCGTTCGAACGATCCCGCTCTCTTCTCACCTTTTTCTTAGAGGCACGTTCTTGGGCTCAAAATGAGGGCATTTATCGTTTTTTGTCACGCTATTCCAATAGGTTGCTGAGGTACGACCCCAATACCCATGCTCGTGGAGTGGGTAAAATCCATGCCTGGACCTCCGGGGGAGATAAGATTGGTACACGGGGAGGACCGTGCCCGCCACGCCCTTGCAAAAGCCCTTTACCCCCTGAAAACGACCATCACCCAAACCTGATCCCAATGATACTTGAGGAGCAAACATCGGAAAAAGGATCCCTTAATCTCAAAATCCCAGGTAAACGTAGTTTTTTAAATGCAAAACATTAGACCCTGAACCGCGCCGCAGGCGCTAATCTTGAATCTCGAATCTTGAACCTCGCCGAAGGCGTCATCCTGAACTTTGTATCTTGAATCTTGAATCGCGCCGCAGGCGCTAATCTTGAATCTCGAATCTTGAACCTCGCCGAAGGCGTCATCCTGAACTTTGTATCTTGAATCTTGAATCGCGCCGCAGGCGCTAATCTTGAATCTCGAATCTTGAACCTCGCCGAAGGCGTCATCCTGAACTTTGTATCTTGAATCTTGAATCGCGCCGCAGGCGCCCACCCAGCCCGCCGCGGGTTGACTGTACGGAGGATTTGAAGTATTCTTAAAAAAGCAAATGATTTTTGCAGACAAAGGAATATTAAAATGGAACATGCTGCGTCAAAAGAATATGTAAAGGTCCCGAAACAGGAATATGATCTGCTTAAAGAGGTTTACCGTACCGTCAAACGGCAGGCATTTCTCGTAAGAATCGACGAAGCGGAGCGCAATCTTGCCGCAGGGAAAACCAAATCAATGACCGTTGACGATTTTGTTGATTCAGTGTAAGTGAGCATGAAGCCGAAATCAATTCATTTTGATGACGCCTTCGAAAAACACTGGCACAAGTATCTTGAGGGACTTACTGAGAAACTGAAAAAGCGTTTGAGGAAGCGACTAGCTATCTTTAAAGAAGATATTTTCGACAAACGACTCAGGACCCATCGGCTGAAAGGAAATCTCAAAGAATACTATTCGTTTTCGATAAGTTATTCCGACAGGATTGTTTTCAAAATAGTTGAAGAGGACGTCATATATTTCATTGAAGTTGGCAGTCACGATGTCTGCTACTGAACGGCTTCTGCTTTACCCCTCCTCATCCCTTGCGACAAAATGCCAGATACCGTAAATAAATCTGAAAACCTCGACAAGAAATGAACCATCGGTCATCAGAAGTCTCATTTAAAGCGACAAGCACCCGGCACCAAGAGCCTAGTACCCAGAAGCTGGCACCCCGCCGAAGGCGGTAATCTTGACATTTATGGAGTTCTGAAAGATCTTGCTTGGTAAAGTAACAAAAGGGCCGACGTCCCACGCTGCCGCATAATGAGGAACCATGGAAATACAATTCATCACTGACGCACAGGGGAGGAGAACAGCGGCAGTTATCCCCTTCGATGAGTGGCAAAGAACAGAGAAGGCAAAAAATGTTCTTGAACATGTTTACCTGGCCGGCCTGATTGATGAACGCAGGGACAGTCAATCAACAGGAATTCTTGACGAATTGCTCGATGCAGAGGGACTCTGCCGTGCCGACCTGGAAAGTTGAGCTAATTGCGGAGGCGCAGGACGATTTCTATGGATTGGATGGTAGCATCAGAAAGCAAGTTCTAAAACAACCCATCAAACTGGAAGAGAACCCCGCATACGGTGATGCTCTCGGCAACAAATCCGGCATTGATCTCAATGGCTATTTCAATCAGAGTCCTGAATTTTAATGCCACAAATAAGCCAAAACCGTTGAAGTCTGAACAATCCGTGCCACATGAAACCAATAGGTTGTCTTTGTTAACAACCCACATTACGTTTTTTGCATGGAGGGCCCTATCTCCGCCTGTAAAGTAACAAAAGCGCCAGTGTCCCCCATTTTTATCCTAGCTCAAATACCAAGATTGACAGCAATGATGGAATTTGGGATATTTTGGAGGAATGCGTTTAAATAGAATGTCCCCCATTCCTTCACGGCAAGGAGAGAGAAAAATGCCCGCCAAGACTGTAAAATTGCCTCAGGATACCATTGTCCAAATGCTGAAGGCCCTCCCTGAGGATGTGCTTCAGGATATATTTTGGAAAACGTTTACGGAGACTGATAGCGCCCCATTGACGGAAGACGAAAGAGTACGTCTTTCAATTGCGGAAAAGGAATTTGAAAAAGGCGACACGGTCAATTGGAACGATTTACGATAGAGTTTTCTAAGAAGGGAGCCAATTTAAGAGAGCGACGAATGGGGCGGAATTTTCGGCGGGCGAAGGTTCGGCGGAAAAATTTGGTTATGTGGCAAGCAGAAATTGCTGGAAATCGGAGGCGTTTCGACCGGAAAAGCTGGTGAATTTGTCTTGGGACCAAAATTGGAAAACAGAACTCCTTGTCCGATTTGGACGTTTTTCAGCGCGGTGATTTCATCGGAACTGCCTACTCCCTCAGAACAAGGTTGAGAATGAATTTTGGTACCGATGGCCCGGGGACAAAGAATTTTGGTGGAGATTTGTTATCCTGAAGTTTTTTCCGTAACGACAGCGTGACCTTGACAATGAAACAGGCAACCCTTTTGAGCAGCACAACGATAACAGCCATTTGTGAAAGGATTCCCGCGTGTTGCAAGCCCCTTATTTTTGGCTTGGAAAGAACGGGAAAATCCTCCTTGGCTGTGGCATTGGTTCGCTCAGCCGCTGATCGAAGGGCTTTGAGCTTTTGATGACGTTCCGTACCCCGAATCACTTCCGTAATGAGCCTTGGAAATTCATGAACAGACATATGCCTGGAAAACCCATGATAGTTGATCCAGTGAGGACACCGATTGATATATCTCAGGACTTCAGAATCTTTTGAATCGATACACTGCCGTCGGCAGCTGAAACTTGCTCTTTGACAAGAAAAATCAAACCCATTGGGACGTGTTAAAACCCCGCAAGGTGCATACGGCCAGCCATTGCGATCATACCCTCTTTCCTTTAATACTGCGGCAGAGACGTTTTCACTTCGAGGATTGTAGTCGATGATGGGAATGGCGCCATGGGATCTGGAGAAAGTAAAATTGTCATGCTCATCGTATTTTGCGTCAGCAAGGTCAATCTTTGAGGTCTTGCCGTGATGCTCAAGAATCTGTTTCCGGTTGATAATGAAATGTTTTTCTTCATGGGAATTTCCGGCCAGGGTAGTACAGGCAACGGGCAGTTCCAATCCGAGATCCAGGTCCACAGACGTATCAATCACCGCATTGAATCCAAAGATCTTCTGTTTGCGGTTGGGATTTTGCGGATTCCTGCGAACGCCAATACGGGCTTCCATGTCAGCGGGTAATTTCGGACACTTGAAAAAGAAGGCATCAGAGGAAATG
Organism: delta proteobacterium NaphS2; assembly: GCA_000179315.1. Lineage (GTDB taxonomy): Bacteria > Desulfobacterota > DSM-4660 > Desulfatiglandales > Desulfatiglandaceae > NaphS2. The sequence goes on from ADZZ01000090.1 coordinate 24,034, forward strand.
CTGTCTCCCATCACAGCTTTGGTAATGACTCCCCTTTTGACCATGAGATCGAGGCGTGCCTCACGCAATTCATCTTCAAGCTCAAAAATGCCGTTAAAAATACTGGGCTCTTCGGGATCCGACTCTTTCAAGAAAAGGCTCAAAACCTCAATTTTGGGACGCGGTTTATCCTCGGGAAAATTTGTGGATGGACAGGGGAGTTTAACGCGGATCTCTCTTCCGGGAACAATATTTTCAGGGTTTCTGAGCCGAGAAAGAACTCTTTGACGAACATTTTGAATCACGCCCTTAAATTCAATGAAATTGCACTCGTAACAGAAATACGTACAGCCTTTATATCTGGCGTTGGTATGAAAAAGCGTTCCGTCGGTGGTAAGGATTTTGTACGAGATCATTCCCAGGAGTTCAACGATTTCCACAAGGACATGAAAGATCTCGTTATAGAGTTTTTCGCCCAACCGATCCTTGTAATGAGTGAATGTTACTTCACATGGGATGTGGATGTTGTTGATGCCGGCATATAGGCGATAATGCTTTCCTTTTTCTCTATCATGGAGCGTTTTGACGAAGTCCTTCATGGAGGTAAACTTTTCGAGATATCGAAAAAGGTCCACCAGAAAGATGCTGACAGGATCATAGGCTCGGCTCCTGAAACAGTATTTATGAGCGACAATCGCCCTTACAAAGGAAAAATCAATAAGGGATGTGACAAACCGGGACAGGCCACCGGCAATGCGTCCGTCCGGATGGATTTTGATATATCGAGGCTTGTAGGTGTACTTGGATAACCAGAATATCTCGGGTTTTGGAAAAGTACGATGGTGCTTGTCACGGACTGCAATGCGAATACGATTGAGCTTCTTGGCGACATTGCCAATGGCAAATGGCGCCAGGTTTCTCAAACCTTGGCCCCTCTAAAATAAAGGATCATGAGGTGTTCTCTTTGGGGTCGTCCAAGATATCGAATGTATTGGGTGCAACTCGCTTAAACATTCGACCGCTTTTCATTTTTTTGGTAATGGCGGAAACCACGCTTTCACGCTCAAGAGTTATACTGAAATCCTGTTTTGCGCGTGCAATGATATCTGTGACGTGGAGGGGTTTTTTAGCGGAAAGGAGTATGTCGTAAATGACATTCATTTGGGACTTACGTTTTCTTCGTGGATTGAATTTTGGCTCCTCGCCTTTTCTAAGGAACTCCCTTATAATTTTAAGCTGTGATTTAAGGAGCGACTCTTGAAGCTTGGCCCATTCTTTAGTATCCATGGCAACTCCTGCGTGTAAAATATGGCTACCATATTCTTATGGGTATGTCAACATAAAAAATGCATCGTATTGGAAAAATGGTTGCTTTTCAGAATAATTACTACGGGTAGGTATAAGAATCAAGTTGCTGATGTGCTAGGGAAGGGTCAAACTGATCGCTTCTGGAAAAATGGGGTAAAAAATGATATCGGGCAGGGGCTTACTATGGAAAAATGGGGTTGGACTGGGTTGATCGACTTATGAAAGGGCTCCAGAATCCCCGCCCGAAGCGGGTTTCGCACTCTTCAATTGGCTCAACAGGTTGATTAGGTTCTATTTTTCATGGTCCGACCCCAGTCCTCCGCATTGACCTGACCCTGAAGACGTGTATTGACGATTCCGAGGGTGATTGATACAATGAAAACCTCAAGAAACGCAAGAAACGGGTCGAAGGCTGTCTGTCCATGCATGCCTTTGGGCTCTGGCGCATAAGTGTTAATAGGGGGTGAACATGCAAACCGAAACAGAATATGAAGAGATGGTTTTACAGGAATTGCGAGCCTTCCCTCAGGAAGCCATCCCTGAGGTGATCCATATCCTGAAGTCGGTGAGGAAAGGCATTACCGTTGCTCGAAGGACGGAGAGCACAGAGGCTGAGCCAAGCGGCCTCTGTGGTATTTGGAAGGATGACCGAAGTGCCGCGGAGATTATTGAAGATATTAGGTCCCGGAGAACAGGACTCGGGAAGCGACAGGTTGAACTGTGAAGTATCTCTTAGATACGGACATCTGTGTGTATTGGCTGAAGAAAGATGATCGCATTGAACAAACTGCGATATCTGCCGGCCTTGAAAACATCGCAATTTCTTTTATAACGCTCAGTGAACTCTACTATGGCGCGCACAAGTCGCAACGTGTTGACGAAAATCTATCCGCTATCAGCATCTTGACTGCAAAAATTTCGGTGATTGAGTCGAATGCTCAAATTTGCGACCGTTTCGGAAAACTCAAAGTTTTCCTGGAGAAACAAGGCATGATAATCGACGATGCTGATTTGTTCATAGCCGCGTGTGCCTTGACAACTGATGCAACACTGGTCACAAATAATACACGACATTTCAAGCGAATAGAACAATTGCGACTGCAAAACTGGTCAAGCTATGCTTAGGAAAGCTGATTTCGGAATCCGGAGCGGTTCCAAAAGAACCAACCGCTCGTTGGAATCGAGACGCAAAGACCACCAAGGACTTCCCTGTTGCCGACAAAAATGAACAGGCAAAGAACTATTCATCTACGCCACACAGCACCGAATACCGAGTTTTCATTATCTGTCTCTGCTCCGCTTTCTTAAAAGCCCCTTTTTGGGGGCAAAAAGTGGGTTTTAAGGGCTATTTTAGGGTGCTTTTTTGGATGAACTGATTGATTCAATTGCACTTTTCCTGGTCTGACCCCAACCACAGTTTCCGCAAATCAAGATGTGACCCCATTTCCTTGTTTTTTTGATTCAACTGATTGTTTTAACTCTATATTTCCAATATTCCCGGTCCGACCCCAGACCGAAAAAGGTTTGACACACAGTAAATAATAGCGGAATATCTTAGACAAATTTACAAATTGACAACTTCTCGCATTATGCTTCAGGAGGCCTGCACAATGCCGGTTTTAAGTGCAAGAGAGATGGAGGGAGTCAATCTTCCTGCGCCAGGGTCAGCTGACTACTGGGAAGATAGTAAATGGGCCAGTGAAAATTTTACAGAGATCGTTAAAAAGTATCCGAACCTCTATGTTGCGATAGTCAACAAAAGGGTTGTTGCCGCTGCTAAAACCATTGCTGAGGTTGAAGAAACCTGTAGGATTAAGACCGGTCGAAAGGATATTCCTATATATCTGGCCGAGAAGGGAATCCGTGTTTACAAGTATTGAGCTTGAGTTCGAAACCCACATTGATTTGGAACTTCTCGAGAGAGGGATTGCTGTTCGCTTAATCAGGCTAAGAGCATCTGTGCAACTGCAAACCATAGAAGGATGGACAGCCAAATATAAGGCTCTTGTCGACACGGGAAACCCTATCTCTATTGTGCCAAAGTCGGTTTGGAGCAAGAGCATGGTAGCCCAGCCTCTATCAGACAAGAGCGTCGTGCATGGTATTGGAGGAGGAATGGCTTCAGGAAGGTTGGGTGAAATCACATTTCTTTTCGTAGACAGAAACAGCATCTCCCCTATAATAAGGGCGAAAGCCATTCTTCTGGATGATGACCGCGTGCCCTTTCTCATCGGGTTCGAAGACATAATGACCGATGCCAAGTTGATCTGCGATTACAGTCTAAAACTGGCTTGCCTTGACTTTCCTAGTTCTACGTTTTCTTAAAAGCCGGGATGGTTCGCTGCAATGTGATATACGATAGAGATATTTGTGGATTCGTCAGAGTCGGGGAACGGATGGCAATGGGACCTGAGATGGGGATATTGACATGACCAACATTCGCCGATATGATCCTCATCACGCTCCGGTTTTTATCGCCGCACCCCGTAGGTCAGGTTGGCCCGCGTTCCCATTTCATCCCCTAAACGTCGATTCTCCCACAAACCGTCCATGGTACACCCAAACTCCGCACAACCCAACGCGGGGCTTCCTGACTCAATTTTGCCATTTCTGGAAAAGTTCTGGAAAAGGGTCAGACCAAGGCAGGGTAAGGCAACTGCTTGTAATTCCGGAAGAATTTCATTAAAACGCGCATGTTTGAGAGCTTAAAAGGCTATTTTTGGCGAGCAAATGGCTCTTCTAAGAAACGACCAATGAAATGCCAAGGGCGAACCGACATTACATCCGAGGACATGTGTGGCACATTACGCATCGGTGCCACAAAAAGGAATTCCTCTTGAAATTCGCCAGAGATCGCCGTCGGTACCTCCGGTGGTTATTTGAAGCCAAGAAGCGCTATGGGCTGAGTGTACTGAGCTATGCGGTAACTTCCAACCACGTCCATCTTCTTGTCAGGGACACAGGGCATCAAGACGTGATACCCAAATCCATTCAATTGGTAGCGGGCAGAACCGGCCAGGAATTCAACATGAGGAAGGATCGAAAAGGCGCCTACTGGGAAGACCGCTACCATGCAACGGCAATCGAAGCAAATAAACATTTGTTTCAGTGTCTTGTTTACATTGACCTCAATATGGTTCGTGCAGGAGTCGTAGAACACCCGTCGGAGTGGCGGTTTTGTGGATACAATGAGATTCTATCACCTCGACAACGATATGCGCTGATTGATTATGACGGGCTGAGGAGTTTGCTCAACTTTGATTCGATGGATGATCTGGGCTCTACTTATGGTGGATGGGTTGCGGAAGCGCTTGAGGGAAATGATCATTTTCGAGACGGTAAATGGTCAGAAAGCGTTGCTGTGGGTAGTCAGGCATTTGTCACTACGACGAAAGAAGCTCTTGGAGACAAAGGCGAGGGGCGTGAGGTTATTGCCAATGATGGGAGCTATGAACTCCGGGAATCCTCAGCGGCTTATAAGGACATTTTGGGGGACAAAAACGCTCTTCTAACGGCTCAAAATCAGTATTTTTGGAAAAATATTCCTTGAAAACCAATGAGATAGCTATTAAAAGCTTGGTCCGACCCCTTACCCCACCTCAAGGTGACAAGTGTATTGAGATTATTCGCATCCTTCATGACAGCATGGATATCGAAAGGCACTTTTAAGAAAGAGACCCCGATCCAATCGCAGCGATTGTCCATCGGGCAGTCCGTCTTCTTTAGTTTAAGGCAGCCATGAGTTTGTACAAATTGTCAACAATGTCCCCTATTTCACTGACAGTCCTGTGAAATTGTTTGAAAGGAACAATAGATTCCGCTAAGATGGTTAAAAAGGGGGCGATAACCATGATAGAGGCTAAAGCACAGGATCGCTTGGACCGGCTGGAGAAACTGGCCGAAGAGATGTTTTCGGGGATTATTCAGCTGAAGGAATCGCAGGCCAAGACCGACGAACAGATAAAAGTAACGAATGAACAAATCCGCGAACTTAAGGAATCGCAGTCCAAGACTGACGAGCAGATAAAATCAACGAATGAACAAATCCGTGAACTTAAGGAATCCCAGGCAAAGACCGACGAGCAGCTAAAGGCAACCGACGAGCAAATGAGGCGCACCGATCAAAAGCTTGAGCGGATCGGAAAGCAACTGGGAGAACTGGGTCTTGTTCAGGGCGAGGTAGCGGAGGAATTGTTTTTCCGCAACCTGAGAGGCATATTCCGCAAGACAACGATGGAACTGAAAAAGGTGAAACGTAATCTGAAACGCAAGGGCGAGGGAGAATTCGACCTGGTGGCAATAAATGGCGGAAAGGTGCTGGTAGTGGAGGTGAAAAATAAACTGGACAAGCGAATGGTGGACAGGTTTGTAAGCAGGAGGCTGCCCAGATTCAAGGAATTGTTTCCGGAATACGAAAAGTATCAACTGGTCGGCGCCATGGGTGCGCTTGTGGTGAAGGACGATGTGGGCCGCTATGCGGAGAAGGCGGGTCTTTATGTCCTGACCCAGACCGACGAAGGTGGCGCTGCCCTCCTGAACCGAAAAGGATTTGAACCCAAGACATTCAGCTGATTCTTCACAACCCCCAAAAAATCTTCGCGCCTTCAATGCGACATCAGGCCTCCGAACTCGGACTACCGGCATCCAACTCAAAACCCATAACTCAAAACCGCGGCTATGCCGCAATAGATGCCTCGCGCAAACCGACATTATATCCCCGGCCATGCTTGGCACATCACCCATCGATGCCATAAGAAAGAGTTCCTTCTGAAATTCAACAAGGACAAGGATCGCTGGCTGTGGTGGCTGTTTGAAGCAAAGAAACGGTACGGCGCCTGCATTTTTGATTATGTAATAACATCGAATCATATCCATCTGTTGCTCTACGACAAAGGAACGGAGGAGGCAATCCCGAGGACGCTACAACTGATTGCGGGGAGAACGGGGCAGGAATTCAACCAGAGGAAGAGTCGTAAAGGGGCATTTTGGGAAGATCGGTATCATGCCACTGCGGTAGAAACAAATGAGCATCTAAGGCAGTGTATTGTGTACATTGATCTCAACATGGTTCGCGCAGGCGTGGTGGACCATCTATCGGAGTGGGGAAGGTACACTGGCTTCAATGAAATTCAAAACCCGAAAAAAAGATACGCGCTCATCGACCATGGCCAATTGATTTCGCTTCTCGGGTTAAGGGATCTTGGCGATCTCATCAAATCCCATGCTGCTTGGGTGGATGAAGCTTTGCAACAAGAGAAAAACTGCCGTGATCCAAAGTGGACAGAAACCATTGCAATTGGAAGCAAGGCGTACGCAGACACAATAAAAGAGAAATTGGGACCATTATTCCTGAAGCGGAAGGTAGAAGGAAGAGGCGGTCAATATGAGCTTCAGGAACCTTCAGCTCCTTTCTATAACGCCGGAAATACTTTCCCATGGCGTATGAACGATCCCGATTTCTTCTCACCATTTTCTTAAAAGCCCCTTTTTGGGGTCAAAAAGTGGGTTTTAAGGTCAATTTTAGGGTGCTTTTTCAATTTAACAGGTTGATTAGATTCTATTTTTCATGATCCGACCCCATACCAGGCCTTTGAATGCAAAAGACATGGTTGCTTTTCCCTGTAAACCCGGCGGCGTATTTCTGTTCCACAAACTTCGATTTTGCACCGTCAGTGCCGCCCGCTTCCGAAGGCCACCAGTGGATTGGAATCTCGTTCTTCCGGGCTACCTTTTGAATGTGGGCATTCAGTTGATCGGTCAGAATTCGCATGACGCCATTTGATAAACCTTTGAACCCCACAGCTCTGAGAAACCTTACGATGCCGGCTGGAAAGAACATGGACAGAATGTATCCGCGAATGATGACTCGATCAAAGCAGAAATATTTGAACTTGATATTCTCGGAGAATTGTTTCAAAAATGAATTGTTCATGGGTGGCTCCTCAGGCTATGGAGTGTGTGCTAAACAATCCATACCGGATCACCCATGGAATTTCAAATCAAGAAAGGGGTTTTAGGCAGGGGGTTAAGAGACTCCAGGATGGCAAGGTGGGGCCATGCGTCTCACCATCATAAATACCCGGGAATTGCCCCGGCTAAAAATATAACCATCATGTCATTAGCCTCCTGCCTACAGCCCCTTTTCGGAACTTCAGTTTGGTAAATTTTATATTCCATGGTCCGACCCCATACCAACCACACAAAGATTGACAGAAATGATGGAATTTGGGATATTTTGAAGGACTGTAGTTAACGAGGATATCCCCCTTTCCATGGAGTATAGCAAAATGGATGTCATGATAGAGATGAATAACGAAAAAATAGGTTTGGCCGACTGTATCGATCGAATGCAGAAAACCGGAGAACCTCTGACCATATTGCGAGGTAACAAGCCGGTAGCCAGGCTTATCCCACACAAGGAGGGAGACCCACTCATGATGGACCCAATGCTGAAGGGCGCTCTCTATCTCAGCGACCCAACCGCTCCACTCCCGGATTCCGATTGGCCGGAGGAACTCCGATGATACTATTGGACACCCACGCCGTCGTCTGGCTTGCTTCAGATCAGGATAAACTCACGGAAAAGGGGAAAGGATTGATTAGGTCCAATGCAGGCCGGCTATACCTGTCGGTGGTGTCGGCCTGGGAAATCTCCATACTGCACAAGCGCAATCGTCTGAAGCTGCCCATGGAGCCCGAAGCTTATGTGGACCGGCTCATTGAACAGCATGGTCTCAACGAAGTCCCTTTAGAGCGAAAAGTCGTCCAACTCTCTGTTCGTTTACCTGATATACACAATGACCCGTTTGACAGAATACTCATCGCTTTGTGTAAAGAAAAGGGGTGGGTACTTTTGTCGAAAGACAAGGTAATTCCAAAATATTCGGGTATACAGGTTGTCTGGTGAACTACCTCTTGGACAAGCCCCTTTCACGATATTAAAAAAACCAACGTCAAAAAAATTAATACAGCTTAACAGCTCATCTCATGGCTTCCAAACGATCCCGCTCTCTTCACACCTTTTTCTTAAAGGCCCCTTTTTGGGGTCAAAAAGAGGGTTTTAAGGTCGATTTTAGGGCCCTTTTAAACTTCAACTGATTGATTAAATTGCACTTTTCATGGTCCGACCCGAGACACTCAGTAACTTCCAACCACGTCCATCTTCTTGTCAGGGACACAGGGCATCAAGACGTGATACCCAAATCCATTCAATTGGTAGCGGGCAGAACCGGCCAGGAATTCAACATGAGGAAGGATCGAAAAGGCGCCTACTGGGAAGACCGCTACCATGCAACGGCAATCGAAGCAAATAAACATTTGTTTCAGTGTCTTGTTTACATTGACCTCAATATGGTTCGTGCAGGAGTCGTAGAACACCCGTCGGAATGGCGGTTTTGTGGATACAATGAGATTCTATCACCTCGACAACGATATGCGCTGATTGATTATGACGGGCTGAGGAGTTTGCTCAACTTTGATTCGATGGATGATCTGGGCTCTACTTATGGTGGATGGGTTGCGGAAGCGCTTGAGGGAAATGATCATTTTCGAGACGGTAAATGGTCAGAAAGCGTTGCTGTGGGTAGTCAGGCATTTGTCACTACGACGAAAGAAGCTCTTGGAGACAAAGGCGAGGGGCGTGAGGTTATTGCCAATGATGGGAGCTATGAACTCCGGGAATCCTCAGCGGCTTATAAGGACATTTTGGGGGACAAAAACGCTCTTCTAACGGCTCAAAATCAGTATTTTTGGAAAAATATTCCTTGAAAACCAATGAGATAGCTATTAAAAGCTTGGTCCGACCCCTTACCGAAGAAATCCCGGATAAATTAAGTGCCTGATTCTACATAACTTAAATTTTCAAGACTTTTTTCTTGACAGGAGCATTATAGGATGTCCCCTGTTTCATAAGTTGAGTTAACCACATGAAAAGTGAAAAAGAAAAGAATACTATTGCCCAGTTGACAGAGATGGCTGGCCGGGTAGACGAGGCGCGGAAATGGAAAAACCTCTCTGAATATCTCCTGTTTCTGAGGCATAAGAAGGCGTATGTTTTTGCTGAACCTTACTGCGAAAACCAGGTCGTTCTTGACTATGGCTGTGGGCATGGGTACGGAAGTTTCCTTTTGGCGCAGAAAGCTGCAAAAGTCTTTGCTGTTGACATAAACAGGGAGGTTATTGGGGAGTGCATTCAAAGATATCATGCGGACAACCTTTTTTTTGGAACCTTTGAACCCGAAATGCCGCTTCATTTTGAGGCCGGCACATTCGGCGTGGCGATTTCCTTCCAAGTTATCGAGCATGTTCTTGATGTTCGGGGTTATCTCAATGAATTGAAGCGACTGCTAAAACAAAATGGCATTTTAATTCTTACGACGCCCAACAGGAAACATAGACTTTTTCCCTTTCAAAAGCCCACAAACCCTTACCACCTCAGAGAATATAGTTTAAGGCAATTGGCAAAGGATCTTAATGCTGTTTTCGATAGCGTGATAATTTACGGTGTTACAGGTACCGATGAAATAAATAGCGTCGAATTTGCACGAATAAACAGGTCGCCTTTTAAGGCTTATGTAAAAATGCCGATAAAAAGATTTTTGGGACCGAGACGCTCTGAGAGCCTTTCGAGCAAAATGATACACATTAATAACACTAGAAAGGCATTTGGATTGGAGAAAGAAAGCTTTGGTCAATACTCAGTATGTGATTTTTCCATTCTAAAGGGTAATGTTGAAAAGGGTCTGGATTTTTTGGCGATTTTAAGGAAACAGTGAGCGACAACCTCGGTTGGGGGGTATCAGAATGAAGCATTTTTTTATACTGGGTATGGGGCGATCGGGAACTGCATTTTTGGCCTCCCTTCTGTCCAAAGCCAACCATGCCCTTGTGTATCATGAACCTGAACCTGAAGACAGGCTCTATTTTGGCTTAAGATATGCTGGACATTTCGATGCTGTGGTGGACAACTATTTAAAAAGGCGGTTCCAGAAAATACTGCCTAAAGATAAGAGCATTCAACATTACGGCGAAGTAAACAGTTACCTCCGGTACGAAGTTGACTGGTTAAGGGACAAATTCGACCCTGCCATCATTCATGTGGTCAGGGATGGGCGGGACTTCGTGTCTTCGGCTTACCCGCGCGTAGCTTATACTGTCAATGATAAGAAAATGACGATCGTTCCGAAAAGTGGTGACGCCTATGCTGAGAAATGGCAAAATATGAGTCGTTTTGAAAAATTGTGCTGGTACTGGATGCATACAAACGAATTCCTGGCCTCGAAAACTGATAAACGTGTCCAATTCGAAAAATTGATAGGGGATTATGAATATTTTGAAAAGAATCTTTTGAACCAAATAGGCCTTTACATTAGTAAGAATCTCTGGGAAGAACAGATACAGAAACCGAAAAACACGACGAAACATTTTTTAATGAAAAAGAGAATTAAAAGGTTGCTCGGTATGAGAAAGCAAGATGACAATACTATTCCGATCGCCCATTGGAATAAGTGGGATAATGAAAGACTAAGTCAATTTGACGATATCTGCTCCGGTACTATGAAAAAGCTTGGATACTACAGCGTGGCAAATAGACCATAGATGATTAGACTACGAAAGCGAATCCATGAAGCATTTTTGAAAAGGTTAAGGACATAGTCCACAACTCAGAGAGTCGGCGGACTTGATTGCGCGCATGTGCGAAATTATGATCTCGTAAGTTTACAGTCCAATGTTTACACTAAGACGCTTTACCCGGGTTAGTACTCTATACGCTGTTGGCAACACAGCTCAGCGAGGTGTTGCATTTTTGTTGATCCCGATATACACGGCGGCCCTGAAAGTGTCTGAATATGGCGCCCTTGAAACTATACAGGTAACCTTTCAAATACTATTGATTCTGATCAATATGGGATTGAGTAATGCATTCCTTCGCTACTTTTCGGAAGGAAAGAGCAAAGCAGAAAAAATGATGATGGCGCGCACCTCTTTTGTGCTAGTACTTGTTTCTTCTCTTGGAATCCTGTTATTGTTAATCACCTTCGCGCAGATTATCATCAGCACTGTTTTTAAGGGTACAATTTCAATAAACATATTGCTGCTTGTTTTTCTGTGGGCAGTGGGCGGGGCACTCAATCAACAAATGTTTGCCTATTATCGTGCCCGCGAGGAGGCAAAACAATATATCTTCATAACGGTTGGGGTTGCAGTCATTCTTTTATGCTTGAATATATATTTCGTTCGTTTTTTAGACATGGGAATTCTGGGCGTAATTCTCGGCAACTTGATTACGATCTGGAGCCTTAACATTTATTTGCTGGTCAGGCTGTTCCGTGATGGCATTTCTATTTCCAGAAAATGGGCGGGCAGACTTATTCGATTTGGTGTACCCCTTATATGGTCCATGGCAGGCTGGATGTCTATGAATTCTGCAGACCGATATTTTTTGGCTTATTACCACGGGCTAAGCGAAGTCGGCGTATACGGGCTGGGTTATAAAGTGGGAATAATCGTGCAAATGTTAATCGTTATGCCGTTTCAATTGGCATGGGGACCTTTTCTGTTTAATAGTTTTAACGAATCTGAAGACAATGCAAATGACACATATTCACGGGTATTCACTTATTTGCTTTTTGCTTTTAGCATGATGGCCCTAACCGTTTTTATGTTTTCTGCTGAGCTTGTTTCCTTTTTAGGAAACAACAAATTTTCACAATCCGTTGATGTCGTTCCTTATGTTCTTGTGGCCTATCTCTTCAATGGGATATACTACTGGTCAGGTGCTTTTTTGCATTTGACAAAAAAAACAGGTTTGCTAGGTCGTATTGTTGCCGGTATGGCAGGTTTAAACTTGCTGCTAAATTGGATTCTTATCCCGACTTGGGGATGGCGCGGAGCAGCGTTCGCTACTGTAATATCGCTTTCAGGTGCGGGAATGATTTCATTATATTTTAGTCAACGTCTTTACAGGGTCCATTTGCAGTATCACCGACTGACCAAACTTGTGATAGCAACCTCAGCCATAATCGCCGCATATTCATTTGTGCCTAGGGCATCAGGATTTTTGAGTGTCCTTGTCCGTGGACTATTTATTTTAAGTCTTCCCGCATTGCTTCAGTTATTCCACTTTTTTAGTTTTTCGGAAATAAATACCCTCAAGTCATTTGCTGCATTTGTTAAGAAGAAATTTCTGCCTAAAAGAGTTTGGTAAATGGGCTTAATTGCGCAAAACAAGTCATTTCAGAGAAATTTATTCCATGGTCGAAAAGTTTTGTTTATCTCTAGCAATTTTCCACCAGTGCAGGGCGGTATTGCCCACTATATATATGAGATCGTACGAAATTTATCGCGAGAGAGAGTCATTGTCGTTGCCCTGCCGACACTTGGCTTCGAAAGGTTTGACTGTGGACAGACGTTTACAATAAAGCGACTTAATGTACCCGCGACATGGAATTCGTTGTCTTTACAATTCAAATTCCTGTTTCCTTTCTACTTGTGGAAAATCATCTTCGAGAAAAGCGCGTCAATTATTATCTGTGACACCGCGCACCACACATTGATGCTTCCCGCCTGGCTTATGAACAAATTGCGTGGGGTCCCTTATGGCGTTTTTGTACATGGTTCTGATCTGCTTAAGCAGCAAAAGCGTGCCACCCTTTATCGAAGGTTATTTAATAAAATCCTAATCAAAGCAGACCTGGTTTTTGTGAACAGTAAAATGACAGCAAAGTTCGTCCAAGACGTGGGGGTAAAACCCTCCCGGCTGAATGTAATTCATCCGCCCATTGATGCGGAAAAATACCCGATAAAGATAACGTCGAAAAGCTTAAGAGAGAAGTTTGAATTGACTGGCAATAAATTAATATTGTCCGTCGGACGATTGGTCGAGCGTAAGGGCTTCGATACAGTCATAAAATCTCTCCCACAAATCCTCAAGGCCGTTCCGGACGCCCATTATCTAATTGTCGGGAGCGGACCTTATAGGGGAAAACTTGAAAAGCTTGCTCGTGAATTGGCATTGGACAAATACGTCACTTTTGCCGGGTATGTTTCGGATCAGGAATTACCCAGCTTTTATTCAGCCTGTGATTTATTTGTCATGGTCAGTCGACAACTTTTCAGCCAGGGAGACATAGAGGGGTTTGGTATTGTTTACCTTGAAGCCAATCTTTTGTGTAAGCCCGTAGTGGCCGGTCGGTCAGGAGGTGTAGCGGATGCTGTTCTGCATGAAAAAACGGGCTTGTTGGTGGATCCGGAAAGCCCTGGCGAAGTAGCCGAAGCAATTGTGCGTCTAATTCATGAACCGAAACTGGCAAAGCAGTTGGGAGTAACAGGTAGAGAAAGAGTCCTGGTTGACTTTTCAAGCAAAGCTGCCGCCCAGAAAGTTTTAGATAAGCTCTCATTACTCTATTAAAAAGGGAGCATTACCGGTTTGTTAATAAATTCCTTCAAGTGCCCTCTAAACTGGCTGTTTTGTAATTTTGAAAGACTCCGTCATACGTTCCGTTGTAGATGGCACATCGAATTCGAAGCATGGCATTACCGGTTTCCTTTACCCACCAGGCACCTGAGCGTTTCATTCGAGTATGGCATATGAACTTATTGGCTGATTCGATTCCGCCACTTCCAATAGGATAACCTCCTATCCGGTCCCCGCGATAATGTATTCGTTCCCGGTTGTTATTCAAATAGACGATCAATTTTCGGATTTTTTCCTCGGCCTCGCTGTTTTTGGGATGCATTCTTCGGAGTCCACCGACAACATTGCCGATTTCGGCAAAAAACAGTCTGGCAATGGTGTTTTCCACCCATTCTACAGCCTGAATGAACTTTCCCCGTACTGGACTTTTGCCACTTTATGGATATGTTCAGCGCAGTGATAGTAATCCAACACTTGACGGCCCTGTGGAAAACAGGCCTTCATATGCTTCCAGAGCCAGTCGGCTCCGTCGCCTATCAGTGCGATACGGACTTGGTCCTGGGGAATAATAGAGGCAACATAAGCCAGGTCTCTGCCAAATTGTTCTTCATTTTGGATTTGGTGCCAACTCGCCACGTGAATAATAATTCGATCATCTGCCAGCAAATAGCTTCTGAAGCCTTTCGCTTCCTGTTCAAACGTATCATGCATGCACATGCATGCAATGATCGCTGAGGCTTTGGCCTGTCAGTTCCTCGAACATATCGCTTGCGCAGCCAAAGGGAATCTCAGCGGAGGTTTTCACCGATTTTCGTTGTACGTCAAACTGATATTTCTTTCGACTCAGCTCAAGAACTTTGTCCAACGGGCTGAAGCCATATGAACAATCCGTGCAATAAAACCACGGGTGCTTCAGGTCGCTTGGCTCCTGCATGGTCACAGGTGATGAAATCAAATGTCCAGCTATTTTTTCACATTCTCAATTTTTGCCAAGAAAGAAATTAACAAACCGGTAATGCTCCCCATGACAACCTTTCGATTTCATCAGCGTCGGTCATCTTTGACTCGTTTGGGTCTGCTAATTGCCGTCCTCCTATGCTGTAATTTGCTAGGTTACGGTCTGGTTTTTGATATTCCGAAACTTGCGATGGTGCTGGGGATGATTTTGTTCATAGGGCTTAGCATTACTAACTATAGGGTATCTTTTATCACTTTTGTTTTTATTCTTTTTAGTTGTTTTGATTTCGCCGGCTATCAACCTATTTTCGTGAGTCCCATAAAGATATATCTTGTGGATGTCGTCATTTTTTTTATGATCATTCTGGGTACAATGATATTGCTTCGCCGAATCTCTGCTGGCCAACTGAAATCACCCATCACATTGTTGTTATTAATTAATCTTCTTATTGGCTTATTTGCTTTGATTATGGGCATAAAAGCCGGCCATCTTTTCAGAGATGTCATGGGGGATTTCCGCCGATTTTTCTTTTATCCGCTTGCCGCTTTGGTCCTATTGGGTTGCCCCCTGGTTGCAACGGATTGGTCGAAATTGATTAAACTATTTGCAATTGTATTAATAATTATCTGTACCATTGCAGTAGCCCGTGTAGTGACAGGGAGCACTTGGGATCCTGAGCAATTTCAACCGGCCGGGCAATTTCGCGCCATTGGTTACGTCACTGCTGCTATATCTGTTATGGGAATTGGGGTATTTTGGGGGCTTTTCCTAAGCACTGGGGGTCGCCAAAAATGGCTTTGTATCCTAATGGTTTCGATCGCATTTTTTGGGGCCATAGTGTCCAACTATCGTTTGATTTGGGTAACTGCTTTGATGCAATTTTTGCTTGTGCCGTATTTGGCATTTGGGCTCAGGGGTCGCTTAAAGAGCGTAATTTTAAGTATCACAATAAGTTTGTTAATCGGTGGCGTGATTATTCTTTGTCTGAAATATTTCTTTCCCGAAATCTGGGCAGTGCTGATTGGTAGATTTCAGAATGCTGTTTTAGAATTCCAATTTGGTTCAGACCTTAGATCGCTTGCGTGGAAAGATGGTTTAAATAAATTCCTGAGCTCTCCAATATTAGGAACAGGTATTGGTGATCAATTCAATGTATGGGGATTCGATTCCAGAGGACTTGTCCACAATTTTAGTATTACCCCGCACAATATACTACTAACTTTGCTTTATCAGGGCGGAATTGTTTTCAGTGCTATTTTGATTTTTATTCACGTGAAGTTCATAAGGTATGTTTTGAAATCATCAAAAAGAATTGAAACACAATATAACCTAATCGTTTTTGGCATGTTTTCAGGTTATTTAGCTGTCATAATTTTAGCTATGTTTCAGCCGTTAATGGAATCCCCCGGTGCAACGGTTGTTTTATACGTGTGGATGGGTTTGACAATAAAGGTTATTAGTAGAGTTGAAGGGCATCAAGATTCAAAAAGCTTTGATAAGCGTCTTAAGTCTGGGATCAACGGCAACGGATTTTGGGAAAATGCATAATTGTGAGGAAATTAAGCGCGTTTTTTTGGGAAAATAAAAGATAAATGATTTGGCCGAAGACTGGTCTTTTTAGGGATAAAAATATGGTCATTTGGGGATATAAATGAAAAAACGATATGTAATTATAACACCGGTAAAAAATGAAGAAAGATATGTTGAATACACAATACAAAGCATAATTAAACAAACTGTTTTGCCTGCTCAATGGATAATTGTAGACGATAACTCTTCTGACACTACATTTTCAATAGTTAAGAGATATGCTAAAAAGTACCCTTGGATCACCGCAGTCTCTTATAAGAAATCAATTGCGAGGCAATCAGGTGGCGGTGTTATACGCGCTTTTTATTATGGATTCCAAAACTTTTTGAAGATAGAGGACTGGCATTACGTTGTTAAACTTGACGGTGACATTTCTATTGACTCTAAGGAATACTTCGAAGGAATTTTTAAGATGTTCAGGGATAACCCAAAATTGGGAATCGCTGGTGGAATCTGTTACTTCATTGTTGATGGAAAAAAGGTGTTAGAAGAACATCCTTTCTGGCATGTAAGAGGTCCTACTAAGATCTATCGACGAAAATGCTTTGAGGATATCGGAGGTTTAGTACCAGCTTTAGGATGGGACGGAATCGATGAATATACTGCAATGGCGAAGGGCTGGGCAACGAAGTCATTCAAGGAATATCTAATTCATCATCTTGAGCCAACGGGTAGTAAAAAAGAAGAAGGAGGTAGCATAGACAGATTCCGCCGCCAAGCTATTGCATCTTATAATACTGGCTTGTGGACAATATATGTTTTATTTCAATTCTTACATCTTTGTTCGAAAAAACCTTATGTTATTGGCGCTATCTATTTCATATTTGCCTACCTTATTAATTATATAAAAAATGAGCCTGTAATGGTTGATCGAGCAACAAAAAATTTCATTAGAAAGATGAACAAGGGAAGACTGTTAGTTATATTAGGAATTGGAAATGACATAAACGGAGAGGTATGGTTATGAATAGGGTCGAGAGAAGAAAGAACAATATGCTGATGATGGCATACACGGAATATTCTACTGATCCGAGAGTTCAACGTGAAGCTGATGCGCTAGTGGAAGCTGGATATAATGTGGATTTTATTACCTTGAAAGAGAACGATTACTTTAAATCGAAAATAACAAACAACGTGAATATTCTCTATGTTAATCAAAAAAAATATATGGGATCTAGACAACTATCCTATATGTTATCTTATTTAGAATTTTTTATCCGAATATTCTTAAAGTCAACAATTAGTGGTTTCAAAAAAAGATATCGTATTGTACAATGTGATAATATGCCAAATTTTATTGTATTTTCAGCGATAGTTTTAAAGCTTTTAGGGGCCAAAGTCATTTTGGATATACATGATACGATGCCAGAACTTTATGTAAGTAAAATGCATTCGGATAGATCTGTGTTTTGGAAATTACTCTTGTTAGAGGAAAAACTTTCTGCAAATTTCGCAGATAGGGTTATTGCCGTTCACGAGCCGCAGAAACGAATTATTTTGCGGTCGCACGGATTGAACCTAAAGAAGGTTTCGGTTGTTGCTAATTTTGCGGATGAGAAATTGTTCCACCCATATAGCACTTTTCGAGAAAAAGCAAGTCAAAGCTTTAATTTAATCTGGCATGGCACTATTGCCGAGAGGTTTGGATTAGATATTGTGCTACGGGGGCTAAAGAAAGTCGTAGAAAGTGGCAAGGATGTAGAATTGAGTATTTATGGCAAGGGTGACGGATACGATAATATTTCATTCTTGGTCGTGTCATTGGGTTTGCAAAAAAATGTAAAATTACACGGCGCTATACCCTTAGAAGAAATTCCATCCAGGATAGCGGGTGCGGATCTGGGCATCGTATCCTATATGCCCTCAATCTCTACGGACTATAATCTGCCGCTTAAGTTAATGGAATATATCGCAATGGAATTGCCGGCATTGACCGTCAAGAACAAAACTATTGAGCATTATTTTAGAAATGGCGAATTGGAATATTACAAAGGTGATAGCGCTGATTCTTTTGCGGAAAAACTCTTAAATTTAATTGAAAAGCCGGAGAGAATGAAAGAATTACGAGCTAATGCGAGAAAAATCCGTCATAGAATGAATTGGAATATCGAAAAAGAGAAATACAAAATGATAATCGAAAAATTATTAGAGGATTAGGAATGATCAATGTAGCTCAAATCGGTGTTGGCTATTGGGGACCGAACCTTTTAAGGAATCTGGTCGCGAATGAGAATTGCCGTGTTAAAATAGTTGTGGAAACTTCTGAGGAGAGACGGAAATTTGTCAAGAGTACCTATCCGTCGGTCGACACTAGCGATAGCTTGGATTCCGTCCTGAATGATTCTGCTATTTCGGCTGTCGTTATTTCAACGCCAGTTGCGACTCATTTTGATATTGCTATGAAGATACTGAGAGCAGGAAAACATGTGCTGGTGGAAAAACCGATGGCTACTTCGCTGGAAGAGGTGGAACAGATCGGTAGTCTTGCCGAGAGCAATTCACTTGTTGCCATGGTGGGGCACACATTCCTCTATAACTCGGCAGTGCGTTATGTGAAGCAGATTATTGAAGACGGGGACCTGGGGGATATCCGCTATATTTACAGCCAGCGTATTAATTTGGGGCGTGTGAGGTCGGATGTGGATGCGCTGTGGAATCTTGCCCCGCATGATATCAGTATTATTCAGTACTGGCTGGGTGATGCGGAACCTCTTTCTACATCACGCAGTGGCATGGCTTATGTGCAGCAAGGAATTGATGATGTTGTTTTCCTGAATGTTTTTTACCCGAAAAGCATCATGGCCAACATTCATGTCAGTTGGCTCGATCCCCATAAGATTAGGAAAATGACGGTGGTGGGATCCAAAAAAATGTTGGTATATGATGATATCGCAGACAACAAAATTGCCATCTACGACAAAGGGATTGATCGAATGGCGGTGCTTGGGGAAAATATGGACTTTGATGATCCGGGAATGTTTTCCTTCGATCACCGCTCCGGGGATGTGCTTCTGCCCAAGATAACCTGGCAGGAGCCGTTAAAGGTGGAGGTTAGTCACTTTGTTGATTGTATCCAAAATGGCACTGAATGCCTTACCGGAATAGAACATGCGAAGAAAGTTGTACAAATCCTTTCAATGGACAAGAGGTTCGGAAATGATAAGTAAGTCGGCCATCATAAAAGATGCGGACATCGGGGAAGGGACCAAAATCTGGGAATTTGCAAATATTTATGGGTGTGATATTGGTAAAAACTGCAATATTGGTTCGTATGTGGAAATACAAAGTGGCGTTTATATAGGTAATAACGTTGTGGTATCATCACATTCTTTCATATGTTCACTGGTAAATATTGAAGATGATGTTTTTGTTGGGCATGGCGTGATGACTATTAATGATGTGAATCCGCCGTCTTTCAGGAGAACCGGGACAAAAGAGCATTGGAAAAGCACTCTCATAAAAAATGGGGCCGTTATTGGGAGTAATGCCACGCTATTTCCCGTGGTAATCGGTAGCAATGCTGTCGTGGGGGCCGGTTCAGTTGTTATAAAAGATGTACCGGATGACTGTGTTGTGGCGGGAAATCCGGCAAAGGTCATATCCGTATCGTACAAAGATACCACGGATTAGATAGTGTTCTATTCTAAACAGTTTTTTGTCATCCAATGTCATTAACTTAGCAGATTGCTTTGTAATTTTGGTAATAGTTTCTCGGCGGCATTTTCTTTCTTTGAAATTTTCTGCCAGGCCTGATGGGTTCAACCGTTTGGACGAGAAATTCGCGTAGGGCAGCGATGATTTCGGAGACCAAATCTTTCGAACGGAAAAAGAGCGCCGGAATAATGCGTTTCATCTCGGAATAGGCCTGAGCATAGTTGACCTGATACAGGTACTTTCTGGTTTTATAGGCAACATCAATGTCTTCACTTGTGGTGCTGGCAATTACTGCAGTGAGATTTTTGGCGAAAACCTTGGCATGGAAATCCTGATGCACAGATTCCACCGATTTTCCGGAAAAGTTTTCAATTTCGATCCAGGATTTCATTTTCTTGTAGTCTTCTTCAACGGGCCACCGGAGGTGATATAGTTCACGAAAAAGCTCGCAAGGCAAAGCCTTTTTGTCGATAAGGGAGGTGATGAGCACTTCTGTTTCGCCGGTATCCAATTCAACCCGGATCAGCCGTAATTTCAGTGAGCTGATTTCAAGGCCCAGTTCTTTGCATTTTTTGATTGATGAGGTAAAAACAGGCAGGGAAATAATCGCCTCTTGTTTCCCGGAATTGACGAATTTGCGTATGATTTTCCATTTTGTTGCGGATATTCGGGCACAAAAATCGGCACCCATGGACATAATCAGGTTAAACAGCCAATAGGCGGGATAACCCCGATCAAGTAGGATCAGATCACCAACGGTGAGTTTGAAAAAATGTCGGGCGGCCAGTTCTCTTTCTCCCACACTTTTCGGAGATATGATTGAATCGATACTGACCCGGTTGAGCGGGTCAAACATCTGGGATACACGTGCCATAGGTCGATTATCACCCTTGGTATTGTGCCAAACACCGAAATATTCCAGAATACTTTGTATTTTTGGCAAGTGAAGCAATGTTCCGTCCACCGCCAGCAAGTTATATCCATTCCATTGATTTACTGGCATTTTTTTGTAAAAAAATTCGGCAATCTGTTCATTGAGTTCGATAAACGCATTATAGGAAAATTTCAGTCTGGCTTTTGCCAGGGCGACTTTTGAAATGAACTTCATGGGGAGATCTGAGGGTATCAAAATGCGAAAGAAACGGTTCAGCTCATTTTGATAAGAACCGGTAGCTAGATCGATTAGAAAGATAATCAAGGTTGGAAAGGGCAGTTTTCTTTTACGGGTAAAGTCTTTTTCAGATTTCCTGTGACGATGAAGAAAATCCTGGGAAAAGATAAGTTTTTTAATGACATCAATAACATTGGCACAGTTCTGGAAAAGCAGGGTCCGTGCCAAAAATTCCAGTTTCTTTAAATTTTTTTGACATTTTTTCCTCCAGCAAATATAGAGTAACATATTGAATACATTGTAATTGTATAACATATTGTCACGACAATTTGAAGTACTTTATTGGTTTTACTGTAGTTCTTAAGTTAATGGCATTGTTTTGTCATCAACATCTTTTAAATATTGAGCCAATTTAAGAGAGCGACGAATAAGGCGGAATTCTCGATGGGGGAAGGTTCGGCGGAAAGATTTGGTTATGGGGCAAGTAGAAATTGTTGGAAATCGGAGGCGTTGCGATAGGAAAATCGGGTGAATATGTCTTGGGACGAAAATTGGAAAACAGAACTCCCTTGTCCATTTTGGACGTTTTTGTCGGCGCTATGATTTTGTCGGGACTCTCTACTCCCTCTGAACAAGATTGAGGATGAATTTCGGAACCGATGGCCCGGGGACAAAGAATTTTGGCGGAGATTTGTTATCCTGAAGATTTTTCTTCAATGCTAACGTGACCTTGACGATGAAACAGGCAACCCGCTTTAGCAGCACAACAATTGCGGCCATTTGCGAAAGTATCCCGGCATGTTCCAAGCCCCGTATTTTTGGTTTGGAAAGAATGAAAAAATCCTCTTTGGCCGTGGCGTTGGTTCTCTCCGCCGCCGATCGAAGTGCCTTGAGCTTCTGATGACGGTCCGTACCCCGAATGACTTCCGCAATGAGCCTGGGAAATTCATGGATGGACATGTGTTTGGTGAACCCGTGATAATTGATCCAATGAGGACAACGATCAATATACTTACGAATTTCAGGATCTTTTGAATCGATACACTGCCGTCGGCAACTGAAACTTGCTCTTTGACAAGAAAAATCAAAGCCATTTGGACGGGTCAAAACCCCGCAAGGCGCATATGGCCAACCATTCCGATCATAGCCTCTTTCCTTTAATGCAGCGGCAGAAACATTTTCACTGCGAGGATTATAGTCAATGATAGGGATGGCGCCATGGGATCTGGAAAAAGCAAAATTGTCATGCTCATCATATTTGGCATCCGCCAGATCGATCTTTGAGGCCTTGCCGTGATGCTCAAGAATCTGTTCCCGGTTGATGATGTAATGTTTGCCCTCATGGGCATTTCCCGCCAGGGTGCTGCAGGCCACCGGCAATTCCAGGCCAAGGTCCAGCTCTACAGAGGTGTCGATCACCGCATTAAATCCGAAAATTTTCTGTTTTCGGTTAGGGTTCTGGGGATCTCGGCGAACTCCAACACGGGCTTCCATGTCAGCGGGTAATTTGGGGCATTTGAAAAAGAAGGAATCAGAAACAATGCTGTCACTCATTACGATCCGCGTAATGGCACCTCTTTTTACCACGAGGTCCAGACATGCCTTACGCAATTCATCTTCAAGCTCAAAAATGCCGTTAAAAATACTGGGCTCTTCGGGATCCGACTCTTTCAAGAAAAGGCTCAAAACCTCAATTTTGGGACGCGGTTTATCCTCGGGGAAATTTGTGGATGGACAGGGGAGTTTAACGCGGATCTCTTTTCCGGGAATGATCTTTTCAGGGTTTCTGAGCCGATTAAGAACTCTTTGACGAACGTTTTGAATCACGCCCTTAAATTCAATGAATTTGCATTCGTCACAGAAATACGTACAGCCTTTATATCTGGCGTTGGTATGGAAAAGCGTACCGTCGGTGGTCAGGATTTTGTATGAGATCATCCCCAGGTGTTCAACGATTTCCACAAGGACATGAAAGATTGCGTTATAGAGTTTTTCACCCAAGCGATCTTTGAAATGGGTAAACGTTCCCTCACACGGAATATCCGCTTTATTGATGCCGGCATAGAGACGATAGTGTTTCCCCTTTTCTTTATCATGAAGCGTTTCGACAAAGTTCTTCATGCTGGAAAATTTTTCGAGATACCGAAAAAGGTCCACCAGAAAGATGCTGACAGGATCGTAGGCCTGGCCCCTGAAAGAGTATTTATGAGCAACAATCGCCCTTACAAAGGAAAAATCAATAAGGGATGTGACAAACCGGGAGAGGCCACCTGCAATGCGCCCGTCCGGATGGATCTTAACATGTCGAGGTTTGAAGGTGTATTTGGACAGCCAGAATTCCTCGGGCTTTGGAAAAGGGCGATGATGTTTGTCATGGATTTTAATGCGAATACGATTGAGCTTTTTGACGGCATTTCCAATGGCAAATGGCGCCAGATTTCTCAATCCTTGGTCCCTCCTGGATAAAGGATCATGAGGTGTTCTCTTCCGGCTTTTTCAATATGGTGAATGTGTTTGGTGCAACCCGTTCAAACATTCGCCCGCTTTTGACCTTCTTTGTTATGGCGGAAACAATGCTTTCTCGATCGAGATCCATGTTGAAATTCTTTTTGGCAAGATCAATGATGTCGGTGACATGAAGCGGTTTTTGCGAAGAAAGAAGTATGTCGTGTATAACACTCATTTGCGACCTACCCTTGCCTCTGGGCATAAATTTAGGCGCTTCTTCTTTTTTCAGGAATTGGCGTATAACCTTCAGCTGGGACTTAAGGAGTGATTCTTGGAGCTTAGCCCATTCATTGATATCCATAAGCAATTCCTTTCATCTAAAAAATTGGCTACCACAATAAAGGTGGGTCTGTCAAGCTAAAAAACATATGATCCGGAAGAATCATCTGTATTTCAAAGAATTAGTACAAGGTAAGTCATGGAGTCAAGGCGGATTTATCGACGGGGCACTCAAATGAAGCTGGAATATGCAATGCAGGCGTACAGACCACTCGAAATTTGGAAAAGATGGGTTGAGTGCGCCAGGCCAAGCCTGGAAGGAGGGGAGACATAGCATCATATGTTGAAACTCTTTGTTGGGACCCTGTAGGTATCCAATCCTACCCGGCCAAGCGTGCTGGCAGCCGGAACCGAGTGTTGCGTGGTGCCGGGGTAACCCGGGCTGCGAAGCGTACACAGGGAACCTGTAGGCCGTGTGATAGAGCCTCGAAAGTTTTTGTAGCGGAAGCCGACGCCGTTCAACCAGCGGAAGGCAACATCCTGTTCACTTGTCAGCAAGGGGTGGCAGGGTTCCGCCGGGGTCAAAGAGCAGGGCATGCGGGTAGGGGGTCCTCCAGGAACCTGGGAGGCCCTGTCATCTCCGCTGGATATGATCGGGAAGGGAATCCCGGATATCAAGCCCCGGCCCGAAGTGGGAAGTGTATGACCCAGTTTGGGAGCAAAACAATCATGCACCGATGCGGTATCTGAAGGTGAAGGCAACGAAGCCTAAGGAGATGGATGTCAGGGAGTCGGAGTGTCCAGTATTACCGATGAAGCAGGGGAACCGGCCCGAGGGACCCTGTAGAGGGAAGGGGGCACCATGGTAGAGGAACCTTTGGAGGGAAAGATGCAAGGGACATCGAGACCTGAAAGCGTCTCAACGAGACTTCAAAGGATAGCGAAGTTGTCCAGGGAAGTGCCGGAGATGGTATGGACCACACTGGCACACCACATTGACATTGACTTACTCAGGGAGGCATATCGGCTGACGCGGAAAGACGGGGCTGTAGGGGTGGATGGACAAACGGCAAAGGCGTATAGTGAAAATCTTGAAGAAAATCTTCGAGACCTTTTGAACCGTTTCAAATCCGGTGATTACAAGGCACCGCCGGTCAGAAGAACGTATGTGCCAAAAGGGGATGGAAAGCGAACGAGGCCGATTGGGATACCGACATTTGAGGACAAAGTTCTTCAGCGGGCGGTGTCCATGGTTCTGAACGCAGTGTATGAGCAGGATTTTCTTGACTGCTCATATGGTTTTCGCCCCGGTCGATCGGCACATGATGCCCTTGAGGAGTTGAGGAAAGACGCCATGAGTTTGGGTGGCGGACATGTGCTTGAGCTGGATATCAAGAAATGTTTCGACGTCTTGGATCATGGTCATCTCAGAACCTTTCTGGACAAACGGGTACGTGACGGCGTGATACGAAAGGCCATTGATAAATGGCTGAAGGCGGGTGTACTGGAAGCGGGAACCATAAGCCATCCTGAGACCGGAACCCCTCAAGGAGGGGTCGTTTCGCCAATTTTGATGAACATCTATCTTCATGAGGTGTTGGATAAATGGTTCGTTCAGGAGGTAAGGCCGCGTCTCCATGAGGAAGCGTATCTGAAAAGGTACGCTGATGATGCTGTGATGGTATTCTGCAGCAAGGTGGATGCGGACAGAGTGATGGAAGTCCTACCCAAGAGGTTTGGCCGATTTGGTTTGACCCTTCACCCTGAAAAGACGGGGCTGATCAGGTTTACCCGGCCAGGTCCCGGTAACAGGGGGTCTGGCTCTTTTGATTTTTTGGGATTTACCCATTACTGGGCCAGATCCCGTAAAGGGAACTGGGTGGTGAAGCAGAAGACGGCCAAAGATCGATTTTCGCGGGCGCTGAAACGTATTGGGCAGTGGTGCCGGACGCATCGGCATTGGCCGGTATCCGAGCAGCACCGTTTATTGTCTCTTAAGTTACGAGGACATGCCCAGTACTACTACATTCGCGGTAATTCCTCGGCGGTCAGTCGGTTTTACCATGAAGTCCGTAGCATTTGGCGGAAATGGTTGAACCGTCGTTCTCAGCGGTCACGAATGACTTGGGAACGTTTTACCCGTCTTCGTAAAATGTATCCGTTTCCAGCACCGAAACTTGCACGCTCTTGATCACGTAGCGAGACCCTGTCATGAAGAGCCGGATGCGTTAATCGCGCACGTCCGGATCTGTGGGGGTTGGGGGAGAGAAATTTCCCCCTTCTACCCGACTCGACTTAGCGCAAGTTGGCAAGGTTGTCGCCCGCAGGGCGTTTCGGAGTCTTAAATTGGCTCAATATTGACAATTGAAAAAATAGTTAAGTAAGAAAGCGTCTTAATTTTCAAAAATATAAATAATATTCGGATAAGGGGAATTTTATGAAGATACCATTAGTTGACCTTAAGGCACAATACAATACAATCAAAACTGACATAGACGATGCCATTCAGGCCGTAATTGATGAAACAGCGTTCATTAAAGGTAAGCATGTAGAGCGATTTGAAAAATCATATGCTGAAAAGCACGGTACCAAACATTGTATCGGTGTTGCTAATGGGACAGATGCGATCTATATCTCTCTCAAGGCCCTTGGAATAGGCGAGGGCGACGAAGTGATTACAGTTGCCAACAGTTGGATTTCAACATCTGAAACGATTACCCAGGCTGGCGCAAAGCCTGTCTTTGTAGATATTGATCCTAACTATTACACGATAGATCATACATTGATTGAAGAAAAGATTACGCCAAAAACAAAGGCGGTTATTCCAGTCCATCTTTTTGGTCAGCCCGCGGAAATAGAAAAAATAAACCAGATTTGTGAAGCGCATAATCTTCATTTGATAGAGGATTGTGCACAAGCGCATTTTGCGGAATTTAACAGTCAGCGTGTCGGCACGTTCGGTGTCGCGGGGACTTTCAGCTTCTTTCCCGGGAAAAACCTCGGAGCATATGGTGACGCCGGTGCTATCATAACCAATGATGATGATTTTGCAGTAAAAGCTCGTATGTATGCCAATCATGGCGCTTTGGTTAAACATAAACACCAAATTGAGGGGATCAACAGCCGGTTGGATGGCATGCAAGCGGCCATTTTGTCTGTGAAGCTTAACCATATTGATAAATGGAATAGCAACAGGCTGAAAAACGCCATTTTGTATAATAAATTATTAAACGGTGTTGATGGTATAGAAACTCCCAAAATCCACGAAAATGTTAAACATGTATTTCATTTGTATGTAATCAGGGTGGCGAATAGAGAGGCATTGCAGAAGCATTTAGCAGAAAACGGAATATCAACCGGGATACATTACCCAACCCCATTGCCGCTATTGCCCGCCTATACTTATCTAAAATACACACATTCCGATTTCCCTGTAGCAAGTGACTATATGGATAAAATTTTGTCCCTACCGATGTTTCCGGAACTAAAGGATGAGCAAATAAGCTATATTGTTGGATGTATGAAGAAATTTGTCACTGGCAAATGATGAAAGATCATTATACCTTTTTCGCGGGAAGGAAAATTTGCTGCCGTCGGAACCAGTCGGTTTTTCAATGTATTTGAATTCTTGCTTCAGGGCTGCCCTTTTTAACAGGATTAAATATCTCTCAATTTTATTCGCAGTTTTTTGCATCGTTTTTCCTTGCCAGGCTTGTTGTGCTCCGACTTGGCTGAAGGTTGAGAAGATTGTGTACGGAGCTAAACCTGAAGGTCGCGGACCAATTGGTGGGGGTAAAGGCTATGCAAACATCATTATCAAAGGAGACTACACCATTCGAGACCTTGACGGCTTGTTAAAATCTCTGGCGGTAGCAAAGAAAGGAGAAGTTGTTTTTATTCCAGGAGAAACAGTGATTGACCTGACCGCTCGCATCTATATTGAAAAGTTAGTACTGAATGTTCCCGAAGGCGTTACCTTGGCTGGAGATCGCGGGTATAAAGGCTCTAAGGGCGCACTCCTCACAAGTGATGCGCTAAAGACTCCCGTTATGATACAGGCGGCGGGAAGTAATGTGCGCATTACCGGCCTGCGAATCCGGGGGCCCAACCCCAAGCGCTATCTTGACCACCATCGGCGCGCCTTGGGACCTAACGGACGGGGCCGCAAATATTACTACATGTTTCCTGTCTCAATTGGAATTTTATCCCAATACCCCAGTCTAGAAGTAGACAATTGTGAAATTTCAGCCTTCTCGCACAGTGGCATTCGTCTGGCTAACGGTATGGATCATAATATCCATCACAACTTCATTCACCATTGTCAGTATAATGGCCTGGGCTATGGTGTCTCGAGCAATACGGCACAGTCTTTGATTGAATATAACCTGTTCAATTGGAATCGGCACTCGATTGCAGGAACGGGTCGCCCTGGCTGTAGTTACGTGGCCCGGCACAATATCCAGCTCGAAATGTCGCTGAGCCATTGCTTTGATATGCACGGGGGACGCGATCGACATGACGGCACAGACACGGCGGGAACTTCTATCGAGATTTACAATAATACGTTCTACGCTAGCCAAACTCCTGTGGTAATTCGCGGTATTCCGGAAAATGGATGTAAAGTCTACCATAACAGATTTCCAAAGTGTGACAAATCTACACAGGCTGTATCCTCGTACACAAGGACGGCGGTTTTTGATAACCTCTACGGTGAGGCTGCTAAAGCTACGAAGAAATAGAAAAGGAGAAAATCTCAAAAAATATTGTTGGAAGTCGTTGTGGGGATTGAAACGCCCAGGGAGCTTGAAATGACCGAATGCGTTTATCATCTGTATGTTATCCAGACCGATGATCGGGATGGGCTGCAGAAATACCTGGGCGACCATAGTATTGCCTCAGGGCTGCATTATCCTGTTCCGTTGCATCTGCAGAAGGCCTAAGAGTTTCTGGGGTACAGGGAAGGAGATTTTCCCTGTGCGGAGAGTCCAGCCAGAAGGATAATTTCACTTCCCATGTATCCTGAACTTACCACGGAACAGATCAGCTATGTTTGTAATAACATAAGGGAATACATAAAAGGTTCATGAGCCGCAATTGCTGAATTATCTTAGGGTGATGGATATAAACTTGGCCTTCTGATCAAAATTACCCATCCCAAAAGGCCCAAATCAAGAGATTCATCCTTTAATCACTTTTAAGAAGTCAGCGTGCGCCCGTGTGTGGCAATAAACGTGAGGTAAACATGAGTACAGGAATAAACACGATAGCAAATGACGTCAAACTGGGAAAGAACGTCCGCATATACAACTTCGTTAACGCCTACGGTTGTGAGATCGGCGATAACTCCCGGATCGGTACTTTTGTGGAGATTCAGAAAAACTCCCGGATCGGCCGACGGTGCAAGATATCATCCCACACCTTTATTTGTGAGGGCGTCACCATAGAGGATGAGGTCTTTATCGGGCATGGGGTCATGTTCATCAATGACCCTGATCCATCGGCAGTGAACCCGGACGGCACGCCGCAGACCGATGAAGACTGGGTGTGCGTCCCAACTCTTATCAAAAAAAGGGCGTCAATAGGGTCTAACGCCACAATTCTTTCAGGAGTGACCATTGGCGAGGGGGCGCTCGTTGGGGCTGGTGCCGTGGTGACAAGAGATGTTCCCGAAAATGCCGTGGTCGCCGGCAACCCAGCGATTTTTGTTAGGGACAGAAGATAGCATTTTTTTGAAAGTCTCAAACCCGTAGTGGATTCAAGACGCCGTCATTGCATTCCAGGCAAGCCCTTTCCCTTTTCATTTGCGATACATTCTTTAAAGCATCAGTCGGTTTAACATCCAATGAATATTAAACGTGCAATCGTGCAATATCAATACGGACTGTTGGTCCTTGACCTGTTTGTCTGTACCGCCTCATTTCTGTTCGCATTCTGGACGAGGCATCCCGGTCAGTTTCCCTCTGTTTCTCCGGAATATCTGCACGCGCTTCCCATTGTACTTTTCGTATGGTTTGCTAGCTATAAGTACTTCGGCCTCTACAATGCCAAATCAGTGAAACAAGGAGAAGTCATACAGCTTACAAAGGCCAACAGTGCCGGGATTTTGGTGTTACTGTCGTTGACTTTCTTTTATCGTGATTTTGCCTATTCACGGATCGTTTTGTCAACTTTTGCAGCATCCAGCTTTCTTTTGGGCCTTTTTTCGAGACATGCATTTCGACTTTTTGCTGAAAATGTTCTCAAATCATTCAAATGGAAGCACCAGGTCCTGGTGGTTGGATGCGGCGAAGTGGGAAAAACCTTGATCAGGGAGTTTTTGGCCAATTCTACCGAATTCAAGGTAGTTGGGTTTTTGGATGATGCCCCGGCGCTTCAGCACACTTTTTACCTTGGAGTTCCCTGCCTGGGCCGAATCGAAAACCTGGGAGATCTCCTTGAGCGGAACGATATAGACGAGGTGATGATAGCATTCCCTTCAGCTCCGAAAGATCGGTACAAGGAAGTTATGAAAATCTGCACTGAGCGGGAAGTGAAATTCAAGTTCGTACCGAAATTATTCAAGGTGATGCTGCAGGACATATCGTTGGATATCGTAGGGGATGTGCCCCTCATCGGGATCAAGGGAAACAACCTAACCGGCTTCAACTATATTATCAAAAGAGCTTTCGATGTTGTTGTTTCGGCACTGATGCTCATTGCAGCAGCCCCTGTGATGATTTTGACGGCTTTTCTAGTAAAGATGGCGTCTCCTTCCGGATCCATATTCTTTACCCAGGAGCGCTTCGGCTACAAAAGGGAGCCATTTCAGTTCATCAAATTCAGATCCATGCATCCTGATTCAGATGATGCGATTCACCAGAAATATGTGAAAGAGTGGATTGCCAACAACAAGGATTCGGCATTGAAAGACGGCGATACAACAGTTCACAAACTCACCCATGATCCCCGTATTATCCCTTTTGTGGGATCATTTATCAGAAAAACCTCCATCGATGAGCTCCCTCAGCTGTTTAATGTTTTAAAAGGCGAAATGAGTCTGGTAGGGCCGAGGCCGTGCCTGAGATATGAGATGGAGAGCTACAAAACCTGGCACAAAGCTAGATTTGACGCTTTACCCGGTATTACGGGGCTTTGGCAGGTATCAGGACGAAACCGCTTAACGTTTGATGAGATGGTCCGGCTTGATATCAACTACCTTCAGAAATGGACTTTCTCTATGGATCTTTTGATTCTCCTCAAAACACCTTACATCGTCATTTTTGATAAGGCTTACTGATTCGGTGGGTCTTAGATAAGTCGTGTGATGCGGGCAGTCTGGTACGGTTGATCATAAAAGAAGCAAACATTTAGAATGAAAGGGTAACAAGCCATGTACAATATTGGTGTTATTGGTGCAGGATACTGGGGGCCAAACTTAATACGTAATTTTACTCAGCTGGAAAGATCAAATGTCCTTATGGTTTCAGATCTAAGGCCTGAACGGCTGGGTTACATCAAATCGCTCTATCCCTCTGTGGAAACCACAACCGATTATGAGGATATCATTAATAACGAAGAAATAAATGCAGTGGCCATTGCAACGCCGGTGTTTACTCACAAAGATCTTGCTATTCAAGCTATGGAGCAGGACAAGCATGTCTTTGTTGAAAAGCCGATTGCGGCATCTGTGGCCGATACCCGAGAAATGATCGAGCTTGCCGACAAGAAGGGATTAAGTTTAATGGTCGGCCATACATTTGAGTATAATCCGGCTGTGATCAGGATCAAAGAAATCATTGATTCCGGTGAATTGGGCGAAATCTATTACATTAATTCTCAGCGTCTTAATCTGGGGCTCTTTCAGCAGGATATTAATGTGGTATGGGATCTTGCACCACACGATATCTCCATTATCCTGTACTGGCTGGGAAGGGAGCCCAAATACATTAACACCATAGGCGCATCACACATCAATCCGGCAATCCAGGATGTTGCCACCTTATCCATGACCTTCGATGACAGACTAATCGCTTTCGTGCAGTGCTCGTGGTTGGATCCAAACAAAACGAGGAAAATCACCGTCGTGGGTTCAAAAAAGATGTTGGTTTATGATGATATTGAGGCCAACAACAAGATATGGATATTCGACAAAGGCGTTGAAAAACCTGATCATTACGATACGTTTGCTGAATTTCAGTATTCCTACCGGTATGGGGATATTTCCATCCCTAGAATTGACAGCCAGGAACCGCTGAAGCTCGAACTTTCGGATTTTATTGCCAGTCTGGAAAACGGCAATCGACCCAAAACTGATGGGAGAAATGGTCTGCGGGTGGTGAAGATACTGGAAGCGGCGCAACATTCAATCGATAATGCAGGTAAGACCGTATTAATTTAGACATGTTGCGTTTGGAAATAGGTTTGTGATTTTTAACCGATAGGGAGCACAACAGTGTTCGGGATTTCCGGTTCAAGATTTTACCTGCAGCGAGGTTTCGGACTACGATGGCTCATGGGAAAGAGAGGGTGCAGTTGTCAGCCAAGCCGCTGGCAAGGCCGGTTTGATCGAGAATGAAACTTTCTTCCTGTGTGAGCGGCTTCCAGCCGCGACCTGATCCGAATGTCGCGGCGAGACGCCGCTCCCACAGACGCCAAGACAGATGAAGTTTCATAGGAGGGGGCACAGGGGGCAGGAAGAAAGCTGATGGCTCATAGCTCATGGCTCTTGGGTACTGGGCTTTGAGGCCTGAGAAGTCTATTGGGGCCATGATGTGCTTTAAAACTTCAGGGCATTCATTTTTCTTGCAGTTCTGTCCTCTATCGATTACGCTTGATCTATTGTATACCATAAAGCGGCTCCCTGAATTTGATGCTTGGATGGATAGTCTGCGTGATCGTCAAACTTGCCTTAGATTGCTGCGACGACTGGAAAAGGCCCAACGCGGCCTATTGGGTGATGTGGCTCCGGTAGGAGGTGGTGTTTATGAAATGCGGGAATTCTTTGGGCCTGGATGGCGCATGTACTACATGCAGTTGAATGAAGTAATGATCGTTATGCTTGGCGGCGGTGATAAAAGCCGCCAGGCGGCTGACATCGCGGCGGCCAGGGCGCTTGCAGACATCATTGAGGAATAGAAGATAATGACCAAGAAATATAAAGCCGATAGATTACCCGGATTCGATATGGCGCAATATCTCAAAAGCAGTGCGGATATTGCGGAATATCTTCGGCAGGCGCTGGAGGAGGGGGACCCCGGTGAGCTGGCCGCGGCTTTGGGCCACATTGCCAAGGCCCGAGGTATGACGGAGATTGCCAAGGCCAGTGGGATAAAGCGTGAAGCGCTTTACAAAGCACTGCGACCCGACGCCAAACCCCGGTTTGATACCATTCAACGGGTCTTTAAAGCTCTCGGAGTAAAACTCACGGCTGAACCCGTACATGGGTAATTATTACATTGAAAACTGGACGTTCTCCTTTGATTTGAAGATTATCTGGTTGACGGTGTTTGGGCGGAAGACGCATCGGAATGCGTATTAGCTGTTAAGCTGGTGAGCTGATTAGCTATTGAGCTGTTGAGAGAACAGGGTACTGGGTGCTGGGTGCCGAGGACGGAAGACAGACGACAGACGACGGAAGGCAGAAGTCGGAGGATAAAGCTGTTATACGCCTGCCTTTTCTGCCTTAATTTGGAATCGGATATCCTGGTGCTGCCAAGGGATTTACTTGAAAATGAAACCGTAATGCAATACAATGGAAGAACACTTCGGTTTATTTTTCAGTCAGTTATAGGAATGACCAGATAGGTGTTGCATGCGGTGATTGAAGAGAACCTTTCGGCTGAAAAATGGCGGATAAATTATGAACTTGAAGGATGCAATTTAGCGAAAGCGAGAATGATGGGTGATGCGGGGGAAAAATTGTCGCACCTCTCAAAATGGAGGTTTACAAAATGCCCACAGCACATGTAGAGATCCCGGTTGATCAGGTCGCGGATCTTGAAAAATATAAAGACAAATTGGGTGAATTACTTCTACTGGGATTAGCCCAGATGAAAATTCAGGAGTCTTTGTATCTGTATAAAAGGGGTTTGGTTTCTTTTGGTCGGTCTGCTGAATTGGCGGGTTTGACTCAGGAAGAAATGGTGCGACAGGCACGTGCTCACGGCGTTGAACCGCGATGGTCAGAGCAAATGCTGGAAGATGAGTTGTCATGATCGTTGTCACCAATTCCGGACCGCTGATTGCTATGGCTAAGTTGGGGCTCCTCAATCTTTTGCCGCAAATTTATGCTGAGATTTACGTGCCTGGAACAGTTTACCAAGAAGTAGTTGAGCGAGGCGAAGAGGGCGGCTTTTCTGATGCGCTTCAGATCAAATTGGCAGTACAGCGTGAGCAGTTGATACGTATGAAGGCTGAAAATACAAGATCCGAAGTGGCGGAATTACCCTTGCACAGAGGTGAAAAAGAGGCAATCGGTTTAGCTCTTGAGATGAAAGCCGGTCTTGTGCTTTTGGACGACCTGCTGGCCAGATCTGAAGCGAAAAAGGTCGGTTTGTCTGTGAAAGGAACCTTGGGCGTTATTGTCGATGCCCATCACAAAGCCTTCTTAAGCATCGAGGAGATCGGTATGATATTGGACAATATCGTGGCAAGAAATGACATCTGGATCGCCTCTGAATTGTGCCGTAGCCTTTTCGAACGTTTGAAGAAGGACGGTTGATCGGGTCGATAGGAAGTGCTTTTGGGCGCTTGGTGCTGGGTACTGGGGGTAGAGGCCGGAGGATGGTTGATGAGAGAGAGCTGTTGAGCTGATGAGCTATTAAGCTGTTAAGCTGTTAAGCTATTAAGCTGGTAAGCTGGTAAGCTGGTAAGGTGTTGAGAAGATGAGCCTCCGATCTGATAGGAAAGAGTTTTTTAAAGTGAATGGTGATGCTCGAAAGTTGTTTAGCTTTCAGGATCTGAAAGTATGGCAAAAGTCTGTTGGTTTTGCTGAAAAAGTAATACGGACCATAGGCGAGCTTGATACACCTCGAAAACACTATCGGCTTATTGAGCAATTGGAAGCTGCCAGTACCAGTGTGTCCATGAACACCTGCCCGGTTAAATAGCTTGAGGTATTGGTGTACTACACATACGTATTGCAGAGCGAAAAAGACGGCAATTTCTATGTCGGTTTTGCCAAAGACCTCAAGCTAAGATTTGAAAAGCATTCTAAGGGACAGGTGGAATCGACAAAGGATCGTAGGCCACTGAAACTGATATATTACGAGGCTTGTCTAAACCGGAATGATGCAACAAAAAGGGAAAAGTATCTGAAGTCTTTTCATGGAAGAATGTTTCTAAAGAATAGACTCAAATCTTATTTAACCGGGTAAAGAAGGGAAGGGTCGCCAATCCACGAAAGAATTCATCCAGTTTCTTTATATCGCCAGAGGTTCGCTTTTCGAAGTTGTTACCTTGTTGATAATTCTCCAAAGGTTGGGATGGATACAAAAGGAGAGAATTATGGAATTTCAGGGGGCGGCTTTGGAGATCACGAAGATGTTGAATTCGTTGATAAAGGCTATGAGGGAAAAGGTAAGGTAGCGGTTTGACTGATGGCTCATGGGAATGAAAGGGTGCAGTTGTCAGGGTGCAGGGTGCAGGAAGAAAACTGATGGCGGGTCGCCCATGGATCATAATTTATGGGTGCTGGGCTCTAAAGAAGTTTTGGGTTATGAGTTTTGAGTGTTGAGTTTTTTTCTCAGAGGGTTCGCGCAGAGGTGCAAAAAGCTGATGGGTCATGGGGAGCGCCTTCGGGGCGATTCCGGATTCAAAGTTCAAGCTTCAACACACCGCCTTCGGCGAGGTTTCGGATTACGATGGTTTATAGGGGAGGGGTTTTTAATTGGTTCTCATTGCGTTACAGCCAATGTAGTCACACAGGCATTTGACAATCGAGTGGAGTGACTCCGGTCGTAATGAGCCATATGTCTTCCTAATGACCTTGGAACTTAGGGTAAAGAGCTTATCATATCTGACCCAGCTATTTTTCGGTAATATCCCAAGTGCCATGTCTCCATCAGCTATGGCCATTGCAGATTCTTCGGTCACGACCGATGTAACTGCCAATCCCATGAAATCGCCATGGCGGTCAGGGGTTGTTACTACCAAAACCGGACGTTTCTTTGTTGTCGACATGTCGGAGTAGGGGAAAGGTATCGCCACAAGATCACCAGGTTTATGCGTCATTCCAAACCTCGTCTTCCGGGTTGTCCCAAATATCGTTCATGACCGTTTCCTGGGCCTCTTTTAAGCCATTTTTACCCTGAAGCGTCAGGCGATGCCTCATGACAATATATTCTATGAAATGAAGGACTTCTTTCGCCAAAGAATCCGGAAGCAGTTGCGTTTCACTATATATTTGTTCTCTGATATCCATTTGAAGACCTCTCCCTAAAAAAGCGTTGCCTTATCTTGATACTGGACTATAAAGCGCGAGGTGTCAAGCAGGATAATTGTGCCTGTTCAGGCAGAGGCGCAGAGATTTGAGTATTGATTTGGGCCTGGATGGCGCATGTACTACATGCAGTTGAATGAAGTTAATGATCGTTATGCTTGGCGGCGGTGATAAAAGCCGCCAGGCGGCTGACATCGCGGCGGCCAGGGCGCTTGCAGACATCATTGAGGAATAGAAGATAATGACCAAGAAATATAAAGCCGATAGATTACCCGAATTCGATATGGCGCAATATCTCAAAAGCAGTGCGGATATTGCGGAATATCTTCGGCAGGCGCTGGAGGAGGGGGACCCCGGTGAGCTGGCCGCGGCTTTGGGCCACATTGCCAAGGCCCGAGGTATGACGGAGATTGCCAAGGCCAGTGGGATAAAACGTGAAGCGCTTTACAAAGCACTGCGACCCGACGCCAAACCCCGGTTTGATACCATTCAACGGGTCTGTAAAGCTCTCGGAGTAAAACTCACGGCTGAACCCGTACATGGGTAAACCCAATAGAGCGTAAAGGACAGGCAGACTCATAGCTCATGTGTTGACTCTCGTTGCGACGAGCCGGAGCAGTTTTGTGCGATTGGATGGGTGAAAGGAATCCTGTATTCAGTCATATATGAAGTCAGGGAGGACGATGAGGGAGAATACTATCATCTTGTGACACTCTGGAAATCCACAAAGCAAGAGGAAGAGCTTTATGAAGAATATGAGTAAGACTCCCAGTTTAACGGCCGATGCAATTGCAGAAAAGGCAATGACCGGGGAAGATATATCTCGCTTTTTCACAAACAAAGGGGAGATGAAACCGGCAATTCAGCGAGTCAATGTCGATTTTACCCTGGATATGCTAAAAGAACTCGATACGATCGCAAGATAATTAAATATCAGCCGCCAAGCCGTCATAAAGGCATATCTGCGACAATCTCCGGACCACCACTATTTGGCTTGTCGGCGAGCAGAAACGTAGTGAGGGATTTGAGCGCCTTCGGCGAGATTCAAGATTCAATGTTCAAGATGCCGCCCTCGGCGGGATTCAAGATTCGAGGTTCAAGATTCCGGATTACGATGGCTCATGGGAAAGAGAGGGTGCAGTTGTCAGGGGGCAGGGGGCAGGGAGGACAGAAGGCCGGTGAGGCTGGGAACAGGCTTAATCGCTTTTTTACCCCAACTCCTGGTTGAGCTTTTTGAGCAATGACTCTATCTCCTTCTTGGCGATTTCTGTCTTTTTGCCCTTAAAATAGGCTGCTAGAAGATAGATCTTTGGTTCGTCAGCCTTCCAGTAATAGATGACCCGAAAGCCCGCCCGCTTTCCCTTCTTCACGTCGGAACTGGCGACCCTGGCTTTCCATATTTCTTTGTTCCACCCCGGGATGGCATCTCCGGAAAATGGATCTTCGATTAACGCCTCAATCTGATCAAGAAGGTCATCCTTGACGCGAGGATATTTCTTCTTAAGGGCTTTGATCGATTTCTGGAAGGTTTCAGTCAGGTGAACATCATAGTTCATCCCAGACTTCCTTCCAGGGCTTCGTTTTCCCCTTTTTGATATCCTCCAGTCCCCTGCTGACCAATTTCTTGAATTCAGCGGATTGAGAAAGGATTCTGCTTTCTTTACGGTCCTCGACTTCGTCTATAATGGAAAGAATCTTTCTGTATTCCCTTATCGGAAGGATGACCGCTGTTGGATTCCCATTTTCATCCACGATGTACTGTTCGCTCATT
This sequence comes from delta proteobacterium NaphS2, assembly GCA_000179315.1. Taxonomy (GTDB): domain Bacteria; phylum Desulfobacterota; class DSM-4660; order Desulfatiglandales; family Desulfatiglandaceae; genus NaphS2. Next base: position 61,965 of record ADZZ01000090.1, read on the forward strand.
GAAGGCGTCATTGCATAACTCTCATTAAAGTCATTCGTTGAATTTTGATTTTGGACTATTGGACCCGGGGTGTCAAGCGGGAAGATGGTGGACGACGGAGGCGGTTCGGCTTGGATTCGAGATTCGAGATTCAAGGTTCAAGATTAGCGCCTGCGGCGGGATTCGAGATTCAAGGTTCAAGATTCCGGATTACGATGGAAAAGAGAGGGTGCAGGGGGCAGGAAGAAAGCTGACAGAATCTGAAATAAATTCCCTCACACTTTCTGCCATGAGAAATGGAGGATCGTGAGATGGAATACGAATCAACTGGGATAAAGTTCGTCAATGTGTCGTATTGTTTAGGCCAGTTCGAGCTTCAGTGTTCGGCCGACGGCATGGGCTGCTTTTCTGAGGGTATGCAAGGTAACCGATTCATTGACAGGATCAAGGAGCCTATCGAGAGACGATCGGCTTGTATTCATTTTCCTTGCCATTTCTGATTTTGACAGCTTATTCCTTTTCATCTCCTGCTCTATTTGCCAAGCCAGGACCCTTTTGATAGCGGTCTCCGTGCATTCTTCAAAGATCCCTTCCTCTTTGAGGAAGTCATTGAAGCTCCCACCCAGATTTTTGCGTTTGTCATTCATCAGATTTTTCCTTTGTCAAAATGGGACATACGCTGTTTGGCGATCCTCAGATCATTTAGAGGTGTTTTAGCGCTCTTTTTAATGAAACCATGCAGGAGGATCATCATATGCCCGCTTACCGTGAAGAAAACTCTTGAAATCCGGCTATTTGATAGATCTGAGCGCACTTCCCATAACCTGGAATCGATCTTTCTTACAAGCGGCATGCCAATCGGCCACCCCAGCTCAACCGTGCGCACATCGTCACCGATCGTCTTCCTGTCAGCGGGTGTCAATTTTTTGAGCCACTCCTTGACCGGTATCCTCCCCTTATCAGTCATATAAAACTGAACATCGATGATTTTTATTGTCGGCTTCATACGTAAAAAATGTACCTATTATGGTGCATCTTGTCAAGAAAAAATCGGTTGTATTGGGGTCCTACCTCAGCAACCCTTAGAATTGTACGCGGAAACTCATAAAAGGTTCTGGGATTTGAAGCAGTTTTGGGTTATGAGTGTTGAGTTTTGGGTTGAATGATTCAAGATGCCGCCTTCGGCGAGATTCAAGATTCCGGATTCAAAATTCGAGGTTCTGGGTGGGAGATGGCGGTGGTCGGAGGTCGGGAACCAAAAAAAGAGCTGATGAGCTGAAAGGTCACCCCGGTTCAACGGAGTAAGAAGGTGGAAGCTCAAGGCGCAAAGGGGAAAGGAAGGTCAGGACTCGTTTTTTACTTTGAGAATTTTATTAGCCTTTCGTATTCGTCATGGGAGCCAATCCATACCCAAATAAAATCAGGGCCATCTGGAACTGCAAGCGCCCTGTAATCAAGACCGACCCTCACCGACCGGAATTTTGCCCACCCTCTTGAAATGGAGAGACGGGTGGTGGGGATTTTTTTTCAGAAGACTGAAGTTTTCTTTCGCAACACTTTGGGCAACCGCGGAGAGGTTATGAAAGCATTTCCAGAACCGGGTTGTTGTTCTGTGCATCTATAGATCCTTGAGACGCTGCTGATGCTTTTCATCTAAAGCCTCTTGAACTAAAAAATCGAGTTTCCCCCCTTTCGAGTCGGCCTCTAGTTCATGGTCCCACATTTGCCAGTCCCTCTCGGAAAACCATTTTCGGAGCTCAACGAACTCGGGGCCAGGAAGTCCTTTTATAGCTGCCTTGATTTCTTCGAGTCTCATCTTGCTCTCCCGCGGTTGAAAACCCGTGATACCCGTAATACAGATAGCCCAGGCGATTCTTGAGTTTGATTTTGACTATCACCTATTTTAGATGTTCATGCATTTATTGTAAATCAAAAATATTTTGTATCAAGGGGTTACGTCGTTTACGGGTTTGAGAAAAATGAGCGCTCAAATATCACCAAAGGCGAAATCAAGGCACTTCGGGAGTTGGCGAAGGACTATTTGGCACTTGAGGATAAGGGGATTGAAGCGGCCGTCCGCTCCCGTAAGCTTATGGAGGTGACTGATGGCGACAACTAAGCGTAGAAGCCGGATACTGAAAGAAGTCCACGAAATGGCAGGAGACCTGCACGAAGCCGGCTTGATAGACAAACGGCGAATGCTGGAATTTGATGCCCTATGTAAATTAGATGTGCAGGAAATGCCGCCTCATAAGATCAAGCGGCTACGCGAGGAGGCACATATGAGTCAAGCCGTTTTTGCCGCTGTGCTGAACACGAGCTTGTCTACGATTCAGAAATGGGAGATAGGAGACAAGAAGCCCAGTGGTCCTTCTTTAAAGCTGTTGAGTCTTATTGAGCGTAAAGGGTTGGAAGCGGTGCTCTAACTTGCAGATGGGGACGGGAGAAGATTGCTGATGGCTGATGGCTCATGGAAGATAGCTCATAGCTGATGGCTCATGGGGAGAGGGTGCAGGGGGCAGGAAAGAAGCTGATGGCAGATGGGCTAAGGGTTCTAGACTCTTGGTTCTGGGTGCTGGGCCTAAAAAGGCGGTTTTGGGTTATGAGTGTTGAGTTTTTTCTTGGCGTCTTGGCGTCTTTGTGCGAGAATTGGAATAGAACGTGTGATGCATTCGGGGGGATTGCGTAATCAAGTGAGAGCGAGGCTGTTTCTTAATGCGTCATCGACCTTCTGCATGATTTCTTTTGACAGGGAGCCTAATTTTGGGGTCTTGAGCCTCCTCTTATCAATGGTCCTGATCTGAGCTAAATTAACTACTGAGTCTTTCCTGAGGCCATTTGCCTTCTTGACGGCCACACAGATGGGATAGGATGCTTTTTTCTTCGAATATTCGGTGATGACTGCCACTATGGTGGTTGGTGAATACATATTGCCGATGTCGTTTTGGATCACAAGAACAGGCCTTGTTTTGCCTGTTTCCCTTCCCACAACCGGATCAAGATCCGCATAATGGACGTCACCCCGCTTAACTTCCACAGCTCCCATTGCGCTTATGACCTCATTGAAGGTTTTCGGAATCGACGTATTTGAAATCCTCAGAAATTTCCATGTTTTCTTGTGCCAACGCCTGGTAGGCACACTTCATTTTCTCCTCAAATATCTTTTTCTCAATGTCCGCCAGTTTTTCTTCAATGGATTCTCGAACCAGGACGGAAACTTTTTTGCCTTGAAATGCGGAAAAATCAGCAAGCTTAGATTTAAGTTCCTCAGATATCTGGATATTAAGCCTGACTTTTTTGGGTTTCAGTTGTAATCCCATCCTTTGATCCTCCTTTTGTGGCCAGTTGATACACCAAATATTTATTACAAATTTGGCGCAAAATCAAGACGAAAAATGATGCAACAAAAAGGGAAAAGTTAAGCAAGTAATGCCCTATTTCGGCGCAAAGCCGTTTTGGGTAAAATGAAATGGGTTTTGTAAAATGAAGATTGTGCATCTGGGCGGTGAAAAAACCGTGACGGGGTCTTGTCATCTCCTTCAGGTGAATGGGTTGAATATTCTGGTGGACTGTGGGCTGGCCCAGGGTCGTGACCACCTTTTGCCCATGGATTGCTGGCCGGTGAAACCCGCTGATGTTGATTTCCTGTTTCTAACCCATGCGCACATCGATCATGTCGGGCGGGTGCCGGAACTGGTGCAAAAGGGTTTCAGGGGTGAAATTTTGACCACCCATGCCACCAAGGCACTTTTGGAACCGATGCTCAAGGATGCCGCTGGGTTTTCTCATTTGACGGAACTGGAATCCGTGGGGCTTTTGACCGTCATTGACCGGCTGTCCTGGGGATTTGAATATGGCCAATCCTTTGATTTGGACCGGGGGGTTCGGTTTACACTGGGCCGCGCGGGGCACATTCTCGGGTCCTGCTGGATTCAGCTTGACCTTTCGGGTGAAGGGCGGGTTGTATTTTCAGGCGATCTTGGGGCTGAGCATACGCCGCTGTTGTGTGATCCGGATGTGCCGGAAGGGTGCGATGTCCTGGTCATGGAAGCGACCTATGGGGACCGGGTTCATGGAGACCGGAAAGATCGAAAAATGCGGCTTGGGCAGGTGCTTCAAAAGGCATTGGCCGATGGCGGCAAGGTGTTGATTCCGGCGTTTGCCCTGGGCCGGACCCAGGAGTTGCTGTATGAGATGGACCGGGTGTTTGGCAAAGGGGATTTTCGAGTGCCGGTATTTCTGGATTCTCCACTGGGTCTTGAGATTACAAAGGTGTATTCGAGTCTCTCCCAATACTGGGACCAGGAAGCCCGTGGGCATTTGTCGCGGGGAGACCATCCCATCGATTTTGATGGATTGTATGCGGTGAGGCGTCACTCGGATCACATGGATTTGCAGCGGACGGATGGTCCCATGGTGATTCTGGCTGGGAGCGGCATGTGCACCGGAGGAAGGATTGTCAATCATATTCGGGAAGGGATTGAGAAGCCGGAAAATGACATGCTCTTCGTGGGGTACCAGGTGCCGGGAACGCCGGGCCGGGATATTTTGACGTATTGTGGGAAACCGGGGGGCTATGTTATGCTGGAAGGGGAGCGGCTGGCAATTCGGGCCGGGGTTCATTTGATGGCCGGTTATTCGGCCCATGCGGATCGGAACGGGTTGGTGGCATGGGTGAACGCGATGGTCGGCAGGCCCAGGATTAAACTGGTGCATGGGGATGGACAGGCCAGGCGGGCTTTGGGGGAAGCGTTGGAATTGGGTATTAGACGTGATGGCTGATGGCTCATAACCAAAGGGTGCAGTTGTAAGGGTACAGGGTGCAGGAAGACTCATGGCTCATGGGGGATGGGTTTTGAGTGTTGGGTTATGAGTTCTTTTCTCAGGGAACTCGTGCTGAGAAGCGGAGGCCAGAGAGAAGAAGGAGTTTTTATTTTTGCACTGGAGCCAGTTTCAAGAAGTGGCTCAGAAAATTCAGTCTGGAAATGTCAACGAGGAGTCTTGTAAAGGTCGTCGTGGTCAAGAATGCGGAGGAGTCTGACCCGCGAGTTCCAGTCAGGGGAACCGGAGGGCAGAATCACGGTCGGCTCGAATGAAATCCGGTATTTTCTGTCAACGCGCGCCGACCACGCTGAAGGGTCATTGTTAATTCGCTCAATTCCCAAACCTGGATGGCGGGGGTTGCTTTCCAGTATATTGATAGCCTTAGCAATCTTTTTTAGGATTGGCTTATTGTGTCTTAATTTAATATCTCATATGTCATGGCAAGTCTTTCAACCTGACGCTTTCACCCCGATGATGACTGTTACGGGCATCCTTGGTCAGAGTTCAGCGGTCAGCCAAGGTCCTTTCCTCCCTGGAGCATATTGCCACCAAGGGTGTCCGTGTGAAACCCTGGTGGGAATTTCTTCGGAATTGTTCCCGTTCCATTGGGCGAGATAAATTGTTTTAAGTGTATTGACATGATCAGTCATATATGAAGTCAGGGAGGACGATGAGGGAGAATACTATCATCTTGTGACACTCTGGAAATCCACAAAGCAAGAGGAAGAGCTTTATGAAGAATATGAGTAAGGCTCCCAGTTTAACGGCCGATGAAATTGCAGAAAAGGCAATGACCGGGGAAGATATATCTCGCTTTTTCACAAACAAGGGGGAGATGAAACCAGCAATTCAGCGAGTCAATGTCGATTTTACCCTGGATATGCTAAAAGAACTCGATACGATCGCAAGAGAATTAAATATCAGCCGCCAAGCCGTCATAAAGACATATCTGCGACAATCTCTGGACCACCACTATCTGGCTCGTCGGCGAGCAGAAACGTAGTGGGGGATTTGAGCGTCTTCGGCGGGATTCAAGATTCAAGGTTCAAGATTAGCGTCTGCGGCGCGATTCGTGATTCAAAGTTCAAAGTTCAAAGTTCAAAATTCAAGATTCTGGGTGCGGCGAGTTCGGATATGACTGTACGCTTCATGCCGATTAAGGCTTTTTTGAATTCGGTTATGACTGAGACCAAGATTCACTTGTATAGCTGAGCGTGTGTGCCGAGGCCTCCGAAGGGAGTGGCTTTTTGTTCAAAATTACGAATCAGCCTGCCGGGTTTCGTTGGTCAGGGCTTCCGTCATCCACGCATTCATGCTCTTACCGGAAGCCCGAGCCAGCAGTGCAATTCGTTCGTGCAGATCTGCAGGAATTCTTAGGTTTAATCGCCCGGTGAACTCGCGCCTAGGATTTACGCCGTCTTCAGCACACATATCCAAGAAGACCTTGAGGGATTTACTTCCTTCTTCCTCCAAACCGTCGATTGTTTTGGCATAAAAGTCCGCTCCTCCATTTAGTCCCAGAAACTCTCCCCGAAACATACCGATTTCAGGGTCATAATGGATCACTGCTTGGTACCCATTGATTTTCATGACGTTTTTCATGGCGTTACTCCGTTTTGTTCGAACCACTTGCGAATGCTCTCAACACAGCCCTTATCGGTATCGGGCGATGGATGCGGACGATGGAACACGCGGCGTTCACCGAAAAGTCTCACGCCTACACGTGATCCCTCACGTTCGGAGATTTCGGCTCCCAATTCCAGGAAAAGGCCCAGAATGTCAGAACACTTGATCCCGCCGCTCGTAGGCCGGTTGAAAACCGCTTTAAGAGTTGCCCTGTGTTTGCGCTTCATTAATAAATGGTGCCAAAATTTGGTGCCTAAGTCAAGGGTGAAATTCGAAGAATGGGTGGGTATTGGGTCGCGTGTTGAATGGTCCAAAACTACGGCTGCGGCGCGATGCGTAATTCAAGATTCGAGGTTCAAGATTCCGGATTACGATGGCTCATGCCAGCGGCTCATAGCTGATAGCTGATAGCTCATGGGAAGAGAGGGTGCAGTTGTCAGGGTGCAGGGGGCAGGCAAAAGGCCGATGACAGATGGGTTCTTGGTTTTGGGTGCTGGGCTTTGAAGCAGTTTCGGGTTTTGAGCGTTTTAGGTGAAAAGGCAAAGCTCGATGCAGTTCAGGCGAAGGTTGCCTCGTTTATCCCGAATACCCGGGCCAGTTTCTGCCTCGTTGCCTTTCGATAAACAGCGCCTTCGCGTTCCCATTTTGCAATGGTAGCCTGCTTGACCCCGAGTCGTCCGGCAAGTTCCTCCTGTGTCCACCCATTTTCAAGTCGTTCCCTCTTGACCGGGTTCATGAAGATATACGCTTCGGCCTCAGTTTGTTCATAGACCGGATCGGATGCGGCCTCGCGAATGTCGCGCAAGTCGTCTTGATCTTCAAGGCGTTTGAGAAGCGCATTGAATACATCGACCGGCAGCACCACGAACTTCACTTTTCCATTCTCTGTTATGGTTTGATACTCCATGCCATCACCTCTTGTATGCATCGTCCCTCGGCCGGACCTTTACAATCTCTATGATCAATCGGTCATCTTCCCGCGTATAGAGCACCCGGTAATGACCGACCCTGAGGCGGTATCCCTGCCTCCCCTTCAAAACGTCCACATCAAGGGCGGGATCGTCGGGATCCGTTGCAAGCTGATGCAGTCGGGTCACAATGCTCGATTTGGTTTTGCGTGGCAGCCGCGCCAGATAGTTCCGCGCCTGCCGTTTGTATTTCAATACGTACATGCGAAATTATAACCCTAAAAGCTATACTGTCAATGCAAAAATTGCGAGAAACCCTTGAATATCCGATTGGGGTCCGCGGGTCGCACAGTTTTTCGCAGATGGATCGTTGCCGATTTCGGCCCAAGGCTGTTTTCGGTAAAATGCCCATTCCGGCAGAAGTGGAATACTATGAGATCCGGCAGCGGCGGCGGCTGTCCATGAAACCAGGGGTTGACCTGCCTGTGGCTGGATGTGAAGATACTTTTTTAGACGGTTAAAGCAGTGGTTGGAGGGAATGGGAGATAAAATTGGCTGATGGCTCATAGCTCATAAAGCGGCTCCCTGAATTTGATGCTTGGATGGATAGTCTGCGTGATCGTCAAACTCGCCTTAGATTGCTGCGACGACTGGAAAAGGCCCAACGCGGCCTATTGGGTGATGTGGCTCCGGTAGGAGGTGGTGTTTATGAAATGCGGGAATTCTTTGGGCCTGGATGGCGCATGTACTACATGCAGTTGAATGAAGTAATGATCGTTATGCTTGGCGGCGGTGATAAAAGCCGCCAGGCGGCTGACATCGCGGCGGCCAGGGCGCTTGCAGACATCATTGAGGAATAGAAGATAATGACCAAGAAATATAAAGCCGATAGATTACCCGAATTCGATATGGCGCAATATCTCAAAAGCAGTGCGGATATTGCGGAATATCTTCGGCAGGCGCTGGAGGAGGGGGACCCCGGTGAGTTGGCCGCGGCTTTGGGCCACATTGCCAAGGCCCGAGGTATGACGGAGATTGCCAAGGCCAGTGGGATAAAGCGTGAAGCGCTTTACAAAGCACTGCGACCCGACGCCAAACCCCGGTTTGATACCATTCAACGGGTCTTTAAAGCTCTCGGAGTAAAACTCACGGCTGAACCCGTACATGGGTAAACCCAATAGAGGAGCAAGGGGTCAGGCCTTCCTTTTTTGTCTTTCTTTCAGAAGTGGTTGCCCGTGGCACGGTGGTTGGGTTTTCTGTTTTGCTCGGACGGGTTGGTATGTTTGAAAGCGCCTTCGCGCAAACCAAGGGTGGAATGGGAGACATAGCTTTTTGTGACTTATTTTGGGGTCTCGCGATTCCGCCTGCGGCGAGGTT
>ADZZ01000089.1 GCA_000179315.1 delta proteobacterium NaphS2
GAGACGGAATAAGCCATGCCTTCCACTCGTTTCATCAAAGCATCGGCGATGGTCGATTTGCCAGCACCCGAGGGGGCCGAGAGAACAAAGATCTGTCCACCCATGATCATTCTTCCAGTTCCCGGGAAGGGATATTGCCTTCAGGGCTGAACCGCTGTGCAAGGGTTTCCGATTGCACGGCGGATAAAATCACATGGAAATAATACACATTATTCCGGTCGATTTCAAGACATTTTCAGGGTTTTTGCAGAAAATATGCATTTTTTGTGGTATTAGTGGTATTATCGGAAAGCCGTTTAAGACCATGAAATTGGAAATTGTTCATGTCTATTCAGATTGTTATACCGTTTTGTCTCCCTTTCCCGGGGTGCGTCTGGCAGTGATTGAAAGGTGCGTACAATTTCACATATACGGATAAGGCAGAAAAAGCGCGCTTTTTGGAGTACTGATAGTCAAATGTATCAAGAAACGGTTGAGTAAAATCGTTTATCAATACAGTTGGTTAGCTTTTAGATCGGTTCAATTTCCTGAAATGAAGCGCTGTTTTTGGTAATATTTGCGGTTGGTGTTTTGGCTCCCCCACAAGCCTGGAAAAGTCTGATATTGGACTGCCCCTGACCTATCGCCACGAACTTTTGATTTACTGCGGCAAGAGCTTTAAAGTGGGCATCGCGAACTGCGGCGTGTTCATCACAAAGTTTCTGCCATTCGGCGAAAATGTCAGCATGAGTCATTTTCGTTTCTCCTTTTTTAAAGTACGGTGCCTCGCGATTTGCGGGGGCTAACACGTGGCTAAGCCGCCATTCCCGCCGCTTTTTGGCGGGGATGGTCGGTCTTCAGCCTTTTGTGTACGCCCGGCATGGGCGTGAACTATATGGGGTGTAAGTCCCCTATGTGTGGACCCGATCGGCGCCCCCATGGCTCCGATCGAAACATTAGCCGACGGCAAGGGCAGCTTCGCGAGGGGCTGTCTGAAGGAAGCCCGAGTGCAAAACTGTAAGAGTAAGAGGGGACGTTGGTTCCAAAACCACTTACGCCTCGAACAGTTCTCTTATATGTGTCATTGTAAAAATAGTATATCACTCTATTTCTATGTGGGCCACAACAGTATTGGAATTCATCAAAAGGAAAGATTTTATTTTATCACAAAGTTGTTTCGGAACCAACGTCCCCGTTTACGTTTACCGTTTACGTTTACGCAGTACGGACCCGTATGCTACGTGGTGTGGGAGGGGGTGGCTGCGAGGCTACTCCCTATCCCGATGGGCTAAAGCCTTTCCCATTCCTCCTTTGAAATTCCAGCTTGGCGAAGAATTCTACTCAAAAACTCCCTTCCAATATCTTTCCTATGAGGGTTTGGAATAGTCAGAGAAAGATCCCCCTTAACCATAAATGGATGCTTCCCTCCGGAATATGGTCCATCAAAGCCATATTTCCGAAGGTATTTGACCAAATCGGACCTCTTGAGCGGACCAAATGCTGGCATCAGGCAGCCGCCTGTTTTTTGATTTTGATTTCGATGTTTTCTATTGCAGGGATTTCCAGATTTTTATACACACGAAAAAGAATCCATTCCTCAAGCACTTCCTCCAGTTCATCCCTGCACTTCTCCAGAGTCGGAGCATTTGAATAGACACCAGGGCATTCTTTTATCTCGCCATAATATGTCCCATCATCTTGGAGAATTTCATATTTTGCATGCTCCATCGCAGTTTGAATATATTTTTTAATCATATTTACTCCTTTCTTATAAAAGCCCAACGGGGCGGCCGGCCGCCGCGCTTTTTGCGGTCGGCTGGAGTAGCAAGGTTAGCCATTATTTTGGTTGTCATTAGCGTGCCATACTTTCCAGCCAAGTTGTAGTAGTTTAATCATTCCGGATACTCTAAATATCATAGGGACATGGCTTTCAAGTTCTTTGTCAGTTTCTACATCACTTGATGCCTTGACGTTTTCTTGGGCAATCCAGAATAATCCTTTAATCCGTGGCGCATAGCATTCAAGCAACCCCATAGGGCCAAGTGCACGAAAATATAGTTTGTCACCGATATCGAAATGCTGCTCTATCATTTCATCCAGATTTGACACTTCCAACCACTCTCCAGGTATTGGAAACTTCCAAGGATTCTCTGTTTCCGCTTTTAGCAGCGAAGGGAAAGCTCTAGTAGCGATTTTCCAGGCAACTGACTTAACTTTATATGCATCAAAATAAAGGCCATTCTTATACCGAAGTTCATCAGGCAAGGCTGAAAAGTTTTTTCCGGTGATGACAATAGGTAAAATCTTTTCAGTACCGGCAAGAGGCTCAACCTTTTCCAGTGCCAACTTCAACTCCTTTTGTTGACCTTCAGCATTTGGCGTATTGTCTGAGACAACAAAAATCACAAGATCGGATTCTTCGATCCTAGCTTGTATCTCCTCCCATGCATCAACAGCTAAAGTGCGGTCCAAGGAATAGACCCAAGCCGTAACTCCATAACGATTGATGTGATCCCTGAGATTTTCTACAATCTCTACATCGACACCTGAATAGCTAATGAATGCATTGTATTTCATAGATTTTCCTACTGTGGCTAAGGTATTATGTGGACGGAAGCGTCCAGTTAATACCGTTAATTGTGGCGTTATCTATAAGAGCAACTAAAGTTTCACCGTTTTTGAACCTTTTCCAATTTTTCCAGCCGGTTCCGCGCATTTTTTTTATTATGCGCAGAGAATTTTGGCACGAAAAATGAAAATTTTTCAATTTTTATGCCAATAAATTCAACTATAGGGCGTACCGAAATAGTTGATACCGAAAAAAGTGCTTGACAAGTTTACACAGCTTCCAAATAAAATTCATCTCCTTGGCTCTCAAAGGCATCTTTCCCGAGATATTCTTCCTCAGCATTTTCTGAATATATCTCATCGAGTTTTTCATCTTCAGCCCAATATCTTTCCTCTTGTTCAAAAACCTTCGAAATGATGGCTTTACATGTGCTGGTGGTGACCTTAGCAAAAGCTTCCGGTAGTCTTTTGCGAAGACCAGCCATTGTAAAATCGCAATTATCGGCCATGTGGTTTTTTAATACTGCCCAGCACGTTTCGATTGGTTGCAATTCCGGATGGTAAGGCGGTGTGCGCAGTATGGAAATGCCATGTTGTTCAGCAATTTGGTCCAATTTGAATTCTGGCGCTGGCGCCAAGCGTGTACACAATTCAGACAATTCAGACTTGAGCATATCTTCCCGCCAAGGGTAACCATTGCGGGTCAGCCAGGCTCGTAATTGCTCTTTCCTGCTGCTTTTATTTGGAATACTCTCAGTATCAAGTACGTTATGATATCTGGCATTATCCAGGATAACGATAGCCTCAGATGGAATATTCGGTAACAATTGGGTCTCAAACCATGTAGAAAAATTGTCCCAGTTCATCTGGCCATGATAGTCGCCGGTTCGTTTTTTCGCCTCAAAAACAAGTTGAGCCCCGCCTACCCAGCCATCTTCCGTGATCGCATGAACCAATATGAAACGAGGGCCAACCCCTGAAGGCTTGTTAACGAGAGGACCGTCTTCGTTAAGGTACCATGTGAACCGGCATGAGTGATTCTTGTTTATATAGGTTTCATCCAAATAGACTTCCGGCCGCTTCAATGTTCCATCGGGATTTCGATTGGCAAGCTTGGCTCTGAGGTATTCTCGTCGTGCAAATATAATTCGATCCTGTTCCTTCAGGCTATTTCTTCTTCGGCCTTCGCCATGACTGAAACCCCACCGGTTAAGTGCACGCCAAAGGGTCATTTTTGGAACATCGATCCCGTGTTTTGAACTCAGGAACTTGCACACCCTGCCGATGCTGACACGCCTTCCACCCAGGTTCTCAGTTCTAATAAATTTTCTCACAATGGGTTGGGCGATCGGGCACATACTTGACGGCGGTCTACCAGGACGTTCCTTTATCCGGACAACAACTTCATCGCCATCTTTTTTATACTGGGCCATTATTCTCTTTACTGTGGCGATGCCTATTCCCAGAGCATCTGCTGTCCGTTTGGCGGCATCCTTTGTTGAAACAAATTTTCCAGTTTTTCTTTCTTCATCATAGTGATTTTTCAGCCGGACAACAGTTTCAACCAATTCAGCAGGAAGCTGTTTCCCTTGAAACGACATTGAGGTATTCCTCCAAAAAGGTGACTTTTCCCATTTTCAGAGGAATTTTTAACATATTCAGAAAATGTTGTCAATAACAGTATCAAGATATACGGTATTGACTATAGTTATTTAA
>ADZZ01000088.1 GCA_000179315.1 delta proteobacterium NaphS2
TGCCTGGGAATGGGGCTAACCACGGAACGGAGCCTGGCAGCCCTTTATCGTTCCATCCATATGGAGGTCAACCGACTCTGTCTGGAATCCAAAATCAGGCCAGTGCTGATTATTGATGAAGCGCAATACTTGAGAAACGAGGTCCTCGAAAACCTCAGGCTGCTGACAAACTATGAGATGGACTCACAAAATCGTCTCTGCATGATATTTGTTGGCCAGGCCGAGTTGAGGCGACGGCTTTCACTGTCCGTCCATGAGCCTTTGGCTCAAAGGCTTGTGGTGCGTTATCACATATCCGGTCTTGCAAAAGAGGAGTTGCTCCCTTATCTGAAACACCGGCTTGAGTTGGCCGGAACCCAGATGGATCTTTTTGAACAGCCGGCTCTTGAAGCGCTTTTTCAGGCGACAAACGGTCTGCCACGCAAAATCAATCTGCTGGCACACCTCTCATTGAATGTGGCGGCACTGCAGAATGCCCAGCTTGTATCGGCTGAACATATTCTTACCGCAGTGGAGGAAACGGGATAGTGCTAAACCTGCATAATCAGATTCGGTGAAACAGAGGCGAGCTCTGCTGAGGAGCAACTCGCCAAGGGATAGCTGGATAGGCGACGACGAAATATCGTCATCGGGAGGGGAGTCTTCGGGCTCCCCTTTTTTATGTGATATTTCCGAGGAGCCTTCATGCCTAAAAAAACCTCGGGGTTTGGGGCAGAGCCCCAAGGGTTTTCTCGAAACAGCACCCCGATCAGAAGATAGGCAGTCCGTCACGCATCGCCTTGCAACGATAAATCAATCAGGCAAAAACAAAATATTCTTCGTGCTTTATTGTGGACAATATCCGGTGGGATAATGTGAACGGCAACACGCATAAGCTGAGAAATGCCTACCGGCAAAGCAATCGAATGGGGCAAAACATTCGCTGGGCCGTGGAAGACCGTCGAAAGGTCCTTCTGACAGCAACCCCTCTTCAGAACTCCCTTCTGGAGCTATATGGGCTTTCAAGCATAATTGACGATCGCATTTTTGGTGATCTTCCATCCTTTAGAACCCAATACGTCAACATGGGCGGAAATCTTTCAGATCTTCATGAAAGGCTCAACGTTTTCTGCATGCGCACCCTTCGAAGCCAGGTGGTTGAGTACATCCAGTACACGGAACGGAGGCTGATTACGCGCCCGTTTAAACCGACCGATCAAGAGCACAAACTCTATGAGGCTGTTTCCGAATTTCTAAAACGCGAAGACACCTATGCACCTCCCTATCAGCAAAGACACCTGACCGCCTTGATTGTCCGAAAGCTGCTGGCATCGTCCCCACAGGCGGTGGCCGGAACGCTTGAGGTCATGCGGGATCGCCTCTTGTCATGCGTGACCAGGCCGGGACCGTGACAACTTTGGCTGATCGGATTATCGAAGACGAGGAGATTGAAGATGATCTGCTTGACGAATTTCTAAACGGTAACGGTAATGCACCCGGGATTGAAATCGCCGCTGAGCCGCCAAATCCTGTTAAGATCGACAAAAAAAGCTGGGCGCTGAAATCGAAGATCTCTCCCGGTACATTCAATGGGCGCGCGGTATCGGTATCGCTACCAAAACACGATCGCTATTAAGTGCGGTGAAAATTGGCTTTTCGGAGATGGAAAAGGCAGGATCCCAACAAAAGGCAGTCATCTTTACGGAGTCGCGTCGAACCCAGCAGTTTCTGGGGGATTTTCTGGAATCCAATGGCTACGCCGGCGCGGTGGCCACATTCAACGGCACCAACCGCGAACCGGAATCAACGCATATCTACAGCCAGTGGCTGGAAGCCAACAAGGAAAGCGGGAGAGTTTCCGGCTCACGTCCGATCGATGTGCGCACGGCCATCATTGAGCATTTCCGTGACAACGCTTCAATTCTGATTGCAACGGAAGCTGCCGCGGAGGGGATCAATCTCCAATTCTGCTCACTCGTAATAAATTTTGATCTGCCCTGGAATCCGCAACGCATTGAACAACGCATTGGTCGCTGCCACCGTTACGGCCAAAAGCATGACGTGGTCGTCATCAACTTCCTGAACGAGCGCAATGCCGCCGATCGCCGGGTTTATGAATTGTTGAACGAAATCTAATCGTCTCATGGCTGTCATTACCGCATCGACATGACCATGAGCGGGGGACCCATCTTCTATAATTTCAAAGGAATCGGTCGAAACAAGATCTTCACCCTTGAGGGAACGACGCAGTACTTCGATAGACTGTGGCGGCAGTTTGGACAGGTTTGCCAATGTGCGATTTTTGACCTTTCCATTTTCGCGGTAACTCTCACGGAGCAAAATGGCCGGTGGCGAATTGCGATTTGGTATCGTAGCGATGTACATGTCGACCATCTCTAGCACATAAATAGAAATATATCAAGTCAAAATACGGATTAGATGTATTTTTACATGTCTACGTTTTCGCACCTAGATTTTCCCTTATAGCGATAATTGTCTTTTAGAATCAAATCGTTAAGAGCCTTTTCGAGCTTGATTGACCCAGGAACTTCAGGCTAAGGAAAAGAAGGCAATAACTGAAAAGTGCAATGAGGTCGTCAGAGTTGAATATTTTTGCAGGGAAGATGCTGAAGCAGCCGCCAATAGGCTCTCGAAAGAAAGTTGCACCTACTATGAGATCAGCACCCGGGTTGAAGAAAAACCTGTATATGGCAGAGGTCGTCCCAGAAATGACGGTTTTCGGGAAATCAAAGAGATGCGGTATCTGGTTTCAGCCAAGGTTTCAGAAAACCAGGAGGCTGTTTCAACTTTTCGAAAGGAAGCAGGCTGTTTCGTTATGCTTACCAATGTCCCCACGGAAACCCAAGAGGAAGACATGGGTTATGATTCCAAAGCGATCCTCAAGACCTACAAAGAGCAGTACGGTATCGAGCAGGATTTTGGATTCCTGAAAGACCCGTTTATTGTCAACAGCGTTTTCCTCAAAAAGCCTGAGCGTATCGAAGTTCTTGGCCTTATTCTATTGACATCTCTACTTATCTGGCGACTTATGGAACGTTCAATGCACCAATATGTGGAACAAACGGGAGAAAAACTCCCGGGATGGAAATACAAGCCTACTGACCGGCCCACGTCTTTTATGATGACCATGAAATTTATGGGCCTTGCGGTCATTAAAATTGGCAAAGAACGCCGACTGAGCAAACCGCTCAATTCGGACCAGAAAGCCTTTTTATTGGCATTGGGGATCAAAACTCCCTCCCTCATCAAGCCGCGGCCCGGTTAGAAAAGCAGGAAAGTTCAAAAAGATTGTCCGAAAAAATGATATTGGAGACCCACAAAAGGGTGACGAAAGTAAGTCATGTCGTTATCCTCCCGGAATTATGCGGAACGTTTTGTGGCCAGTGTTCTGGTTGAAGCTTCGATCGCACAAAAAAATACTGCAGAAAAGGAGTTGAGATAGAAGTCGCGGCAAAAAATGGGGACCAATCGGCAGTTCGGTAACTGCAGTTACCGACCCAGATTATACTGCTTTATCTTTTTATGGAGGTTGCTGCGCTCGATGCCGATGGCTTCGGCGGTTTGGGAGATGTTGCCGTTGTACTCATTGAGTTTTTCTTCAATAAACGCCTTTTCGAATTCGCCTTTGGCCTCCTTGAGAGTATCGGAACCGAATACCGTCTCCATTCCTGAACGCGCACTCTTTGCTTTTTGGTTGAAAGGCGCGGGTATATCCTTTGTGGTAATGACATTGCTCCGCGTCATGATCATCAGCCTTTCAATGAGGTTTTTCAATTCCCGCACATTGCCGGGCCAGTCGTATTTCTGCAGCAGGTCTAGGGTTTCGGGAGGAAACGTTTTGGGCTCCACCTTGGCGCTCAGGGAAAATTCCGATACGAACGCCTCCACAAGGCTTGGGATATCTTCCGTGCGTTCTTTTAAAGAAGGGACGCGCATGGGAATCACATTTAATCTGAAATAGAGGTCTTCCCTGAAAGTCCCTTTCTCGATCTCCGCCTCCAGATCCTTATTCGTAGCGGCAATCACGCGAACATCCACCTCGATGGTCTTGGTGCCTCCGACCCGTTCAAATTTCTGCTCCTGAAGAATCCGAAGGGTTTTGGACTGCGCCTTCAGGCTCATATCGCCGATTTCATCCAGGAAGATGGTCCCTTCATGGGCTGAATCGAATTTTCCCTTTCTCATGGTTGAAGCACCGGTAAAAGCCCCTTTTTCGTGCCCGAAAAGCTCGCTTTCGATGAGGTCTTCGGGAATGGCGGCGCAGTTCACTTCAATCATGGGGTTTCCGTTTCGGTGGCTCAGCCGATGAATGGTATGAGCGACAAGTTCTTTTCCGGTGCCGTTTTCCCCGGAGATGAGAATCCAGGCATTGGTAGGCGCAACGATCCGGATCTGTTCTTTCAGATCCGCCATGGCTTTGCTCTTTCCCACGATGTCGTGTTTTTTCATCTCCTTTTCTTTCAGGAAATGAACCTCTTCCGTTAAACGGGAATGGGCCAGGGCATTGTTGATGGAAAGGAGAAGCTTTTCCAGTGAAAGCGGTTTTTCTATGTAATCATAGGCCCCCACCTTGGTGGCTTTCACGGCCGTTTCTATATTGCCGTGTCCCGACATCATGATCACCTGAAGCCTCGGGTAAAGATCTTTTATTTTTTCAAGGGTTTCAATCCCGTCCATGCCCGACATCCATATGTCCAGCAGGACCAGATCCGGCATCGTTTCTTCAACCTTTTTCAAAGCCTCAAGGCCACTTTCGGCAGTGGCGACCTCAAACCCCTCATCTGAGAGAATCCCTTCCAGGGACTGCAGAATACTGGTCTCGTCATCGACCACAAGGATTGTCTTGGACATTCTGTCTGCCTCCCGGGTTACCCGGAACAACCCATCATCCCGGCGGCGATCCGGGCGGTCCTTTCGGAGGCCCCTCCCCTGCCGAGACTTTCTTTCACCCTTCTCAACGTACCGATTGTTCGCCGGCGCAAGTCGTCATCCGCCAGAAATTTTCTTCCCGCCATGGCCAATTTTTCAGGCGTCACGTCATCCTGAATCAATTCCGGGGCCACACTTTCACCCGCCACAAGGTTCACCAATCCGAGATAAGGGACTTTAATGACCCGTTTTCCGATCTCATATGTCAAGAAGGACTTCACCTTGTAGACCACCACCATGGGAACCGTCATGATAGCGGCATCCAGCGTAGCGGTGCCTGAAGTCACAAATGCCAAATGACAACGGCTCAGCGCGGCGTAAATGCCTTCACGGCAGACCTCTATATCCAGTGGCGTATCTTGCAGAAAACGGGAAAGCCATCTCGAAGAAATCGTCCCCGCAAGGGGCAGCACAAAACGAATATGGGGGTATTCGCGACTCAATATTTCCCCCGCTTTGATCATAACGGGCAAAAGGTTCAAAATCTCTTCCCGTCTGCTGCCGGGTACCAGTCCCAAAACAGGGCGCTCGTCTGCGGATTCGGACGTCGCAGCGTTCGCTGTTTCGGCGGGGTCGGCTTGCGGTTTGAGGCCTTCGGTTTGAATGTCTATCTTTCTGCTTTCAAAGGCATCCATCAGGGGGTGCCCCACATACTCTACATCAATACCACTTTTCTCAAAAAAAGGTTTTTCAAAGGGAAGGATAACGGCCATTTTGTCCACCCGTCTCGCAATCTTTTTGACCCTGCCCTGCCGCCACGCCCAGACCTGGGGACTAATGTAGTAAAGCACCCGAATCTTCAGTCGCTTGGCGACGCGTGCCATGTATAGGTTAAAACCGGGATAATCGATCAGGATCAGAAGATCCGGACGATGGGTCTTCAAAATGGATTTCAAGGCATTGGCAGCTTTTAAATGGGTATTGAACTTTTGAAAAATCCCCGTCAGCCCCACCACAGCCAGCTCAGCAGCGGAAACAAAACACTTGACACCCGCCTCGGCCATCAAATCCCCACCGATGCCGCAAAACACCGCTTCCGGGCAAAATCGCTTCATGGCATGAACCAGGTTTGCACCATGCAAGTCAGCGGAAGCTTCCCCCGCCACCATAAGGATCAGTTTGCGACTCACTTTATGTACAGATAGGTTCGAAATTCTGACAGCCTCGCTCAATCTGATGGATAATGCTCAGGGCGACGCTCAAAGCATTTCGTCCATCCTCACCCGTCACAATAGGCTCCGAACCGTTCCTGACAGCGGACACAAAAGAAGAAATTTCATCGGCCAGCGGATCGGCCCCCTCATATTTCTCTTTGCTGGTGGCAACTTCAGGGAAATCGTTGGCATCTTTGGCCGTGGCATCCAGCTTGATGGCCGTGAGCTGGCGTTTTCCACAGTCTGCTGAGAAATAAGCGTCCGGCTGAAATACCCGGATTTTCCTTAACATCTTTCCTGAAACGCGGCTGGCGGTCAAATTGGCCACGGTTCCGTCCTCGAATATGAGGCGGACATTGGCGATGTCCGTTTTTTCCGTGATGACGGGCATCCCCACCGCATGGACCTCTTTGACTTTGCTCCGGAGCAAATGAAGGATGATATCGAGATCATGGATCATCAGATCGAGCACCACGTCCACATCCAGCCCCCGGGTTGTAAAAAGGTTCATTCGATGCGCTTCGATAAAGACAGGATCTTTGAGGAGGGGCTCCAGCTTTTTGATAGCCGGATTGAACCGCTCAACCAATCCCACCTGCAGCACCAGGTTCCGTTCACGGGCCATCTGGATCAGTTTATCCGCTTCTTTCAAATCGTAGGTGATGGGCTTTTCGATGAGCATGTGAACATCGCTCGCCAACACATCCTTCGCCACCTCGAAATGCATCTCGGTGGTCACGGCCAGGCTCACCGCATCCACCTGAGACAGAATGCGGGAGTGATCCTTGTGAGCGATGGTATTGTATCGCTCGCCGATTTCCAGGGCACGCTTCTCATCAACATCCACAACGCCCACCAGTTCCACGTCCGGCGAAGCCTTATACTTCTGCACATGATATTCGCCCAGATGCCCCACACCGATCACCGCGACTTTAAGTTTATCTTTTTTCACCCTTATCTCCTGAAGCCCCTTCAGAGATTGACAGCCGTCAAACCCAAAACCTAACAGCTTTTAACGGCAACCACTGCAATTTTTTCCTTGTCCGCAGCCGCCACCATCTCGGATCTGTCAAATATGAGGGTATGTCCGGCTTCGACGGCCAGAACAGCCCCCTTGACTCTCTTCATGACGGCAATGGTTTCCATTCCCACGCACGGCACGTCAAAACGAAGGTCCTGCTTGGGCTTGCTGACTTTGACAACAACCGCCTTTTCCTTCGCCAGCGCCCCCCCGCGAAGAATCGTGGCATCGGTTCCGTCAATGGCCTCGAGGGCCAGGACCGTCTTTTTCCTCACCACGACACTCTGTCCGATATCCAATCGACCCAATTCCTTGGCAATCTTCCAGCCGAAACGGATATCCTTCCATTCATTCTTGGTGGGCGCCCGTTTGGTGAGACAACCTTCAGGCGCCAGAAGGTCCGGCAGGAAAAGGGTTGAACTGACGATCTCAATCCCTTCTTTGGCAAATTCAGCGGTTACCGAACGGAGGATGTCATCGTCGTGAAAAATTGCCAGCTTGCTCATGATGGCAAGGCCTTTCAGATCGGGGCGCATTTCGAACATCTTCTTCTTGGCGATGGAGCCCGCCATCAGCGCTTTGGTGACGTCGAATTTCTTGAAGGTCTTAATAAGCTGTCCCAACTGGCCCAGCTTAATCCATGCTATCTCATCCACCTTTTCCGATAGCGCGGAATCGGTCTCGCCTTGGTGGGCCACCGCCACCACGCGCGTTCCATGCTTTCTTGCTGCATCCGCCACTAGCAGTGGGAACTGCCCGCCACCCGCAATCAGCCCGATGGTTTCCTCCGGATCCGGCATCACCGGATCACACCCCGTTTTGACCCGACAAGAAAATCCAGAAGCGTTTTCAACTCGGGTATCATCTCCAGTTCCTGCTGCACTTGCAAAATGCCCACATCCAGCCTTTTGTTTTGCCGCCACAAAATGCGATACGCTTTTTTCAGAATGTCAATGGTTTCCTGTGAAAAACCCCGTCTTAGAAGCCCTTTCTGATTGACGCCATAGAGTTTGGCCCTTGGACCGGCGGTTATCATGTAAGGGGGAACGTCACGGTCAATCCCCGCTTTGGCCCCCAAAAAGGCATGAGCACCGATTCTCACAAACTGTTGAACCGCCAGGAAGGCATTTAAAATAGCGTATTCACCGATATGGGTATGCCCGCCCAGCGTGGCGCCGTTTCCCAGAATGACCCTGTCGGAAAGACGGCAGTCGTGGGCCACGTGGGCATATGCCATCAAGTAGTTGTGGTTTCCAATGACGGTTTCCCATTCTTCTTTCGTAGTAGCGCGATTGATGGTGACATATTCTCTTATGATATTGTCATCGCCAATCAGAAGGCGCGTATCCTCATCCCCGTAACCCACATCCTGTGGCGGGTTGCCGATAGAAGAAAAAGGATAAAAGCGGTTCCGTTCCCCGATGGTCGTATGTCCTTCGATGGCCACATGAGCCCCGATTTCCGTATCGTGGCCAATAATGACATGATCCCCCACACTGCTGAACGGACCGATCTTGACACCTTTGGCGATCTTCGCACCGGGGCTCACCGCGGCTAACGGGTGTATGTCCATGGAATTATCCAATGGTCGCCACCAAAACCGCCTCTGCCACCAGTTGACCGTCCACAAAGGCTTTTCCCGCCACTTTCCAAACCTTTGTACCTTTTCTGAGCGGTTCTATTTCGAATCGAATCTGGTCACCGGGCACGACCGGCTTTCTGAATTTCACTTTGTCCATGGCCACAAAACGAATCGAATCGGGATCTTCTTTTTCCAGGACTTCAGGAATGGACAAACGTGCCAGGATACCACCCACCTGGGCCATGGCCTCAATAATCAAAACACCCGGCATGATGGGTTCACCCGGAAAATGCCCTTGAAAAAACGGCTCATTGGCAGTGACGTTTTTGATGCCCGCAACCCGTTGGTTCAATTCCAGCTCGATGATCCTGTCCACCAGCAGGAACGGGTAGCGGTGGGGAAGGATTTCCGATATATCCTGGTATGTCAAAGGAAGTTTCATTTGCATATGACTCCTTACGCTATTCCGTCATCCTCTTTTAAAGCTCTTACTCGCCATTTTCATCGAGACGATCTTCCAACTCCCGAACTTTTTTCTCAAGTCCGCGAAGACGTTCCTTGAATTGCGGCAGCCTGGCAACCAATGCCGCATTCCTGAGCCTGGTGCGGTGGGAAACGGCCGGCGTTCCGGAAAAAATACCGCCCGCCGGAATCGATTTTGCCACACCCGACTGGGGACCTACCATGGCGCCATCCCCAATCTCCGTATGGTCATTGATACCAACCTGCCCGCCGATCATCACACCCCGCCCCAACCGGGAACTTCCCGATATTCCCGCAAGGGCCACAACAATCGAATGTTCGCCGATCACCACATTATGGGCAATCTGAACCAGATTATCCGTTTTGACACCTTCTTTGATCCAGGTTTTTCCAAAGGCCGCCCGATCAATGCAGTTATTGGCCCCGATTTCAACATGGTCATCAATCTGCACAATCCCGGTCTGCGGCACTTTAACGGATGACGCACCATCCCTCACGAAACCGAACCCGTCGCTCCCAATGGTCGTACCGGCGTGGACGATGACATCATTACCGATGATACAACCCCGCAGAACCGTTACATTGGGATATAAGACGGTCCTTTTTCCGACCTTTACCCCTTGATCAAGGACGACGCCCGGAAAGAGGGTTGCCCCATCACCGATTTCGCAACCCTTGCCCACGTAGACCATCGGGAAAACGGATACATCCTCACCCAGCCGACAATCACCTCCGATAACGGCGTCGGAACTGACCCCGGGATATCGCGTGGGCGGCACAGCAAAAAAAGCCGCAATCTTGGCGTAGGCGAGCGCCACATTGGCGGTGATGATCTGCGGCCCATTGAATTCTTCATTTATCCCGGATACCAGCAGTGCACCGGCCTTCGTTTTTTTCAGGCGATCACCATAGCGGTGGTCGGAAAAAAAAGAAATTTCCGAAGGACCCGCCTGGTCGAGGGCGTTAATGCCTTTTACAACAAAATTCTCGCCGCCGACACACTCTCCACCCACCATTTCCGCGGCTTTTGTTATGGGTATTTCCACGGATTTTTCTCCCCTGTTATTTCCCCTGGTCGTACGCCTTGATTACCTGCGCGGTGATGTCAATGGTTTGACTATAATAAACAAGCCCAACCGTCCCTTGTTCCAAAATGAGCGTATAATGTTCTTTTTTGGCGATTTTCTGGACAATTTTTTCAATTTCCCTGCCGACTTTTCTGGTGGCTTCGAATTCGGCGTCTTTCATTTCCTGTGTCACTTCCCCCACCATGTATTTGTAATGCCGCGTCAGCTTACCCAACTCCATTTCTTTGTTTTCCTTGGCATCAAGGCTCAACATCATGCTCTGTTTCTGTAATTCTTTTTCCAGCTTATCAATCTGTGCTCTTTCAGCGTCCAGCTTCTTCTGAAAAGCGTTATATTTTTGCTTGAGTTGATCCTTTGTCCGTTGAAAATTCGCCGATCGCTGTTGCAGACGTTTCATGTCCAATACGCCGATTTTGAGATCAGCGGCCAAGACCTTTTCATATTGCATTGAAAACAAAAATGTCGCACCCAACAAAATCAAAAAAAATTTTTTCATTTTACGCCCCTTTCCATCAAATCTAAAATAATTTGTTTACATGGTTCCGCCAATACTAAATTCCCATTTTCCAGCGCCCTCATCCTCATCCTCGTCAAGTTTCCACCCGTACTCCAGACGCAGTGGGCCCAGGGGCGAAAACCACCTGACCCCGGCGCCCGCCGACTTCATAAGACCGCCAAAATCATAGGCATTGGAAGATCCGGAGTCCCACGCATTACCGGCATCGAAAAACACAATACCAATCACGCCCTGTTCCTGCAAAAGTGGAAAATGGTATTCCACATTAAAGACCATCATCGTTTCACCACCGATATAATCGCCGGTTTCCGGATCAATGGGAGAAATGGTATTATAGTCATAACCACGCACGGTATTTATGCCGCCCAGGAAGAATTTCTGATAGGAAGACAAAGTGCCCCGGTCCTGAATATACCCCGCTCGGCCCTGCACCATGAACACCGTGTTCCAAAACATAGGAAAAAACCACGCCGACCTGCCCCGGTATTTGGTGAACTCTTCGGTCCCCTGCAAAAATCCGCCGGCATACTGCACACTCAACTCATTAATGGATCCCCGGGTGGTATTGAATGTTCGGTCCCTGCTGTCCCGACTGAGCAACAGCGTAAGACTGCTCGTCACATTGGTGCCCGTCATGTCTCTGATGATATAGCTGGCATCATTGGACACATCACTGATGTTGGCATGATCATAGGCATACATCAGGGTTCCCCGGGTGTAATCAAAATAAAGCGGTGCACCAAGGGAAATCTGGGTACCATAGCTGGATCGCGTGTAGTCCGTATATTCCTGTGTAAACTTATAGATGCTGGCTCCCAGGGAGAGACGCGTGTCGAACAGCCAGGGTTCCAGGAAGCGAATATCAAACTCCGTATTCTTTCCGCCGATCCTGGCTGAAGTCGACAATCGCTGCCCATACCCCATGAAATTCTCATCGGCAACCTGAAAGGTCACAAAAGAGGAATACGCGGAACTGTAACCGGCGCCCACACTGAACGTGCGTGTCCCCTTCTCTTTTACGTCCACGTTCAAATCCATCAAGTCGTCACGACTCCCCTTCTTGGTGTGAAACTGCACATCCTCAAAGAACCCCAGGCGCCTCAAATTTTCTGTGCTCCGCTGCATGCCCTGGCTACTGAAATAGTCCCCTTCCATGACCTTCAGTTCCCGCCTGATCACTTTGTCCCTCGTATGCTGATTCCCCGTTATGGTGATACGTTCAAAGCGGACTTTGGGGCCTTTGGAGATCTGATAGGTGATATCGGCCGTGTGGCTTTCATCGTTTTCCTTAATGATGGGTCTGATCTCCGAATAGGCATACCCCTGGTTGGCATAAATATCCTGAAGTCGAATCATATCCGTTCGGACCGTTTCCCGGTTGAAAACCTTTTCCTTGCCGATATCGACACTTTTCAAAAGCTCATCAGCAGGTTCAATCAAATCCCCCGCAACATTGACTTTATCCACATCATAACGCTCACCCTCATGGATATCGATGGAAACCACCAGTCCCTTGATTTTGTCATCATAATGAACTTTCGGATCCCCCACTTTGGCTTTGATGTACCCATGATTATGATAAAAGCTGGTAATTTTATGTGCATCAAATTCCAGCTTTTTCTTGTCCAGAAGACCTGCCTTGGTAATCCACGAAAGAAACCATTTGGTGTTGGTCTCCATGAGGTCTTCCAGTTGGTCATCATCGTAAGCCTTGTTCCCTTTGAACTCAATCTTCAGGATGTAAACTTTGTCATTTTCAGTGATATTGTATTTCAACATCACCTCGTTGTTGGGAAGGGTTTCCGTGGTCTCCTTTATTTCAGCGTTGTAATAACCTTTCTCCTTATAGAAATCCCGCAGGCGATTGACACTCTGATTGATGGCATTATAGTCGAGAATGGAATATAGATTGATCCCAAGCTCCTTATTAAGATCTTCATCGTCATACTCATCATTACCCACAAACACGATTTTGCCAACGGACGGCTTTTCAACCACGTTAAAGGTAATCACCTTTCCCGAGGGGCCGTCGGATACATCCATGGTAACGTCGTTGAAATAGCCCATCTTGTAGATATCACGAAGGTCCTGGTCCAATTTGTCCAGATCCAGCCTGTCCCCCGGCTGTGTTCCCACGACAGCCAATATGGCGGCCTTTTCGATTCTTCGATTCCCTGCCACATAGATGGCATCAACCTGGGGGACTCCCGTGATCCGGTCCTCGACGCTTAAAGCGAGCCGCTTCACCGACTCCGGAACTTCATCTAAATCTTCGACCACCTGAAAAATAAAAAAAGGAATCTTTTTTCCGGAAACATCCACCACTTTCAGGTCAATACTCCCTTTGTCGCCAATCTGGGTCATACTACCTTTCACCACCCAATCCGCCTGGAAGCGATTACCCAGTTGAACCAACTCCTTATTCTGCAAAATCTTTGAAAAGACAACGGGGTCCTTGTTGATGGACTCAATTGGAACCGTTTTGAAACCGTTTTGTTTCATTCGTAATGCAAGCATTTTCTGCAGCCCTTCCTGCAAATGGGAATAGGATTTGGCGGCATTGATCTGGAACGGCAGAATACAGATGGTTCCTTTTTCCGCTTTGGCCGGGGATTCCACAACGCCAAAACAAAAAACCGCCAGAAACAGAAAAAAAGCCCGGATGGAAAAGATGAAAATCTTTCTTCTAATATTGTGAACGGGAAACACCGTGGCGTGTTTCATAAACCTAGCGAATTCGGCCATCAATCAACTCCATCTTTTTAGACATTTTTTCCGCCAGCCTCTGATTGTGCGTTGCAATCACCATGGCAACACCCGCCTCTTCGTTCAAATGGAAAAGTAATTCGGCAATCTCTTCACCCGTCGCCCAATCCAAGTTTCCCGTTGGCTCGTCGCCCAGAATCAGCCTCGGATTCATAATCAGGGCCCTTGCAATGGCAACACGCTGTTGCTCTCCGCCGGAAAGCTCGCCGGCCCGATGGGACATGCGCTTTTCCAGACCCACGCTGCAAAGAACATTTTCAGCCATATGAACCGCACGTTTCCTGGGATACCGGGCAATCAAAGCCGGCATCATGGTGTTTTCCAACGCATTTAATTCAGGTAGTAAGTGGTGGAATTGAAAAACAAAACCGATTTCCCGATTTCTCAAACGGGACAGGCTCCTCTGGCCCATTTCATATACATCGAAACCATTAAATTTGACGGTACCACTGGTTGGCGCATCCAGGCTTCCCATAATGTTGAGCAGGGTCGATTTCCCAACGCCCGATGCCCCTGTAACCGCAAGGCTGTCAGCGGGATAGATTTCCAGATCAATCCCTTTCAGGACCTCAATGGTGTCGCCCAAGTGCATGAAGGACTTGCTGACCCCGTCGAAAGTCAAGATAGGCGAATGGGGCGCTGCTTCCGCTTTCGACTTGTTCTCATCCAACCACTCATTCATACCGAAAGGACTCCACGGGATTCAGTCTTGATGCATACCAGGCCGGATAAAGCGTCGCCAGAAATGAAATAATCACTGCCGCGGCTGCAACAATGGAGACATCTGCTCCTGAAACCTGAACCGGTAGTTTGCTAATGTAGTAAACATCGGAAGGAAGATCAATAAACTGATATTTGGACAACAGATGGCAAAGCCCCAGGCCTGATAAAAGCCCCGTAACGGTTCCGATGAATCCCACCAGAATACCTTGAAACATGAAGATGCTCATGATACTTCTGCTGGATGCACCCATGGCCCTCAGAATAGCCACATCGCGGGTCTTTTCCATGACCACCATGACCAGCGTACTGATGATGTTCAAGGCACCCACCAGGACAATCATGGTCAAAATGATGAACATGGTCATTTTTTCAAGCTTTAGCGCCGAAAAAAGGCTTCGATTCATGAGTTTCCAGTCTTTGGTCCAGTAGGGATACCCCAGTTCCTTCTGAATTCTCTTTGCGACCACATCCGACTGATAAACCTCTTTGACTTTCAGTTCAAGTCCGGTCACATTCTCACCCAGTGCCAAAAAACGCTGTGCTTCTTCAAGGGAAATATATACCATGGAAGCATCGTATTCATACATACCGGAATCAAAGACGCCGGTCACCCTGAATTTCTTGGTGTTGGGCGTTCGCCCGAGAGGGGTTAATTTTCCTTCAGGGGAAATGACCGTCACCAGGCTTCCGGTGGCGGCCCCAATCTGTTTGGCCAATTCGCTTCCGATAATGATAGCGGGAATACCGTTTTCGGTTTTATTCAAGGACGACAATGACCCATTCTTGATCATTTTGTCAAAGTTTACGACTTGCCCTGCACTGTCGGGATCAACACCCCGCAATACGGCGCCCGAGACCCTTCCTGAGCTATTCAGCATGACCTGGGTGTAGATAAAAGGGGTCACGGCCACCACCCCTTCTATTTTTTTCACCTTTTCAGCCACCTGCTTGTAACCGCTGAATGTGCCGCTGAGGTTCAACACCAGGACATGGGAATTAACCCCCAGTATTTTATTCATGAGATCCGATCTGAAACCGTTCATCACGGAGAGCACCACGACCAGCGCCATGACCCCGACCATCACGCCAATCACGGAGATAATGGTAATAACGGAAATAAAGCGCTGTTTCCGTTTGGCTTTCAGATACCTGATCCCTAGAAATAACTCAAACATGACAGGAGGCAACTATTCCCTGGCCCGCATTTGCGGGAACAGAATCACGTCCCTGATGGAGGGCGAATCGGTGAGCAGCATCACCACCCGGTCGATACCGATTCCTTCACCCGCCGTGGGCGGCATTCCGTATTCGAGGGCGGTGACGTAATCCTCATCCATAAACAATGCCTCTTTATCCCCGGCATCCCTGAGCGCCACCTGACTTTCAAACCTGGCTTTCTGATCCACGGGATCGTTTAATTCCGTAAACGCATTGGCGATTTCACGTCCTCCGATAAACAGCTCGAAACGATCCGTCAGCGTAGGATCCCGGTCATTACGCCTTGAAAGGGGTGAGACTTCCGTAGGATAACCGGTCACAAAAGTGGGGTTTGACAGATGGGGTTCCACAAGGTGATCAAAAAGCTTGGTCAGAATCTGTCCGTGTCCGTCTCTTTCCTGGACGGGAATGGCAAGACTCCTGGCCAGCGCTGCAGCCGGCTCCCGGCCTTCAAAAATATTCTCCTCAATTTCGCCTGTCTCTCTGAGGGAATCAAAAAGAGGAATTCGGTTCCACGGCGGTGTAAAATCAATGCGCTTGCCCTGGTATTCGATAACCTGTCCACCGGCCACCTGATCGAGGAGATAACCGAATACCTCCTCCGTCAAGACCATCAGATCTTCGTAGGTGGCATAGGCCATATAAAATTCCATCATCGTAAACTCGGGGTTGTGCTTGATGGAAAGGCCCTCGTTTCTGAAGTTGCGGTTGATTTCGAACACCCGTTCAAACCCCCCAACCACCAGCCGTTTCAGATAAAGCTCAGGGGCAACCCGCAGATAAAGGTCCATGTCCAGGGCATTGTGATGCGTAATGAAAGGTCTGGCAGTGGCGCCGCCGGGTATCGGCTGCATCATGGGCGTTTCCACTTCGAGAAAATCCCTCGAAATAAAGAACTGGCGAATGGCTTGAATGATGCGGCTTCGGGTCACGAAAACATCCCGTACGGGATCGTTCATAATCAGGTCCACATAGCGCTGGCGGTACCTGGTTTCCACATCGGTCAGGCCATGCCATTTTTCAGGAAGCGGTCTCATGGACTTACTGAGCAATACCATATCCTCAGCCAAAAGCGTCAGTTCGCCGGTTTTGGTTCTGAACAGCGGTCCCCGGATACCCACGAAATCGCCAATATCCATTAGCTTAAATGTTTCGAATTGTCCTTCTTTTACTTTATTTTTCCGAACATAGGCCTGAATACGGCCGGACCTGTCCTTAATGTGAATAAAGGATGCTTTCCCGAAATCCCTTTTGGAAACAATGCGCCCGGCAACGCGATAACTTGATTGGTTCTGCTCCAGCGCGTTTTCATCCATATCACCGAACCGCGCAACAATCTCGCCGGCAGTGATATCCACCGGGTAGCCCGCAGGATAAAGGTTGACGCCCTTCTCTTTTAGTTTTTCCGCTTTGGTCTCACGATCTTCTAAGATGGTACTCGGTTTTCCCATGGTCAGGCAACTTTCAATTTTGTAACTCTTTCAAATTATCCATTTTATTTTCGTTGATTAAACCCATCTGTTTAATTCAATCGTTCGCCATAGTCAAGGCGAATAGCAAGCAGAGAGATGGATTTTAAATTTCGGAACTCGAATCAATTTTCATTGCTCCGATAAGCGCCGATAATTTGTGCTTGTAGGATAATAGAAAATGTGGAAAATTAATATATTTAATGTATCTTGCGGACGGAGAAAACAACACTTGAAGGGAAACAACCATTTATGCTGAACCAGGTCAAACCCATTGAGGCCTACTTCATTGAAGATGAACCCTATTACCTCTCTTCCGGCCGGGAAATCGACATCTTTACACAAGCCTACCGGAACCATCTGCCCGTACTTCTCAAAGGTCCCACCGGATGCGGAAAAACCCGGTTCATGGAATATATGGCGTGGCGGCTGAAACGCCCCCTTTTGACCGTCGCCTGTCACGACGACCTGACCAGCGGCGACCTGGTGGGACGGTATCTCATTCAGGAAAACGAAACAGTCTGGATGGACGGACCGCTGGCCCGGGCCGTCAAGACCGGCGGGCTCTGCTATCTGGATGAAATAGTGGAAGCCAGGAAGGATACAACGGTGGTCATCCACCCTTTGACGGATGACCGCCGTATCCTGCCCATGGAAAAAAAAGGAGAAATACTGCGTGCTGATCCGGAATTTATGCTGATTCTCTCTTTTAACCCCGGTTATCAGAGCATCATGAAAGATCTCAAGCCGAGTACCCGGCAGCGATTTGTTTCCCTGGAATTTGACTATCCCGAAGAAGCGGGCGAAACGGCCATCGTAACCCGTGAAGCCGGCGTGGATGAAGAAACCGCCAGACGCCTGGTTCATCTGGGTCACATGACCCGTAATTTAAAAGAAAAGGGTCTCGATGAAGGCGGCAGTACCCGACTGTTAATTAATGCCGGCAAACTGATTCAATCGGGCATCCCTCCCCGCGACGCATGTCTTTCAGCCATCGCCTACACCCTCAGCGACGACGTGGAGATGCAACGTTCCATGGATGAAATGATTTCTTCCCTGTTTTAGGCCAGCAAGGAGAGGTAATCCATGGAATCCGAACCCCATCGCCAGGAACCGGAAAATGATCTCTTGTCGCTCTTCGTGCTTCCACTGGAGATCGGATCCAGGATGTACGATGCGGAAGACCTGGAAGAACAGGGTGTTCCGGGCCTTCTGGATGGGCTTCCCGCCGATACGCAAAGGGTTCTCCTGCACCACGCGCGCACCCTGATAAGCATCAAACCGGAGCTGGGATATCATTTTCTTTTTATGAGCAAAGCCCTTCTGGAACGTATCGACTTATCTTCCCTGGAGGAATGGGTCTCTCTGGTATTGGATATTTTTGATGTCAAAGGGCTGAATCCCGCCAAGGAATTCATTCTGGAACTGGATCGTCACCCCCTCTTCGCACAATACTGGGGGAAAGGCGTTTCTTTTCATGAAGTTGGCGGCATCCTTGGTAATTATGTGAATGCTTTGGGTCATCGGAACTTTCATCTGGAACCGTCACCCATCCATTATACGGACACGCTGACCATTTATCTCCCCGAACGAATTTCAACATTTCCGCTCAAGGAAGATAACGCCCTGTTATACAAAATCATGGTCACCCACAAGTCCCTGCAGGCGGATCTGGGAACCTATCGCCTAAATCCCAAAGAAATTCCTGCCATTGAAACCGCTGCCGGGTCTGAAGTCCATGAGCATCCGAATCAAACGAAAGCGCCGCCGCTTCTTCGATTCTTCACTCTTTTCCCTGATCATGTTCTTGCGGAAGATTTGTTCAATTTCATGGAGACCATCCGTATCGAGGGTTGGATTGAAGCGCAGCTGCCCGGTCTGTTTCGTGAAATGAAGCGTCTCAAGAAAGAACTGGGCATGAAAAGACCCGATTCTTCCGATCTGCCCGGCAAAAGCCGAATCATGGAAAACCTGATCATGCAATGGCTTGGGAATTCTCAACCTTTTAAAGAAACCGACCTGGGAGAGATGGTCCGAAAGATACGTCGGCTTTCGGGTTCGCTCAACCGACCGGAAGCCACCGTTCAGGATACCGCCTACGCCGTAACCAAAGCCTTTCGAACCATCAATGAAATCCCCGGTTTCTATAAACCGATAGCGCCCGTCAGTTTTATGGGCATTCTAAAACCGGAGGATGCGGAACGGGGGCGCCGGAAACGGCGCGAAGCCACCCGTGTCCAGTTTCGTGAGGAACTGGCGAAAATGCTGGAGGATTTTCCCCAGTGCGAGCAGGTGGAAATCGAAATTCCCGGAACAGATGATGCGCATTCGTCTAAAAGCAAAACGCCCTCCCAGCAGCAGATCCCCCATGAACTTTTGCTGGACGGCAATCCCGTTCCCGTCCCCGAGGCCATGCGGAAAATCATAACCGAAATCTACGAAGATCTGGGTGCTATTCCCGGCGCTTACATGGCCATCGCCGACGATATGAGTGGACATTCATTCAGATCCCTCTGCCAGACGCCGACGGGAACCAGCAACGTTTTGTCGGAACACGGAAAAGGTGTTCATGTGTATGATGAATGGGATTATCGAAGAAAGGGATATCGAAAACGCTGGGTCCTTTTAAGGGAATCCGACGCGGCAACCGGCGATCCGGCCTTTGCCAATAATGTCCTTGAGCGTTATCGCGGCATGATTCAAACCATCAAAAGACAGTTTGAGCGGATTCAGACCGCTCAGCGCCTCCTCAAGAAACAGAAAGAGGGCGATCGCGTGGATCTGGATGCCGCCATCGAAGCCCTTACTGATGGACGGGCCGGCTTGACCCCTTCCGAACGGGTGTTCTCTCAGATACGAAGGGACAGGCGTGACATCGCAACCGCGTTTCTCATCGATTTAAGCGGATCCACAAAAGGGTGGATCAACGACATGGAACGAACTGCCCTTTTAATCTTGAGTGAGGCGCTTCAGGTGTTGAAGGATCGCTTTGCCATCTACGGATTTTCCGGCAGAACCCGGAAACGGTGCGAACTGTTTCGCATCAAAGGGATTGAGGAGGCATATGGTGAACCCGTAAAGGAACGCATTTCAGGGCTCTCTCCTCTGGATTATACGCGCATGGGACCGCCCATTCGCCATGTCACAGGCATTCTGCGCCGGATTGAAGCCCGAACCCGGCTGATGATTACCCTGAGTGACGGCAAACCGGATGATTACGATATCTACAAGGGGTCCTACGGCATTGAGGACACGCGGCAGGCACTGCTGGAATCCCGCGAAGCCGGCATCCATCCTTTCTGCATCACCATCGACAAAGCCGAACACTCATACCTTTCCCATATGTACGGACCCGCCAATTATGTGTTCATCGACGACATTGCCAAACTGCCGGTCAGAATTCCTGAAATCTACCGAAAGCTGACCACATAACACATAAATGGATGGGTTCTAAACCGTTGGGAGGTCTTCGGGCTTTGGAATCAAATAATAGCGTCCGTTTTCAGTCATGCCCACAATCCGCTTCATGGCCAGATGTTCCAAGGCTTTGGGCCGGTAATCCCGGGTGCCGATGCGAAGCATGCTTTTCTTCGCATAGGGTAGATCCACTGCGGAATCGGGGTTCAACGCTCCCTTTTCCTGCAAGTCATTGATAATGAAGCGATACGTTTTCGAAAAGCGCCAGGCGTGAAATTGACGGGTGAAAATATAGACTGCCACCAGGACGCATATGCCCAGTACGATTTGCATGGTTTCACTCATGCCCGGCACCCCTTTCCATTGCGGACCGCGAAAGGCGGCTTTTGAAGATCCCGCTTTCCAATATTTTGCTTGCCTTTCAATCTGTTCCGGCACTATACTTCGGGCGATTCGGAACCGCATCGAATAAGAGCCTAACAAATTCCATGCCGATTTCCAACCGCATTTTGTTAAGCATCAGGAAAAAGGGGAGGATGTCATGATTCCTGAGATCAAGAAAATTTTGTATGCCACGGATCTTTCAGAAAATGCACGTTATGCTGCCGGTTATGCCGCGGGCATTGCCAACCGATTCGGCGCCACCATCACCGTCATGCACGCCTTGGAACAATTATCCCCTTACCGGGAGAGCCTGGTGATAAACGTCATCGGGGACACCAAATGGCATGAAATCACGAAACGAAATGAAACGGAATTTCATGATAAATTCCGAAAAAAAATTGAAGATTTCTGCGAAGAACTGGCTGGTGAAGATCCTTCATGCCCCTTCATCATTGACAA
Organism: delta proteobacterium NaphS2; assembly: GCA_000179315.1. Taxonomy (GTDB): domain Bacteria; phylum Desulfobacterota; class DSM-4660; order Desulfatiglandales; family Desulfatiglandaceae; genus NaphS2. Next base: position 21,211 of record ADZZ01000088.1, read on the forward strand.
TACCGTCATCAAGGCGGGGAATCCCGTTGAGATGATTCCGGATGAAGTGGAAAAGGGAGACTACGATCTTGTTGTGATGGGTGCCCACGGTCACAAGGGACTGGCAGATGCCGTCATGGGAAGCACGTCCCGGCGCGTGCTGAGGCGGTGCAAAAAACCCGTTCTGGTCGTAAGGTTGCCCGAAGACTAGAACGACCAATCCGTAGCCGAACTGAAGGCTTTCCGTGTCAAGGAGAGAAAAAAGAACCGGAAACCGTCAGTGGATTACGGATTTACTGCTTTCTTCTTTTCCGCGTATGTGAGCACCATTCCCCCGTCAAAGAGCAGATCCCCCCCCACCAGATATTTTGCAAAACGGGAAAAACCAAAAAGAAAGAGATTGGCCACTTCAATGGGGGACATCATCTCCTTGACCCTGGAATCGCCCAACATCACATCACAAACCACCTCTTCAGGGGTAATGCCCCGCTGTTTGGCCTGGGCGGGAATCTGGTTTAAGGCCAGCGCTGTTTTGACGAATCCCGTACTGACGGTAAATGAGCGGATCTTTCCATCTCCTTCGGCGGAGATGGACTGGCTCAAGGCCCGAAGGCCGAATTTCATAATGTTGTAAACGGATTTATTGAGGGTGCAGATATGACCGTGGATGGAGGCCATGTTGCCGATACCGCCTGTGCCGTCATCGGTTTTGCGCATATGGGGTATGGTCAATTGGGACAGAAAAAAGGGCGCACGCAGCATGATGCGTTGCATGAGATCATATTTTTCCATGGGAAAGTTTTCAACCGCATCGATGTGTTGAATGCCGGCAATGTTCACCAAATATTTAATAGCGCCCATCTCGGCAGCCTTATTGACGGCTTGAATCAGGTCTTCATCCAGTGTCAAATCCGCCTTGACAAAGCACATTTGGCCGTTCAGGTCTCGAACCATTGCCTCGGTTCTCTTGCCCTCTTCTTCATTAATATCCAAGCCCACCACCGAAAGTCCATTGGCCGCCGCCGCCACAGCGGTTGCCCTACCGATCCCCATACCGGCTCCGGTGACGATACACACGTGCTTGGGGTTGAAGTTGTCGTCCTCAAGCCTGAGGATTTCTTCGGAACTTATTCTTGGCTCAGTAATATCCATTCGGGACCTCGCTTAATAGAGTAGATTGATGCTCTTTTTCTCTACTGAAAAATCCAGAGATGTGTCAAGGGCAATAACCTGAAAAAGAGGGTTTGCGCTTGCCGCATATACCGCCTTTTTGCTATGGTGATCGCAAAAAAAGGAAGCTGAAAAAGAGATTTTAACATGGCCGAGCAAATTGCGAAACGCCTGTACGGTAAAAAAATCGTGGAACTGAAATTGCTATTGAAAGATTTTACCGCCGATCCTCCGGACACTCGAAGCAGCCGGGTTGAATCCGAATCCCCGGGACATTACCATTCTCATTGCCACGGGCATGCATCGTCCCAAACTGGGAAAAGAACTGGAAAATCTGCAAGAGACCATTGACGATTTACTGCCAACTCATCCGGATACCGTTGTGGTTCCGGAAGGCCCCTATGTCGCGGGAAAAATCGCTTAATCGAACGATGCCGAGAAAATCAACCGGATATTCCGTAAACTTCGCGCATTTCCTTTTCAGATACGCTGTGCTTTTCGTTCCGGCACTTTTGTTTATATTTCTTTCAGTCGGCACTGCAGACGCTTCCTGGCTGCTGAATCCGGCCGAATTTCATGCCTCTGCCCACGGCCGGACCGCTTGCACGGACTGCCATTACCATATAACCGATCAGCCTTTACACCCGAACCCGGCGACCGTAATCGAAAATGACGTGATATCTTTTCATGCGGACCAGTGCCTGGACTGTCATGATGATGTTATGGAAAACCTTGACAACGGGATCCATGGATCAAAAAAAATCGAGGATAAGGGCAAATACGGCAGCTGCCTAAACTGTCATCACCGGCCCCACAACCAACCGTTTCTGGGAGAAAACCGTTCCGGAACCTACCAACCCGGAAAACCGGTTGAAACCCAGTGTGGCGCCTGTCATGAAAAAATGTCCGCCCTGCCGTCTTTTTCTGAAGAAGACGCGGCGTGTATGAGATGTCATCAAACAAGAAATACCGAGAACCCACAGGATGTCCAGGCAATTCAGGATCTCTGCTTCCACTGCCACGGCAAAGGTCAGTCACAGGCCCAAGCGGCAACATCGAAATTCATCCCTTTGATGGATGAATCATCTTATACCCGAACACCTCACAAGCACCTGGCCTGCACAGTGTGCCACGAAAATGCAACTGCTTTCGGTCACGGCCGCCAAAAATCCGTCAACTGCCTGCGGTGTCATACGTCCCATATTGAAAAAGACACCCATGGCGCCCATTTGGATATTTCCTGCCAGACATGTCACTTGACTGGCATCGTTCCTTACAGAGATGCGGCTTCAGATCGTCTTACCTGGAGAATAAAGAAAGATCTAACGGATCTTTCCATCCTCCATCGAATGGACATCGGTGCTGGAGAACAGTCATGCAGACGCTGTCATTTTTCGGGGAATGACCTGGGTGCCCCTTCCCTGGTACTGCCCGCCAAAAGCATTTTATGCATGCCCTGCCATACGGCCACATTTTCCCTGGACGATGCCGTATCCATCACGGCGTTTATCATTTTCCTATGCGGCATGGTACTTTTCCTTTCAGTCCTTTTGAGCGGCACAATGGGCCATATCAAAAGTAGAGACCCTTTTCTTAAACTGCTGCAAGCCTTCCTGGACATGCTCAGTGCACTCTTTTCGCCCAAAATCGTCCCCGTTCTGAAAGCGCTTTTCCGGGATGCATTTCTACAGAGGAGACTTTATAAACGGTCTCCAAGGCGCTGGATCATCCACGGACTTATTTTTTATCCTTTTGTTTTTCGGTTTTTCTGGGGGCTTGTGGCCCTCCTGGGATCTCTTTGGGAACCGGGCAATCCCCTTGTATGGGATATGATCGACAACAATCATCCTTTGGTTGCTTTTTTATTCGACCTTACGGGAATGATGATACTCTCAGGCATTATCCTGGCTTGGGTCAGGGGCATGCTCCAAAAACGGAGCCGTGCCGCCGGCACCCCGCCTAAGGACCGCATCGCTCTCGCCCTGATTGGCATGATCGTCCTGGTTGGTTTCCTGCTGGAAGGGATGCGCATCGTCATGACCGGACGCCCCGCAGGCACGGAGTACAGTTTTGCAGGTTATTGGATCAGCCTGGGCTTTTCCCCATCAAGGGGGCTTCCGGATATCTACAGTTTTTTTTGGTATATTCACGCGGTGCTCACGGGGCTATTTATTGCCTATATCCCCTTCAGCCGACTGTTGCACATGATCCTGGCGCCGGTGGTCATATCCATTAATGCCGTTTCGTCGCCCCAAAGCGCCTCCATGAAAAACCGGGGGCAGTAACCTGAAAGGAGGACGAAGTGAATCGGGGAAATCTAAACTTTCAGATCGGGAGGAAGAAAGATGCAAATTGAACAGTACAACATGCCGGACGATCTCTACTATGAGGAAAACCACTTCTGGGTCAAGGAGGAAGGAGACATTCTGATCATGGGAATGGATGATTTTGCCCAGTCCATGGCTGGGGAAGTGGTCTATGTTCAACTGCCGGACGATGGCAAAAAGCTGAAAAAGGGCAAGAAATTCGCCAAAATCGAGTCAGGGAAATGGCTTGGCAAGGTCTATGCACCCGTTAACGGCGTATTGAAAAGTGTCAATGAAGAGTTGGAAACCAATCCGGGCCTCATCAATGATGACTGTTATGGCAAAGGATGGCTCTACAAAATCAAACCCAGCGATAAAAGTGAACTGGAAGACCTCATAAAGGGAGAAGAAGCGGTTACCAAATGGGTGCTGGCCGACATTGAAAAATATGCCGAAGAGTAGAGAGATAACGGAAGACCATGGGGCTGAAAGGTGACGACATAGCTGATGATGGCGGATAACCAGGAATACAATATTAAACAATTGCTGGAAATGGGGGCCTGCACCAACTGTCAGGCATGCGCGGATGTATGCCCGGCGGTTTCCTCTTCGGCGAACGGCGAACTTTCCGCGGTCTACCGTATGAAAGGGCTTCAGACACTCCTCAAACAGCGCACCGGTCTCTTCAGACGATTGTTTGGAAAAAAGCCTCCCGCCCAAGAAGAATTGAAACATTTCAGCAATACGGTTTTTCGCTGCACCCTTTGCGGCAATTGTCAGGAAGCCTGCCCTGTGGGCATTCATCTGAAAGATCTGTGGCTCTCCCTCAGGCACGATATGGTCCAATCCAAGAGCTACCCCAAAAAAATCAACATGATACGGGATAATCTGGCGGAAGATCGTAATGTTTTTGCCGAAGACAATGAAGAGCGCGCCGATTGGGTAGAGGATATGCCTGATCCCCCTGAGGACAACTACATCAAGGACCGCTCCGACATTGTCTATTTTACGGGTTGCACGGCCGCCTACTTTCCCCTGGCTCAAAAGATTCCCATGGCCCTGGCGGAGATTCTTGACCGTAGCCATGTGGACTTTACTCTCTTAGGGGAAGAGGAATGGTGTTGCGGGTTTCCCATGTTGGGAGCGGGCCTGGGTGAAATGTTTCAAGAGTTCATGGGCCACAACCTTGAAGCGGTCCGCAAAAAAAAGGCGAAAGAGGTGGTTTTTTCCTGCCCTTCCTGCTACCAGATGTGGCGAGAGCATTATCCCCATGAATTCAAGATCTCCCACGCCAGCGGTTTTTTGTTGAATTTGCTCGAAAAGGGGCAAATTCCTCTCCGGGAAATTTCGCTCACCGTCACCTATCACGATCCGTGTGATTTAGGGCGAGGTTCACGCGTATTTGAGGAACCGAGGGAAATCATTCGCTCCATTCCCGGGGTTCAGTTGGTGGAACTGCCCAACAATCGGGAAAACTGCCAGTGCTGCGGCGGCGGCGGGAACCTGGAAATGGTGGATGCCGAACTCTCGGCGGAAATTTCAAAACGCAAAATCGAGGAAATTTTAACAACCGGTGCAGAGGCCGTAATCACCTCCTGTCAACAGTGCGTCCGCACCATGACAACCTATGTAAGGCGAAACAAAGTGAACCTGCAGGTACTGGACGTCACCCAACTGGTGCAAAACGCATTGAAACCGGGTGACACATAGGGGACAGAGCACAGTGGTCAGGGGGCAGGAGGCTTGTGCATTTCCGTTAAGCAGTGTCGCACATGGGCCGCGCCCATGAGAGCCACATTGAATCTTTTTTTCATGCTCAGCAAATGGTTTATGAGGGAAGGCCTTTGAATGATCCGCCATAAAAGATAGCAAAATCGAACGGTTCCTTTCTCATCCACACATTGGAACAGGGCTTCCGGAACAAAGACATCTGCCGGATCACAGATGGACCGAACTGCAAAAAAAGAAAGGCCTGATTGATTTGCAGCACGCACCACGGCCGCCGTTTCCATATCCACGGCCAACGCATTCGTCCGGTCGAAAAGCGCCCTTTTACCCGCGACATCCAAAACCGGGTTCTGAGTCGTAATGATCGGTCCCCGTTGTACTGGAAGGCCTTTTGCGGCAATACAGTTGAAGGTTTCCTCAAAGTGGCTGCCATCCATTTTCCAGATCAAAGGAAATGCGTCGC
>ADZZ01000087.1 GCA_000179315.1 delta proteobacterium NaphS2
GATAACATCAAATCCTTCTGAGAAAAGGAGCTGCTCATCCATTTTCCGCCGCATCAGGATCATACGGCGATCTGTTGCATTGGTACATGATATGGGTATCGGAATACTGCGTGCGGTGAGGAAGTCTTTCCAGGTCTTCCCGACTATATTTGCCATTTTCACTTTTGCGAGACGTGGGCAAAGATTTGCTTCTGGATGATTACCAGCTTATTATCGCCTGTCTGAGAAAGCATAATGTGAGAACATCGCTGAGACAGAAGGCCAGATATCTGGAGAAAAAGATTGATTTGGATTCCGAAGCGATCTTTGATTTTAAGGCCGTCTTAAAAAAGGCTGAGAGACAGCCATCTTTACTTGAAGCTATTCCGCCTTTGACAACCTATGCGCTCATACACTGGATTTTTGAATCGCCTTCACAGGGATATGGTTTTCCGTTCGACCGTCCGCATTTGGAATTTTACGGTAGATTGAAAACAGTTCATGGCCTGCTGCAAAACATTTCCGGCGTGCATCTGCGAGACAAGGCCAAAGATAACAGGTCGTTCGTTCAACTCAATAAATTGCTGGAAGAAGTCCTTTCAGACAAAGAGTTGAACAACGCCGCCTCGTCTATGTGTTGCCGTTCACATTATCCCACCGGATATTGTCCACAATAAAGCACGAAGAATATTTTGTTTTTGCCTGATTGATTTATCGTTGCAAGGCGATGCGTGACGGACTGCCTATCTTCTGATCGGGGTGCTGTTTCGAGAAAACCCTTGGGGCTCTGCCCCAAACCCCGAGGTTTTTTTAGGCATGAAGGCTCCTCGGAAATATCACATAAAAAAGGGGAGCCCGAAGACTCCCCTCCCGATGACGATATTTCGTCGTCGCCTATCCGGCTATCCCTTGGCGAGTTGCTCCTCAGCAGAGCTCGCCTCTGTTTCACCGAATCTGATTATGCAGGTTTAGCACTATCCCGTTTCCTCCACTGCGGTAAGAATATGTTCAGCCGATACAAGCTGGGCATTCTGCAGTGCCGCCACATTCAATGAGAGGTGTGCCAGCAGATTGATTTTGCGTGGCAGACCGTTTGTCGCCTGAAAAAGCGCTTCAAGAGCCGGCTGTTCAAAAAGATCCATCTGGGTTCCGGCCAACTCAAGCCGGTGTTTCAGATAAGGGAGCAACTCCTCTTTTGCAAGACCGGATATGTGATAACGCACCACAAGCCTTTGAGCCAAAGGCTCATGGACGGACAGTGAAAGCCGTCGCCT
>ADZZ01000086.1 GCA_000179315.1 delta proteobacterium NaphS2
CGGAACAGTTGTGGATGATGCCGTAGCCTCGGCGGGGAAATCTTTCACAATAACACCCCATGAGCCGCAAAACGGCATCTCGGACCCACGCCGGACCACCTGGAGGGCACCTTATCACCGGATGACGGGGGTGTTGAACCCTGATCATCCACGGTTTTTTTACTTTTTTTTATTCTTCGCCGACGTTCCGCCCTCCGATGAGCTTTGCGGCCTTTTTCTGTTTGCCGGTAACGGCGTTGTGCTTGTCGTCGCTGTTCCGTGCGGGCTTGTTCACGACATTGATCGCTACAGTACGCCTGGCCTCTGAAACAGCTCCGGCACACATGGAAAATGAATCCACAACTTTTACACTGGATTTTTTTTTAGAAGCCTTAAGGGCATGACGCCTTTGATCTTGAAAAGGATCAAAAGCAGACCTATGATGGGTATGCTTTATATTGTCCGGGGAAGACGGTCTGCTTCTGTTTTTCCCAAAAAAAGAGGCCCGAAGCGGCAACTTCGGGCCTTACCTTTTTTAATAAATCAGACCCCCCATCGCTCAGTGGGTCTATATTAACTCCCCAAAATCATACCCGAAAATGGAACCAAATGCAGATTTTCCACATAACTCCACGAAAGTAAACTGAATCTCTCTTCCGCTGTCTTTTTTTCGTTCAATATTTTCGCGTGTCTTGATCCCGTTCAAAACTGTCTCCCACAACAGAAACCCATCCGTGAACCAGTTTCGCTCAAGGGATCTAAGTCTCGGCAGACCACACAACTCCAATTGAGGTTTAAGTTCAAAGCCCCAATGGTTCAGTTTTCATTAGCAAGGCTGGTTCGGTTAAGATTAGCGTTGAAGAAAAAGTCATTTTCGCTGGGAATTTCTTCAGATTTGGTATAAATAAGATGGCTTTCTGTCCACTTAAATATGCAGATAGCCATGACCACAAAATCGTCTACAAATCCGGAGATTGGAATCCTTGAACTCATCGACCCCGCTAAGTGCTACGAATTCTTCAGAGAAAAGAAGTGGCCATGTGGTATTTGTTGTCCAAAATGTACCTCAAACCGGGTCAAAAAGAACGGTCACAAACGTAATGCTCCGCTTTGTCGGAACTATAAATGCAATAACTGCGGTTGCCGTTTCAACGATTTTACGGGTACCATTCTGGCAAGAAAACACCATCCCATCAGAGTATGGATCGTCATGTTATACTGTTCAAGATAATGTTTTTGGGGTAGATCTCGTTGGAAAACCCATATTTTTAAGGGCGTTCGGCATTGCCAACCCAAAATCTTTTTCTTAAAGTGTATATACCTCATGGGACTAAACCTATCCAACAGGCAAATCGCCGCGGAGCTGGACCTTAATCCGGATGTCGCCCATAGGATGACTATTTTGCTTCGGAGCGAAATCGCTGCAAGGAAGCCGGGATGTAAAGTCAGTGGGGTAGTAGAGTGCGACGAAGTATACGTAATTGCAGGGCATAAAGGGCATCCGGAAAAAGTTCGTCAGAAAGGGCGAGCACCACGGTGCAGAGCGCTCAAGGGTGCTCCGGGCCGAGGAACTCTTGAAAAAGAAAAACCTCCTGTCCTCGGAATCATTGAACGTTCCGGGGATGTCGCCATTTTTATGCTTCCAGACGTTAAACAAAAAACCATCGAACCGATTTTGCGGTCTGTTATAACACCAGGAACCTTGGTGAATACAGATGAGTACAGCATTTA
>ADZZ01000085.1 GCA_000179315.1 delta proteobacterium NaphS2
AAAAGATGATAGCGTCTTGCCTGCACTCAACGCTCAGTTCCACACGGCTTTTTCGGTATTTCAGCGCATTATTCAGAAGATTTCGCAAAATCTGTTTGATTTTTGTTTCATCCTGGCAGATTTCCTGTCCCCACAAATCTTCGCCCATTGAAAGAAGCAGGCCTTTCTCCTCCAATGTTTCTTTGAACTGTGTCAAATTTATACAGCCCTTGAGCTTTTCTGCCATTCCCGTGTCCGTCAGATCAAGAATTTCCACCAGGGTTTCTTCAATCAAATCAGCCAGTCGAAAGTTGGAAAAAAAGACAATCCCTTCACCACTTCTTCCCAACTCAAGAGCATCGGCAACCAGTGTTTTAAGAACTTTGGTATTTCTCAGCGCACGGTCGAAAACTCGTTTCTGTTTTTCCGTGATCGGTCCGTATTTTTCCGGTCGGTTCAACATGGAGGTAAGACCTGCCTCAATTACGGCAAGGGGAACCTTCAAATCATGAATCAGAAGATCAATTTTTATTCTTTCCCGTCCCATGGGTGGATTTCCTTTTTTCTCTGTTTTCCTTGCATTGGGCTGGTTTGCTGTCGTAGATACATCCATTTTAACGGTTTCTTTCAAAGAGCCCTTCCTACGACTCTTTTTAATCCTTGTCAATCTATCAATTCTCTTAAAAAAAAGCAACCGGCAAGCTCCTCTCATTATGCGCAAAGCGCTTTGATTTTTCTTGAAGATGTTCCCAATATCCGTGCCCGAAACCGGTTCGCTGCTTTTTCAAGCTTGCTGCAAACATGATTTGCTGATATGTAGTCCATGAAACAAATCTCTTCCATGGGTATCATGGAAACCGGTTGCCAAA
>ADZZ01000084.1 GCA_000179315.1 delta proteobacterium NaphS2
GTACTGGTGAATAATCCCGCCCTGAGGCGTTCCTTTGTCACTGGCAATCTCTTTGCCTTCCTCCATTATACCTGCTTTGAGAAACCGCTTGACGTAGCGCAACACTCGTTTATCTGCTATTCGGTGGCCGAGAAATTTAATCATCCAATCGTGATCAACATTATCAAAGAACCCTTTGATATCTGCGTCCACAATATAGTGAACCCGGCATCCCTCAACCTCTTTGCTGAGTGCCCTCAACGCGTCATGACACCCGCGACCGGGCCGAAATCCATACGAATCGTCAATGAAATCCTGCTCGTAGATCGCCGAAAGCACCCGTGTCAATCCCGCCTGTACCAGCTTATCTTCAAGGGCTGGTATGCCCAGCGGTCGTTTCTTGCTACTCCCCGGTTTAGGAATGTACACCCTGCGCACCGGCAATGGAATATACGCCATCCGATGCAATTTTCCGACCAGAGCGTTTAGGTTCTCGCCAAGTTTTTCCCCATATTCCTTCTTGGTAACCTTATCAATGCCAGATGCTGCGTCTTTGCGCAGCTCCTGGAAACATTCCCGCAGCATCTCCTCGTTCATCAGATGAAACAGACTGGTGAATCGGCATTCATCTTCTTTGCGGGCCTTCTCCGCTATGCGTTGTAATTTCGTTTCCACCATTTCTCTATTTCTGAGCATAGATGATGTGTCCTCGCAACACTGTTACTCATGTGACGTCCTTTCCTCCAGCGGAGTTACCCGCCTTCTCAGGTACTACGACGCCATCCGACTTCCCCTGCCCCGTTTGCCATTCTCCCTTTATTATCGGTTGGCCGGCATACTCGCTTTTAAGCAAGAACGCAGAGAACCTCCCGGGTTGCCGCATATTCGCAATGTCCGACATGCCATGGTCTCAGACCCCGGAGAGGCGCCATTGACTTGCCATTCGCCAATGGTCATTTTGACTTCCGTCAAAGTTAAAACGTCGTCCCTCTCAACTAATCCTTTCGAGGCTCAATCCCTTCAACCTTATGGCTTACGGCCTATCGTCTCGCTGTCCTACGCTTAATCTCGGGGATTACTCCCGTCGATCCAAGGACTCACTACCCAGTGGCTGGCCAGCCTTCCGGGGCGGGATTCACACCCGCTAAAATATGCGACCTTGCCCGGCCGCACAACCAATTGATTTTTATGAAGTTATATTTTATTGATTTTCCCCGCATAAATCCTTCTCATATGGTCAGGTGAGTGGCCAAAATATCGGGTAAAGGCCTTGCTGGTGGAATGGCCGGATGCCATTTTCAGCTCTTCAGGAGTTAAACCCTCATCCCTTAAATGTTGGACAGTTGAGTGACGTGTTCCACCATAGAGATCGACATCGTCAACTCCAAGTTTAACGGCCGCACGCTTCCACCACTTATAAAAATACTTCTGGCCATAAGGGGCATCCAACGTGGTGCCGCTAGGTCCATTTTCGTGCCTGAAAAATGGCAGGTCACGGTCGCATTCATCCACGGATGCTAATGCCGCGAGAAAATCCACATCGTCGGCCAGGAGGTAAAGGTATTTCGCCTCGCCTTCTTTAGTGTTCCGGATCCAGATCCGAGCCATGTCTATAGGGCGTACCGAAATAGTTGATACCGAAAAAAGTGCTTGACAAGTTTACACAGCTTCCAAATAAAATTCATCTCCTTGGCTCTCAAAGGCATCTTTCCCGAGATATTCTTCCTCAGCATTTTCTGAATATATCTCATCGAGTTTTTCATCTTCAGCCCAATATCTTTCCTCTTGTTCAAAAACCTTCGAAATGATGGCTTTACATGTGCTGGTGGTGACCTTAGCAAAAGCTTCCGGTAGTCTTTTGCGAAGACCAGCCATTGTAAAATCGCAATTATCGGCCATGTGGTTTTTTAATACTGCCCAGCACGTTTCGATTGGTTGCAATTCCGGATGGTAAGGCGGTGTGCGCAGTATGGAAATGCCATGTTGTTCAGCAATTTGGTCCAATTTGAATTCTGGCGCTGGCGCCAAGCGTGTACACAATTCAGACAATTCAGACTTGAGCATATCTTCCCGCCAAGGGTAACCATTGCGGGTCAGCCAGGCTCGTAATTGCTCTTTCCTGCTGCTTTTATTTGGAATACTCTCAGTATCAAGTACGTTATGATATCTGGCATTATCCAGGATAACGATAGCCTCAGATGGAATATTCGGTAACAATTGGGTCTCAAACCATGTAGAAAAATTGTCCCAGTTCATCTGGCCATGATAGTCGCCGGTTCGTTTTTTCGCCTCAAAAACAAGTTGAGCCCCGCCTACCCAGCCATCTTCCGTGATCGCATGAACCAATATGAAACGAGGGCCAACCCCTGAAGGCTTGTTAACGAGAGGACCGTCTTCGTTAAGGTACCATGTGAACCGGCATGAGTGATTCTTGTTTATATAGGTTTCATCCAAATAGACTTCCGGCCGCTTCAATGTTCCATCGGGATTTCGATTGGCAAGCTTGGCTCTGAGGTATTCTCGTCGTGCAAATATAATTCGATCCTGTTCCTTCAGGCTATTTCTTCTTCGGCCTTCGCCATGACTGAAACCCCACCGGTTAAGTGCACGCCAAAGGGTCATTTTTGGAACATCGATCCCGTGTTTTGAACTCAGGAACTTGCACACCCTGCCGATGCTGACACGCCTTCCACCCAGGTTCTCAGTTCTAATAAATTTTCTCACAATGGGTTGGGCGATCGGGCACATACTTGACGGCGGTCTACCAGGACGTTCCTTTATCCGGACAACAACTTCATCGCCATCTTTTTTATACTGGGCCATTATTCTCTTTACTGTGGCGATGCCTATTCCCAGAGCATCTGCTGTCCGTTTGGCGGCATCCTTTGTTGAAACAAATTTTCCAGTTTTTCTTTCTTCATCATAGTGATTTTTCAGCCGGACAACAGTTTCAACCAATTCAGCAGGAAGCTGTTTCCCTTGAAACGACATTGAGGTATTCCTCCAAAAAGGTGACTTTTCCCATTTTCAGAGGAATTTTTAACATATTCAGAAAATGTTGTCAATAACAGTATCAAGATATACGGTATTGACTATAGTTCGATATCTTTTTCCAGAATCCTTACCAGTTCCCCAGGCCGTACATTGAAATAAGTGCTCAAAAACTTTATACCTATCCACACTTTTTTGGGTGCTATCCTCTGAACTTCATCCAATATTTCAAGTTGGACGGCTTTGGATATTGTTTTTCTCCAGCCCAATTTCACAATGACTTTCGGAAACTTAGGTACATTCACATGCTTATACATCGTTGAAGCCCACCGCCAGAATTCCTTCAGGGTATTGAGATGGTTTTGTTTTGATTTGCTGGAAAACTCAGACAAAGTCAGAAGATATTCTTGCAGATCCAATGACGATATCGATTTTATATCCCGATCAGGAAAAGCAGCTATGGCTCGTTTCATCTGAGGATATATGTTTTTGAAAGTCCCTTTCTTAACACTTTGACGCTTTATCTCAAGCCAGTCATCCGCCAAATTTTCGAATTTCAAGGGCTGCGTCGACTGATAATCATACGGATCAAACTTTTCTGTATCCACCTCGTACCGGAGACCGTTCAAAAAACGGAATGCCCTTTCATACGATTTAAATTCACGGTGAATGCTTAAAAATCTGACTTGGAAATTTCGAGCTGCCCAATGCTTCGGATGGAAAGGACATTGCATCCCGTCTTTTCTATTGTCCCGGTAGTTCCGGTCGCAAACCGGGCACTTCTCCCTTGTATAAATTCCGCCTCTCATTTCCATCTGTTAACAATCCCCCATCAATCTCAAAATTGCGGCCTTCCGGATCCTGATGTAGCCGGACACCGGGAGGCGGTACCATTCAGAAGAAGGAATAATACTTTCATCCTTCAACCATTTCGAAACCGTTCGCTTATCCACGCTGAAAAGCCTGGCCGCTTCTGCCACAGTGTAAAGACGATCTTTATCGGGGTAGGCGGCCATCACCATAAAGGGCTTTCCAAATCTTGTCTAAATCTTCGCGAACTTCGATCAGCACGAGCCCAAAGCCTTTACACTGCTCAGATTCCAAAACCGCATTTTGATAACCATAAGTCATCAACGCGCTACCGATGGCGCTCATTTTTGCCGACAAATCGGGAATCGCTTCTGAAAAATCCTTCACCTCAATATCTCGTTCAGAAAGCATAAATATTCTCCTTTCATCGTTTCAGTACATCCAGCATGCCGGTCAGATAGATATCCGTGGCGTCCAAAGCGTATTCATCCAGCCTTTCAAGCCGCTGAAGTTTGTGCATGATCCGGCGGACCATGTCCTGGTTTTTGAATTGTGGCCCGGGAGATACAACCGGCGCCCGTGTGAAAAAATCAATCACCTTGGTTTGTCGATCTTCCATCCTTTCCCTCCTCTCATCTTCCGCGATTTTGCAAGTGACAACCTGTGCACCCACTGCACCTGTTTATCTAGACGGC
>ADZZ01000083.1 GCA_000179315.1 delta proteobacterium NaphS2
TTGCATCCTGAAAAGATCGCGGATTAAAGGGACATGTTCTTCATGCCGGGATTCTCTGTGGGGTGCTGCTCATCCGGATCCTTTAAGATCTTCGTGATGGTATTTCGGCTGACTTGAGCGTTCGGGCGATTTTGCGCAAACTCATACCGGTATTTTTCAGTTCCAAAATGGCATCTTTTTTGGATTGTCTGATCATGGCTCTATCTTTTTTTTGAGTTTTGCCGCCTGATTTTCGACTTTGTTCACCCAGGCTTTCAGGGTTTGTTTCTTAAATGGATCGCTTTTTGGATAATGGACATGGGAAACGGTTTTCAGCAGACGTCCGAGCACAGCATATACCATTTTAATATCCTTGAACCATTTGCCTTCCGGTCCGTCATGAATCTCCTTGGCCTGTTCGGATTGGATTCTTTCATTTTGAACCTTTATGAAAAGAAAGGGATTTTCCAGCATGCGGTCTCGAACAGACCGGTTGCTTTTTTGGTAATGTTCGTAAAAATGGGCCAGTTCCCTCGTGGATAAAGGTTCATTTTCCAGGTGGGCCATCAGTTTTTGTGCGTCTTTAATGTTGGCGCGCGCCAACGGCGCCATGACACGGCTGGCACTCCAGGTTGAAAGCGTTCCTGAAATCACGGCTTTCAAAATATTTTCAGGCAGGGCCTCAACCAGATCAAGCCGTCGTTTCACAAAACTTTTGTCGCGTCCTATCCGGGCTGCGATATGGGAGAGGCTGCACCCGAACCGCCGATGTAATTCCTGAAGCAAAACCGACTGCTCAATGGCTTCCCATTGCCGTTCATTGGTTTTGGCCAAAAGCGAAAACATGGCATTTTGTTCGTTTTCTTCTGATAAATGGACACATATTTGGTCCTTTCCGCAGGCACGAAGCGCTCGAACACGCAAGTACCCATCAACCAGAATCAGTTTGTCTTTCTCTGTAACAACCAGGGCCGGAACGATTTGCCCGTAAGTTTCGATGGAATCCCGCAATTGCTTTAAAGCCTGGTGGTTCATGATCCGGCAATGAGCGTAGCGCAATTCCAGCAGATGAATATCAACTGTTCGGGTTGATCCCACGTCCTTTCTCCCGAATGATTTCCTGTACGGTTTCTCCAAGACTGAACCATCCCCCGTTCCGGACTTCCTTCACAGGTTTCACGATCACTGGACGATCCGGAAGGGAAAGCACCTGAAACACACGGCCGTCAAATCCAATCAGGTCCTTGTCCAGCAAGCGATTACGGGCATTGATATATTGATCTGCATCCACCCTTAGAATCCGGCAGATTTTGTCGTAGCCGTAATAAGACAGCCCGTTTTTGTCAGATACCACCACCAGAAAAATGTAGAGCAGCAGTTCAATATGACTCAGGCTCTCCCAAAAACCCTTTCGCAAAAAGCGATGTTCAATAAAGGCAAAACCGCCGGCGATTTTGCGTATTCGTTTTGGAAAAAGAGGCTTTTTAACCATCATGTGAACACCTCCGGAACAGTTTGTGGATGATTGCCGTAGCCTCGGCGGGGAAAATCTTTCACAATAACACCCCATGAGCCGCAAAAACGGCATCTCGGACCCACGCCGGACCACCTGGAGGGCACCTTATCACCGGATGACGGGGGTGTTGAACCCTGATCATCCACGGTTTTTTTACTTTTTTTTATTCTTCGCCGACGTTCCGCCCTCCGATGAGCTTTGCGGCCTTTTTCTGTTTGCCGGTAACGGCGTTGTGCTTGTCGTCGCTGTTCCGTGCGGGCTTGTTCACGACATTGATCGCTACAGTACGCCTGGCCTCTGAAACAGCTCCGGCACACATGGAAAATGAATCCACAACTTTTACACTGGATTTTTTTTTAGAAGCCTTAAGGGCATGACGCCTTTGATCTTGAAAAGGATCAAAAGCAGACCTATGATGGGTATGCTTTATATTGTCCGGGGAAGACGGTCTGCTTCTGTTTTTCCCAAAAAAAGAGGCCCGAAGCGGCAACTTCGGGCCTTACCTTTTTTAATAAATCAGACCCCCCATCGCTCAGTGGGTCTATATTAACTCCCCAAAATCATACCCGAAAATGGAACCAAATGCAGATTTTCCACATAACTCCACGAAAGTAAACTGAATCTCTCTTCCGCTGTCTTTTTTTCGTTCAATATTTTCGCGTGTCTTGATCCCGTTCAAAACTGTCTCCCACAACAGAAACCCATCCGTGAACCAGTTTCGCTCAAGGGATCTAAGTCTCGGCAGACCACACAACTCCAATTGAGGTTTAAGTTCAAAGCCCCAATGGTTCAGTTTTCATTAGCAAGGCTGGTTCGGTTAAGATTAGCGTTGAAGCTGGAAGCATAAAAATGGCGACATCCCCGGAACGTTCAATGATTCCGAGGACAGGAGGTTTTTCTTTTTCAAGAGTTCCTCGGCCCGGAGCACCCTTGAGCGCTCTGCACCGTGGTGCTCGCCCTTTCTGACGAACTTTTTCCGGATGCCCTTTATGCCCTGCAATTACGTATACTTCGTCGCACTCTACTACCCCACTGACTTTACATCCCGGCTTCCTTGCAGCGATTTCGCTCCGAAGCAAAATAGTCATCCTATGGGCGACATCCGGATTAAGGTCCAGCTCCGCGGCGATTTGCCTGTTGGATAGGTTTAGTCCCATGAGGTATAACATGACGATCCATACTCTGATGGGATGGTGTTTTCTTGCCAGAATGGTACCCGTAAAATCGTTGAAACGGCAACCGCAGTTATTGCATTTATAGTTCCGACAAAGCGGAGCATTACGTTTGTGACCGTTCTTTTTGACCCGGTTTGAGGTACATTTTGGACAACAAATACCACATGGCCACTTCTTTTCTCTGAAGAATTCGTAGCACTTAGCGGGGTCGATGAGTTCAAGGATTCCAATCTCCGGATTTGTAGACGATTTTGTGGTCATGGCTATCTGCATATTTAAGTGGACAGAAAGCCATCTTATTTATACCAAATCTGAAGAAATTCCCAGCGAAAATGACTTTTTCAATCAAATTATTTACAGCACGGGAAATCGTCGTATGAGCCAAAAACAATTAACAGGGCCGTCCACATAAAGACTCGTAGAAGCAATGCGTCGAAGCTTTTTTGGATTTGCGTTAATCTGCTCTCAGTTGTCATATTCGTCAAGAGTCTGTCCGTCATGACCACAAGGGCCTGTGTTTGTTTTGCAGCTTCGGTGACCTCATGAACGGTCTCAAACCATTTGGTAATGTCTAAGCTGCCCGGTTCGATCATCGCCTGAATACGCTCTAGAACCTCATCAACGGCAATAACCGTTTGGTTCATAGTGGCAGCCGCTTCATTTGCCGAATTCGCCATTTCATCTCCCATTGCAAGACTTTTCTGAATTTCTTTTGCAAGCGTCTGAAGTTTTCCCTCGGATTCAAGTAAATCGTCCACCAGCTTCTCTCGTTCCTTGCTTAAACGATCTGGAAATTGTTTCACCTCCGAACCAATTTCTTCTACGGCGGTGGTCAGCCGTTTGATATCCGATAATAACTGGATTGTCTCGGGTTCGTTAAGGAAGCCGTAAACGCCCGTTTCCGCGGTTGAAAGTAAAATGCTTGGAAGGTATTTTGCAAAAAACGACAACCGTTCCGCAAGGTTGCGGGCTTCGTCTATGGAACGTGTGGCTTCACTCATCTCAGGTAGAAGAAAACCCGGTTTTCCGGCGTCTTCGAAATACGTTTTCCCCATGGTGTCTTGGCGCGTAATTCTGCTCTACTTATTTCAAAACGTATTTGTTTACTCGCATCGTGACGTTCCAGAGAACGAACCTTCTTTGTGAAACCTCGAATGAACGTCTGGGCAAACCGCATCAGGGTCGTTTGGAGTTCCATTCGCGTCATTTGCCCGGGCTTTTCTTGTTTAGAAGCTGCGGTATCACCACCCGAATTCTCTGAAACGTAATTCCTTTTTGCAAGCCCCGCTTCCCCCGACAAGACAATAACCAATAACACCGCAAGTAGCTGCAGACAGCGCTTAAAAAGCATCATTCACTCCTTTCCAATAGGATTAATGGATAAGGGTTTTCAGTATCGACTACGTCAACTTGTTGTTTTCATAGCGTTCAAAACAACCGATTCGTCCAGACTGCGCAGATGCAGATCCCGCTGGGGAAAGGAAATCTCGATTTTTGCTTCCCTGAATCTTCGATCAATCTCTTGGTGAAGTTCACTGCTCACGGCCAGTCTGTTATCGGCATCAAGTACCCAAACGCGAAGCTCAAAGTCAAGCGAGCTCTCTCCGAAGTTCAAAAACAACACCTGAGGAGAGGGTGATACGGCAATCTTTGAATTTTCCCTGGCACTTGCCACCAGCGTTTCCATCACCAGGGAAACGTCGGAGCCGTAGGCCACTCCCACCGGAATGATGAGCCGCACACGACGATTGCTAAGTGTCCAATTGATCACCTGAGAGCTGACCAGATCCGAGTTGGGGATGATCACATCAGCCTGGTCGAATGTTCGAACGGATGTGGCCCGAAGGCCGATCTTTTTGATTTCCGCCCATTTCCCATTGACCTCGATAGAATCACCCACTCTGACGGGCCGTTCAAAAAGCAGGATGAGTCCGCTGACAAGATTGTTGACGATGTTTTGCAGGCCAAAGCCCACACCGATACCAAGTGCGCTCAATATAATGGTGAGTTTTGTAAAATCGAAACCGACCGCCACAAGGGCCATCAAAAATCCGAACTGATCCGATGGGAGCCCACGTTGAATCCAAAGGTCAGCAGACCTTTTATCGCGGATGGAAAGGTATCGAAAACACCCCAGATTAACAATATAGCGGGCAAAAAGAACAGCCCGCACAAGGCGGTGTTGTCAGCCACAATAAATAGCAAAGAACCGGCTCAAAATATCTGATTATTCCACCGGTGGTTTATTGGAACCGGTATTGTAAAGTGAGACTACCCCTTCTCGGCAAGTGCAAGTTTTTCAGCCTTTTGTCGGAAGGATTGAACGGATTCCTTCCCAAACCCTCCAGCCTTTTCGGCAAATGCAACTGCTTTTCGATAGTACTCAGCAGCGTCCCAGTTTTTTCCCTGAGCTTCATAGAGTTCAGCATAACGATGAAGGCCATCGATCTCCTCAGGATATTGTCGCAAGAGCTTTCGGCACACCGCCTCGGCTTCATCAAACTTCTTGTCTTGAATCAAGTCCGGCACCTGATTTGATAAATTGTCAAAATCCGTATAAATAAAGGTCCCTCCAATAGGTAATTTGGAGGCGTTGAGACAACATTTTTTATATTTTTTGCCGCTGCCGCATGGGCAGGGCTCATTACGTCCGATTTTTTTCATATGCAGCTTCGATACCCTATAGATTTAACCATAGAAGAATACAATGAGCAAAAGGCCTGGGAACATGCGGAGCTTGATCATTGTCCCTTTCATCCCGAGGGAGGATGCGACCTGGCCAGGCATGGCACCTATCCCAGGAAATTTCCAGAATACTGTCTGGTACCTCGATGGTACTGCCCGAGTGCGCACAAGACCATCAGCCTGCTGCCTGATTTTCTTGCATCTCGCTTTCCGGGAACTTTAGACGAAATCGAGCAGGCCGTCAATACAGCCGGATCATGCAAAAGCCAGGAAGAAGCGGCTTTTGTTTTGAGACCGGAGATATCTCTTCCATCAGGGCTTCGCTGGCTGAGGCGGAGGATCCAATATGTAAAGGAGGCACTGACAATTCTGGCCGGACTTCTTGTGACCGAATGTGCTCCGGATCTTGAATCATTCCGCAATAAATTCCGCACAAACAGGGTGCTGATCAAATTGCGTGAAATGGGTCGGGAATATCTGCCATCCATGCCGCCTATTGTCGGATTCGGCCCCCGTTCCGGCAAGCGGTATTGCCACCTTGGGTTTTCCAACAATTGATGGGGACTGTTTATGCCCGTTTGATGGGGTAAAAGGCTTCCGTTCGCCAATTTTTTTATAAGAATGGAGGTTTTAGATGGCAGAAAACGAACTACAAGAGCAGGTGGCGCTATTTCGCTACGGGATTATCGCGGATTTTGTTCATTTGCCGCCCGGATCAAGAGGGCTTTACGCTCAGATCAGGAAGAAAGCAGGGCAGGAATATGTTATTCCCGGCTCCAGACGCACCCGTGTGGCTGAAGAGACGATCCGTTCATGGTTGAAAAAATACCGCAAGGGCGGTTTTGACGCCCTACTGCCCAAAGAGCGCACGGACAAGGGGGAAACGAGAAAGCTGCCCCTTGAGATTTCGGATTTACTTCTTGAGGCCAAAGAAAAAGAACCGGAACTAACCGTTCCGCTGTTAATCAAGAAAGTCAGAGCATCCGGCAACATTCCCGATGATGTTCGGATGCCCAGATCCACCGTGTATAAACTGCTGGCACGCCACGGGTTAACCCGAAAGATTACATCACCTGATAGAGACCATCGTCGCTTCGCCTACCTCAATGCCGGGGATTTGTTCATGAGTGATGTCATGTACGGTCCGGCGGTCAGGAAAAATGACGGCAGGAAACGAAAAACCTATCTCATCACTTTTATTGATGATGCGACCCGGGTGATCCCCTATGCCGCTTTTGCCCATTCGGAAAATACCGCTGCCTTCATGGAGGTGTTGAAACAAGCCGTTTTAAGGCGAGGTATCCCCATGCGGCTTTTTGTGGATAACGGATCAGCTTTCCGGTCACAGCATTTATCCCTGGTCTGCGCAAAACTCGGCATAACCCTGATTCACGCCAGACCCTACCATGCAGCGGCCAAGGGAAAAATCGAGAGATGGTTCAGAACGGTACGATTGCAGTTTCTCCCGATGCTTTCGGAAAAACATATGTTGAATCTGAAAGCGATCAACAGAGCACTTTGGACCTATATCGAAACAGAGTACCACCGTTCGCCCCATCGGAGTCTCTGCGAAACGCCCCTTGATCGCTGGGCCAGAGTGGGTGAGAAGGTCCGATATCCCGAACCGGGCGATGACCTGGACGACCTTTTCCTTTTTGAATCAAAACGCAAAGTGCAGAAAGACCGTACCGTAAGTCTGAACGGTATGGCCTATGAAATTGACGCTTCCCTGGTGGGAGAGACCGTAACACTCCGCTACAACCCTTCCGAGCAGGGCAAAGAGATAAAGGTCTGTCACAACGGCCGTTTCGTCCAAAAGGCGAAACTGGTGGACACCTACGCCAATTGCTTTGTGAAACGTGATCGCCCGTCTAAAACCATTGAAGCACTTGATCCTGAAAAGGCCGTCGATCATAAGCGGGAAAGCAGACCCAAACAACCTGTTAACTTCAGCAGGATCTCCGAAGCCGAAAAGGGGGATGGCTATGTATAAAAAGGTCTATGGGCTGACCCACTACCCTTTTGAAAAAGATCTGGAACCGGACAAACTGTTTGGTTCAAAAGCTGCTGATGAGCTTGAAGCCCGGCTCCATTATCTGTTGAAGCTGCGCGGTATCGGGCTTGTCACCGGAGAAGTGGGCAGCGGGAAAACCAGTATCTGCCGAAAGATGGCCGCTTCTCTGAATACGGGTCTGTACCGGGTGTTTTACGTTCCTCTGACCACCGGCAATGTAACGGATATCTACAAATCCATTGCCTGGGAAATGGGGCTAACCACGGAACGGAGCCTGGCAGCCCTTTATCGTTCCATCCATATGGAGGTCAACCGACTCTGTCTGGAATCCAAAATCAGGCCAGTGCTGATTATTGATGAAGCGCAATACTTGAGAAACGAGGTCCTCGAAAACCTCAGGCTGCTGACAAACTATGAGATGGACTCACAAAATCGTCTCTGCATGATATTTGTTGGCCAGGCCGAGTTGAGGCGACGGCTTTCACTGTCCGTCCATGAGCCTTTGGCTCAAAGGCTTGTGGTGCGTTATCACATATCCSGTCTTGCAAAAGAGGAGTTGCTCCCTTATCTGAAACACCGGCTTGAGTTGGCCGGAACCCAGATGGATCTTTTTGAACAGCCGGCTCTTGAAGCGCTTTTTCAGGCGACAAACGGTCTGCCACGCAAAATCAATCTGCTGGCACACCTCTCATTGAATGTGGCGGCACTGCAGAATGCCCAGCTTGTATCGGCTGAACATATTCTTACCGCAGTGGAGGAAACGGGATAGTGCTAAACCTGCATAATCAGATTCGGTGAAACAGAGGCGAGCTCTGCTGAGGAGCAACTCGCCAAGGGATAGCCGGATAGGCGACGACGAAATATCGTCATCGGGAGGGGAGTCTTCGGGCTCCCCTTTTTTATGTGATATTTCCGAGGAGCCTTCATGCCTAAAAAAACCTCGGGGTTTGGGGCAGAGCCCCAAGGGTTTTCTCGAAACAGCACCCCGATCAGAAGATAGGCAGTCCGTCACGCATCGCCTTGCAACGATAAATCAATCAGGCAAAAACAAAATATTCTTCGTGCTTTATTGTGGACAATATCCGGTGGGATAATGTGAACGGCAACAGGCGGTATCCATGAAGATTGTCACCCGGCGAATAATGGTGTCTGTGTTTTTTTGAAAAAATGCTACTCGTTGCAGAGACGAATGGCGAAACAGCCATTCTAAAAATCCGCGAGTCATGTACACGAAAAACATAAAGCCAAGCACCAATGCCGTGGAACGGATCAGACACATGAACAAAAATTCGGCCATCCCCTGTTTACCCCAGATCTCCGCAACGATGATAAAGGCCAAAAAGAAGGCGCCCGCCCGCAGGGGCAAGCGATAAAAACACCCATCTTTTTCACCGAAACTTTCACCGGCCCATCGCCAGCAGAAAACAAGTCCGGCAAGGGCCGTCAAAACCGTGTATAGTCGAAACAGTGGCATTGGCAATCTGATCACCTGCAGAAGGTTGGTAGCCAGCAGAACGATGACCAACCCATATGTGAACTTCACTTTCCATGCCGCTGGGTTCAGGGCTCCGATAATTCGGGCATAAGAGACGCCGGCAGCCACTGTAATGGTAAGGCCCCAAACATCTTGATATATCCGGTGCTCATAAAACCACGCTAGCGCTAGAGTACTGAAAAGAAATCCCATGGATATGGGCCGGGCAGCCAGAACCCGCCAACGCTTCGATTCATTTAACATCCGTCGATTTCGATAGACGATGAATATGACAAAAAGAGAGAGAAGAACATGGAGCAAGACGTTCAACCGGTGTTGTTCAATGAAACGGCTGTCCGGCCATTGGATCTCAGTTAGACCTTTTTTCAGTGCGGACCACAACTCGTTTGAAAACTGAGAAAAATACTGTAAGGAGAACATGGGAGGAGAGATGTTGATCCTGATATCGGAACGCGATGCTAAGATGAGAGTCTCTAATTCTGTGCTGAGCGCAATGATCTTCGTCTGAATGATCCCTGCTCTTTCCTGAGCTGCCAGCATCGCGTTAAGCTTTGAAACGACGATTCTTAGTGCCTTGTCGATCGTATCATTTGCTTTTGCAAACGTCGGTTGCAGCTGAGCTAGATCACCTTCTCCGAGCAGGACGGATTGCCAGTGATTCCATTTTTGCTTCTCCGCCAGCCATTCGTTTCTCCAGGTGCCAAGCTGATCAATGGCTTTGCTAAAGGGCTTGTTGACTTCTTCAAATCGTTTCTTTTCCCTCTCAATGGCCTCCCTGAGCGCCACAAGTTTATTGAACCGGCCGTCTATTGCCTCCATTATTTATAATTGCGCAGCAGGTCTTCTTAGACTCTTCTCGATACCGGAAACATCTTTTTCAAATTCCGAGATATCGGGTGCATCTCCAACATTTTTCTCAAGGGCCACTAGATCGGCGGACAATTTTGCTGCTTTGGGTATAATATCGGACAAGTCCGGTGCAGAGGCCGATACATCTTCTTTAGCTGCAGAGGGTTGTTCAGCATTCGATTGTTCTTGCGACAGCGCGTATCCCGGCACCCAAAATATTATTATGGTCAAGACGACTGTCAGAATTTTCTTTGCGGAAATTTTCATCAGCATCCTATGTGGGAACGCTTTCTGTTTCTGAAGTCCCGCTTTCGGAGATGTTGATCTGCAAAGGTTTTCCTTCACCTTGAGCCAGATAGGTGGTTGTGGAGGGAAGAGCGAATTTTATGCCTTCTTATGTAAATTCATGCATGATTTTCAGGTTCACCCGCTGGCTGAAATCCAGCAATTCCCAGTATTCCGGGGGATGATACCAGATGGCGACCGATATATTCAGGGATGAGGGATTGAATTCGTTAAAATACACCTTGGGCGGCAGATCCGGGTCCACCCATCTTTTGCTTGAAGAAAGCCAATCAAACAGGATCAAAACTAAACTTCTGTCCCGAGATTGAAGCCTCGTACATGAGCCCGCCTTTGGTGTGGGTAAACACAGCCATGCCGTTAACATATTTGGCCTTCGCTTGAACGCCTGTTTTGGGGCCTGCACTGGCACCGGCGCCCACGCCGGTGGTTCCCGCCTCAGCCTGGGCACCAGCGGTGATGGCGGTAGCTTGAGCTTCAGCGCCGAACTCAAACGACCCACTGGTAAATTTGTCATAGGCCTGCTTGTTCTGAAAGAATATAATTTCGCTGAATGCCTTGCCACCGAACTGGAATCCGATGGATCCCTCGATGACCGAAGTCTTTCCTGTCACTTTTCCATGGCGGTATACCTGGCCCTTTCCGTAGGAGCCTCCCACCACCCAACCGGCCTTGCCGATAGTGGGAAGAACCGCATACCCATACGAAGTCTCAAAGAATTTCTGAACTGCAGGCGATTGCTTGAAAACATTGATCGTACTGCTGTAATCTTCTACCTCAGCGGAGTTAACCGCACCCGTCATACCGAATACCATGACAACAACCAAAACAAAAACTATCTTTCTCATTTTTCTAATTCCTTTCCCTTTCTTTCATTTTCAGTGGCCGCATGCCACCACAACCTTTGCAACCGACCGGGCATGGTGCTCCTGTCAGCCGGATGTTGTACGCTATGGCGTAACCAGGTTATACCAGGGATCGAAGGTATCGAGCATGGAAAGGAACTCAATGAAAGCATCTTTGTTGCCTTTTACCTTGATCTCCCCGGACGATATCGTATCCTTGGCCTTGATTTCTCCGCGGACGATTTTGTTGAGCACATCCCGGCTGAGAGTAATCGACGCAGTAGTATCCGTGGCGCTTTTGTCCTTGTAATAGTCAAGGACACCATGCTTGACCTTCAGCAGGTACTTTTCCTTTGTGCCTGTGAAGTTCAGGTTAAAGTCGTACGCCTTGCCGTGGGCCTTCTCTGCGTTCAGCTTCATGCCGAGGAATTCGAAGTAGTCGCTTACCGGCATTGCGGCAATCAAACCCTGGCTTAACAAATTGGGGATCGGCATTTTGTGCACACCGTTTCGCAACTCCAGGGCCCCGGTAAGGAACCAGTTGCGCCAGGTGCCGGCCTCTGCCTGATACCCCATCTGCTCAATGGCATCGGCTTCCAGGTCCCGAGCTTCCCGGTTTTTGGGATCGGCAAAAACAACATGATTGAGAAGTTCCACTGCCCAGCGATATTCGCCTGTCTCGTAGGCTTCGCGGGCATTTTTGATGACCGCATCCGCACCGCCCATGGCTTTCACGTAGTGTTTTGACGCCTCAACCTGGGGCAGGCGATGCAAAAGTGCCGGGTTGCCGTCGAACCACCCGAAATTCTTGACATAGGTGGCTTTGGCGTTGTGGTTCACAGTACCGTAATACCCACGCAGGTACCATTCCTTGGCCAGATCATCGGGAAGCTTAATGGCCTCGCCGACTTCGGTGATGGTGTAGCCGTGGTTGGCAAGGCGCAGTGTCTGGTCGTTGATATATTTATAGGCCAGGGACTGATTTTCAAGGTAGGTATTGATAACATCCTTCCCCCATACGGGCCAGTGGTGCGGTGCGTAGAGAACCTCGGCCTCGCCTCCCCATCTCTCCAAGGCAGACTTGAGAGATTTGGACCAGTTGAGCGGCGAACGCAGCTTCGCACCGCGCAGCGAATAAATGTTGTGCATGTTGTGTACGGCATCTTCCGCGGTGCAGAGTGCCTTGTACTTCGGAATGTAGAAGAACATCTCGGAAGGCGCCTCGGTGTCCGGAGCCAGCATGAACTCGACTTTCAGGCCGGCCAGGTTCATGGTTTGGCCGTCTTTTGTGATCTCGTCGGTCGGGATGATGAATGACGTCGTGCCGGGCGCTGTCGCCAGACCGAGGCCGGTCGTCATCATGCCTTTCGGCCCGCGCGGCAGCAAAGCACCGTACTGATAGGCCACACGGCGCGACTGGAGATTGCCGCCGAGAATGTACTCATCGACCGAAGCTTGGGTGAAGCCCTCAGGCGCGACGACCTTGACCTTGCCGCTTTTCACCTCCTCTTTCGATACAACACCTTCAATCCCACCGAAATGGTCGATATGGCTGTGGGAGATGATGACGGCCACAATAGGCCTTTTCGGCCGGTGTTTAAAGTATAGGTCTTTTGCTACGGCCGCCGTCTCATTGTTCATTAGCGGATCCATGACGATGATGCCGTCCGGTCCCTCGATGAAGGTGACATTGGCCAGGTCCGCGCTGCGTACCTGATAAATGCCTTCGGTGACTTTGAAAAGCCCGCCGATTCTCAGCAGATGTGCTTGGCGCCACAGGCTCGGGTTAACCGTATCCGGGGCTTCCGAGCCTTCCTTGCCAAGAAAGTCCCATTGCGAAAGATCCCAGATTACATCTCCTTTGGCATTCTTGATTTTGCCGCCGTCAGGCAGTGGCGCGATGAACCCGCGATGCGCATCCTTGAAGTCCTGCTTGTTGGCGAACGGCAGCGACTTCAGCAGCTTGGCATTGTGTGCTTTGGTCACCGTGGTCGCTTGTTTGGGCTTTGCGCTATCAGATGACGCGAGCCCCGGACCGATCAGGACCAAACAGCCAACAAGGATCATGGAGTACAGCACTTTTAAATGAATCATTTCATCCTCCCATTCATTTTGATTGAAGATTAAAGGCCTTCATATTGGCCAGCGGATTGTTGGCTTGTGCAGCCGCATCTGCTTGCGCCTGAGCCAGCGCCTCACCCGCCAACCAAGGGACCAACAGCAATGCTGATAATAAGAATGCTTTAACCTTGCCGCTCACGGGAACCGCTTCAACTCCTTTCATCAGCAGCCGTTAGTTTTTGGCATTCGGATCCCGATTCAGACGTATAGGAAACCGTATGGCACATAATTTCCGGCGGCCGCCGCATAAGACTGCCGGCCCCCATCAATACCGTGAAAATATCAGACTGCTGGTGGGTATCCCAATCCTTTTGGCTCGCCCACTCCTCAACCACCAAAAAATCATTTTCGTTCTCGGCATTCAGGTAAAACCCTAAGTTCAAGCATCCGTTCTTCTCTCTCACGTGTTGAGCAATAGAAAAAAACGGTCTGGAAAAGCTCCTTGTGTTTTTCAGGTTTCACCTTCATTTTGACGATTATGGTGACCATTTTGATTTGCAGATTTTTTCATATGATTGTTTATTCTTCAATTCTGAGTTTAAGAATTTCAAATATCAAGATCCATGCCAATCCTTCACGATAACAATCAGTATGTTTAGTCCATTGATTTTCCAAAAAATAATCTTCATCAACCGGATTCGAGAAGCCGTTTTGGGAACATTATTTTCAGCGAAATATCGAGAAATCGTTAAATATCGCGGGAATGATTTATGGTTTACGAATTCCGAGCTTGCGCATGCGGGACCGCAGGGTGGAAGGATTTAAACCTAAAATAAGGGCGGCGCCTTTGGCGCCGTTGATGCGCCAGTTGGTTGATTGGAGCGCCCCTACGATGTGATCTTTTTCGATTTCTTGCAAACTTTTTAACGGGGATTCCACGCGTTCACGAGACGCCCCGGAAAGGTCATCCGTCAAACGTAGCGTGGGTCCGGAGCTATTGATAACCGCCCTCTCGATCACGTTCTCCAACTCCCGAACATTTCCGGGCCAGGAATAGTCCATCAGCTTTTTGGCAACACTCTCCGGTATCCGTTCAATTGACTTGCCCATCCGTTTGGATGCTTTCTCCACAAAAAAATGTGCCAGCAAGGGAATGTCTTCGGCCCGTCTTCGCAACGGCGGCACCGTAATGGGAAACACGTTCAAGCGATAGAAGAGATCTTCCCTGAACCGTCCTTTACGGACTTCTTCCTCCAGGTCACGATTGGTGGCGGCAATCACCCGCACATCGACCTTGAGGGAGTGGGAACTCCCCAAACGCTCAAAGGTCCCTGCCTCAAGCACCTGCAGGAGTTTGGCCTGCAATTCCAGCGGCAATTCGCCAATCTCGTCCAAAAAAATACTGGTACCGTCGGCAACCTCAAACCGACCCTGTTTCCGGGCCTGGGCACCGGTAAAAGCGCCGCGCTCGTGGCCGAACAGCTCGCTTTCGATGAGATGCGACGGCAGGGTGGCGCAGTTCACTTTCACAAGAGGCCGGCCGCTACGCGGGCTGTTGCTGTGGATGGCCCGGGCAATCAACTCCTTGCCGGTGCCCGTCTCACCCAAGACCAAAACCGTGGTATCGGCAATGGCCACCTGCTCCACCTTGTACAGAACGTATTTCAGGGCCGCACTGTTGCCGACGATGTTTTCAAAATTGTGCTCCAGTTTGATCTCCGCTTGCAAGTATGCCGTTTCAGCCTCCAACTGCTCTTTCAGTTGTTCGATCTCGCGGTAGGCTTTTTGCAGGTTAATCTCCGCCAGTTTTCGTGACGTAACATCACGGTTGCCGGCGCGAAATCCCAGGAGGCCGCCCTGATGGTCCATCACCGGCTGACAGTTGTGCTCGATCCAGCGGATCTGCCCATCCCGCCTTTGAATACGAAATTGAATCTCGCGCGGCTTCAGCTCCAAACGGGAATCATGATAGTGCTTCTCCCACGCATCACGGTCTTCCGGGGAGATAATCTCTTTGAAAAGAGACGGGTTCTTAACGAAGTCCTTGGGCGTGTAGCCGCTGATACGCTCACAGGAGGGGGAGACGTATTCGAGAGAGCCCTCAACATTAGCCCAGTACTCCCAATCATAGGTAAAATCGGCCACCGTGCGATATTTGGCTTCGGCCCGGCGACGCTGTGCTCGCTGCTTAAGCAAAAAAGAAATCAGTCCGCTTTGGACCAAAATAAGAAAAAGGGCCGCAACGATATACCAGCGGTAGAGTTCCCAGAAAGAATAGGTCCTGAACCGCACGATGCTGCCGGGGGGCAGCCGGTCCTCCCGGATCCCGAAGCGTTTGAACTGCCGCCAATCAAACAGATTAATGATTGTACCGTCACTGGTGATGGGAATATCTGACGGCTTTTCCCCTCTCAAAATACGCAGGGCCATCTCGCCGGCCTTAACGCCTGTCATTTCCATACTGGTCATCCGCCCGCCGACGATGCCGTGGCCGAAATAGGAATCCAGGCAGCCATACACAGGGGCGTTGGCAGCCTCAGCAACCATGGAAGCAACCTCCCATGGCGGGAAGCCCTTGCCTTCACCATCCCTACTCACAACGTAATATAAAACGACCGTATTTTCCGGCAGATCCCGGACCTTTTCTAAGATTTTACCCATCGGCAAGCGGGTCAGATAAATGAAGTCAAGCCGATTGGCATAGGGGAAAAGCGCTTTTCGAAATTCTTTTTCAAAAAACAGGTCGGTTTTTGATGCGCCGTTCACAATCGCAACGTGCCGGGTCTGCGGATGGATCTTGAGTGCCGTTTCCAGCAGTCCGACGTAATCGATATCAGTCAGAACACCGGTAACCTTTGGTCCTAAATTCAATCCGTTGAGTTGTTCATGCAGGATTGCGGAAAAAACCACGGGAGTCTGTGTAAAAAGATCATCACGGTAGTCAATGACCAATCTGAGTGATGGGGCGGAGTACGCCATCACCAGATCGATCTTATGCTTGGAAAACTTGTGGTGGTATAAATCAAGCAATAACTGGTTATATGTCTGGTCGGGATTGCGGTAGTAATCCATGTGTTCGATGAAATATTCGATGTGAAATTCCGTGCCCGCCGCCAAGCTTGACTTGATGCCTTTTTCGACCAATGGGTACCCCGGCAGATCACTCTGGTTTGGGAAAAGGATCAGAACGCGCTTTTCTTGTCTTGATTCGGTTGCGAAAGTTTCGGGGTGAAACAAAAGGAAAGCGATGAATACCAGAAAGACGACATAAAATTTATAAACAGGGGAACCGCCTGGCTTAAATTTCTGCTGAAAACGAATCTTTTTCATGGGATCAAACAAAAGACACAGAGGTCCATTTGGAAAACCGGATTAAGGGATCAGAACCAACTAATAATCATAGAGCAAAACTCCATGAATTTCAAATTGTAAAATGAAAGCCGATCCGGAGTGTCGTCCTGATACAAATTTGGGAGAGGTCGTTTTTCGTTAAATATCAAAAAATCGCTAAATATCGTGGAAAAGCCGTTCGATGCACTGGTCGTTTCCGCTGTTCAAATCACCAATTGCCGGCATTCGTTGACCCCAGATTTACCGGAAAACGAAAGACTCGAAAGCCCGTAGCGAATACCATCGCATGTTGAAACGACATCACTTCGATCATCTTCCAGTTCCCTGAAATTTCCGGGCCAGGAGTAGTCCTTCAATTTCTGCGCGATACTCTTTGGTAGTGTATCCCTCGTCGTGGTCAGGGGGCGACATCGGGCACCAGCATTATAATGAGTTCGAAGCCGGCAAGCTGAATAGCGTAAATTTCCAGAGTGCGCCTGCCCATGAATCGCAGGGCGCCGGCCAGAAATTCTGGCGGCTGGATTCGGCTGGTGCTGCGCAGGAACAGACACAGGCTAAGGGACAAAACACCGACGCCGAAAATGAAGGCGGCGAAAGGGATCTGAGAAAACGAGAATTCCATTTGTTCCTGCCAGACGTAGGCGACCGCCGCTACAAAGCAGGAAATCAAACGCATCAGGCGCACGTTCCCCGCCGTCGCGTGCCCGGGCGGTGCCGAGCTTTCGGCTGTGCCGTCCACACCGGCAGCTGATCTGCCGTCGACATACAACCGTTGGCATAAACCGAATAGCGCCCACAGCCATCCTTCCGAGCCGTAATCGACGACCTTTGCCGTTATCGGCAGCACTGCAAAAAGCGCGGAGACGAGGAGGACAAAGGCTGCCCAACCGTGATGTTGCAAAAGGTTCTGCGCATGAGGACGCGCCATGCGGATGAGTGCGAAGCTCAAAAGAATATTCGGCGCCATCCAAGTCCAGCCGGCGTTCCAGCTGTCGAGCAGTGTAAGAATGACACCGAGCCAGATCCAGTAAAGCGGGACGGTCCTGGTCTGCGCGTAGCCCAGAAGAAAAAAAAACGTCGGCGCCGCAAGGCGCCCGAAAACACTCCACCACTGGTCGTCTTCAATGAAGAAATAGCCAATGTGGTCAACCGTGACCAGGAGGATTGCGGCGGTTTTAAGCCAGTCGGTGTTATCGAGCGGGTGAAATGTGCGCGTCGAACGCGTGGCCTTATGCGTGTCCGGGCTCATGTGAGATCTCTCGGCGGTTCGTCAAATCTTATCGTTTCGAATACGTTCATGGGTTATATCCACGACAAAATTCCCTGGCTGATCGTATGAACAATGGCTAAGCCACGACCGTCAGGTCAAGTCCCGGACAACAAGTGACGCGCAACAGCCGTCGATGCCTTCGATCAAATAGGCGTCGAATTGCTGCGGTCCGCCGTAGTCGGGGGGCGCATGAACGACGCGCAGATGCGGGTCGAACGCGAATTCAAAGGCGTTTAGGCCAAAGGGCAATCCCTCGCCGATGGATTTCAGGGCCGCTTCCTTGAGGGTCCAGAATCGGAAGAAGGTCCGCAGGCCCTCCAAGCCACCTGCCCCTTCAACCGCATTCGCCTCAGCACCCGAAAAATACCAATGAGCCAGTTCTGGAGCCTCCAGATTCCTCGTATGATCTTCCAGGTCGACGCCGATCCCATGCGTTGAAGACCATGCTCCGAGAAGACCAAACCGGAAGGAGGAAAAACTGAACCAGAAATCGGGTGAATCGCGAAGATAAGGCCGCCCGCTTTTCGTCTCCTCGAAAAGAATCCGCGATAAGGGCCGCGACGACCCGAGCGCAGCAGCGCCGCAGAAGCGGCGAAATGCACGCCGTTGTTTGAACCGGGCCTTGTCGTGCTCGCTGGCGAACCGTTCCGCTCTCCGCCGCTCGGCATCGGACAGGACGGACGCGCAATAAAGCGATACCTCAGCATCCGGAAATACCGGCGCATACAGCACGCAGGCTTCATGACGCGCGGAAGCCGGTGTTACATCGCGCGAGCCGGCGTTGAAAAGGTCCTTGATTCGGTCGGTGGCGTCTCTAGTCATTTTAAACCGTGAATCCGGTTGCCCGCGCACTTGGTAGACAGTTGCTTTTGCAGACGGATCAGCATGTCCGTCTCCCGGGCGCTGCCCGCAGGTGGAGATGGATGCTGAAACATGCTTACAGGCTCCGTGGGGCTGCCCCAATACGTCCCCGTGGGCAGATGCATCTCTTTCAGGACCATGCTCAACGGCAGGAGTGTGGTCTCGGGCTCGATGACCGCGCCGCCCATGACCGTGGCGCCGAAGTTGACGGTGCTGCCGTCCCGGATGTCGCATCGCTTCACCTTCAGCATCATGTTCTCCAGGCTGTGCAACTGCAGAAAGCCGTCCATCACGCAGTCGTTGCCGAAACTCACGGCGTTCCAGTCATAGGCCTGCATGGGATCGCTTGCGATGGTCCGTTTGCCGATCCTGCACCCCATCCACCTTAAAACGATATTCGGGATTACGGTGCCGGCTGACATCCGTAAAGGGATCCTGCACCAGGCAAAAAAGCAGTCCTGAGCAAAGAAGTAGGTAAAGTGGCGCCAGGACCAGAAGGGCGTTGCGTGGGAGGAACCCCAATAGCTCCCGACCAGAACCTTTTTGATCATGGCGCAGGACAAAATCATGATGCCTTCAGTGAGAATCAGAGCCATGAAGGCGCTGATGACCGGGTGTGCGAGCAGGCGCAGCAGGACGGTGTAGAGCACCGCATAGGCCAGCACATCGGCGATTCGCAATATGCCCAGGCCGAAAACGTCATTCAGAAAGACGCGCCCCAGGAAAAGGGAAAAGCGCGGCAGTGTCTGGCTTCTATTTTCCGCCTCGAAGTCCGCACTGGCAAATTTCACGGGCGGGTTCCCGGCCACAGTGGTCGGTTCGCCGAGCCGCGACCTCATCTGACGCCGGAATTGTATATCATTTCCCGGCGTTGAGACGCCCAGCAGAAAGTTGCTCGGGAGTTGCCCGGACTCAGCGACGCAATTATTACCGCTGAAGAAGTTCGCCGGCATGTCGAGCTGGTGAAGCGTCATGTGCCCGGCGCCAAAATCGAGCATGTTCGTGAAGCCGCCATGGGACCAGAACACCTGGCAGTCGGCGCTGACGAGCTCCGGAACGAGATTCAACATGACGTCGCACTCCGAAGCCCCCACGCGCGTGAAGTGAACGCCCGCAAGTGCGCGCAGGTATTGCCCGGTGATGGTCCAAGTCCACAGGCGCTGGATCTGATTCATTTTTTTGAGTCTGTACAGAAGCAGGGTGGCCTTGAGTCCGCGCGAGGGATACAGCCCCGGCGAGGCGGGTGTGCAGCGAAGAAAGATGCACACCAGCACTGAGATCAGGACCAACGTGACCCAGGTGGTGACGAACGCATAGAGGCCCATGTGCCAGACAATTTCGTGGAGCGGCGTGACCCTGAAATAATCGCCGGCCGGTTCTGCTCCCGTGGCGGGTATGAAGGTCACGGCAAAGCAGGCGACCGCAGCGGTGGGCACAACCAGGAGCCAGAAGTCCAGGAAGATCTGCATGAGAATGCTGAGCGTCTCCGTGAACCGGAACGGGTGCTCGCGCCGGAACCTGTTAGTCGGTCGTTTCAGTCCCGTGCAACGGCCACTGAATCGGGCCGGGGCTCCCTCCCACATCTCCTCCGAACCGACATCGCTGAGGATGGGAGTAAACGGGGAGACCCAGCTATGGCGGCCCACCGTCACTTGGTTGGCGACCGCCGCCCGCATCCCGATCTTGCAGCCGCGCCCGAGGTGAACAGGACCAATATGCAACATCTGCCCCACCCACATCGCCATCTGTATACGGGCTCCGGTCTGGATGGCGACATCGGCGTCCGTGGAGAATAAGTCCAGCGGTCCGCAAAGCTCCACGTTGTCCGCGCACTGAAGGTTGCCGCCCACTGTCGCTCCGAGTCGCCTCAACATATAGGCCCTGAGCGGCGCGCTTCGAAAGATCTTATCCAGGGGGCGGAGCACCATGGCTTCCAGTCGCCAGATACACCAGATTCGCAGATGCATTCCGCTCCACTTCGGATACATACCCGGCGTCACATTGTTCCGGTAAATGTCGCCTCCCATGAAGCGCTTGATCACCATGACCCAGAGCAGGCCGGCAAATGGCAGGGCGAGGGCCAGCAGGTACACTAGGAGGCCGACGCCAATGAACTCCCGGAGGTGCGCCGTCATGAAGAACTCTCCGATATCCGCAAAGGCGACGAGCACCAGAAAGCCTATGAGAGGCGGGGAGTACAGCAGCGTCAGGAACAGGACCTGCAGCGCGGTAAAATAGCGGACGCTTAGCACCCTGGCCGCTGTCTCATCGCGGTTTGTGCCATTTCTTCCGTATGTCGCGGGGGCCGTGGGGAGTTCGGGGGCCTGGATGGATTCCCGAGGGCGGCTGGCCACCTTTCGCGGGGTGTTACACTCAGTGAGCAGCGCCCGGACAGGGACCGCCCATCCCGCGGCGTGCAGGCGCTGCGCAAGTCGTGCGATGACGATCGAGTGTCCGCCGTTGTTTGCAAATACGTCATCCCATCCCAGCGGCGTATCGAACACGCTCCGGCAGATCGCCAGGACTTCCTCGCTGTCCGGTTCCGGGCCCGCATCGGTTTCGGACGGTTTGGTTTCTCCCTCCTCGGCGTCCCGCAGGCCGGTCTTCGGCAAGCCGCCGCGCGTATTTTCCGTTTCCGAGCCTGCGGTTGACGGCAGATGAGACAGGTTGGGCAAGCACCCCCGGTCGACTTTTCCGGACGTCGGCTTCATCACAAATTTTTCCACCAGGAAAATCCTTGTCGGCACCGATGTCGTCGGAAGCCGTTTTGCCAAAGTCTCCGTGACCCGGGCTGTCCAGTTCGCCGGCGCCGGAGTGGCCACCGGGATATGGCCGTTGGAGACCGACGGTGCTACGACGAAGGCGACCAGCTCCTGGTTTTGGTAGTCCAGCACAGCGGCCTCGATCTCCCTGAACCGGGTCTGAAGGAGGTCTTCGACGGGTTGTATCTCGACGCGGTGCCCGCGGACCTTGAGTTGGGCGTCGATTCGGCCGAGAAACTGCACGCGCTGCGTGCGATTGTCGATCCTGCACCTGTCCCCAGTGCGGAAAAGCCTGCCGAACCGGGGGTGTGTAATGAACTTCTCGGCGGTTTGCTCCGGCAGGTTGCGGTATCCCCGCGCAAGGTGTACCCCGCCGATGCAGAGCTCGCCTGCCTCGCCGTGGGGCAGCGGGGTGAGCCGGCCCTGCTCCAGGATGACGTAGGTAACATTGGGGAATGGCGGGCCTATGGTGACGGGCTCCCCCGGCCGCAGGCTCTGGCGGCTCGTGTCGGTGCTCGCCTCCGTGGGGCCGTAGGTGTTGATAATCTGCCGTCTGCCGCGCGTCCAGGGTTCCACGAGCGTCGCCGGGAAGGCTTCGCCCGCGGGCACGATGTACCGGCACACCGGATAGGGAAGATCCAGTTCGGGGGTGGATGTGAGCGTGGTGAGCAGCACCGGCGGGCAGAAGAGCACCGTCACCTCTGCTTCGCGAAGGACGGGGATGAGGTCCGGGCCGGATCGTATCTGCTCTTTGGTGAGCATGACCACGGCGCAACCCGACACCCAGGCGCTGTACATCTCTGAAATGCTGCCGTCGTATCCAAGCGACGAGGTGAGTGATGCAGCGTCCATGCCCGGAACGAGGTTGAAGTAATCAGCGTAACTTAAGGCCAGGTTCACGTAGCCTGCATGCGGGCACTCCACGCCCTTGGGCATCCCGGTGGTTCCGCTCGTGTAGAAGATGGTCGCGAGGCGCTGAGTGGGGTCGTCCAGCCAGGGCGGCGGTTTGCTCTTGCGGATGTTTTCCGGAATCATCAGGACGTCAAGCGTAGGCAAGTCGCGAAATTTGTCCAGACCCCGGGTAAGAATCACCACCGGTCGTGCGTCCTCAATCATGTGGGTGATCAGGGCCTCGGGCAAAGCGGTGTCGAGGAACATCATGGTACCGCCGGCCTTGAGAATGCCGAGGTGAGCGGCCACGATCTGCCAGTTGTCCTGCGACATGGCCACGGCCACGACCTGGTCCGGACCCGTGAGGAAAGGGGAAAGAGCCGCTGCTACGTTTTCGGCCCGCGCGTCGAGCTCAGCAAAGGTGAGTGATTCACCGGCGTGGGGGATCTGCAAGGCGGTGTGGTCCGGATACTTCTCGGCGGAACGGGTGAAGACCTCTGTAAGCCACCGGATTCCCTTCTGGTGCGGTACGGTCACGAGGTGGCGGTCGCCGAAGACATCGGTCAGGCTGTACGGGCAGGTGTCTGCTGCCTCTTGCGATGCCTTCTCCGAGACCCAGAGATACCGACGCCATGCCGCAAACGCCGCCACAAAGAAGAC
The DNA here is from genome assembly GCA_000179315.1 of delta proteobacterium NaphS2. Classification (GTDB taxonomy): domain Bacteria; phylum Desulfobacterota; class DSM-4660; order Desulfatiglandales; family Desulfatiglandaceae; genus NaphS2. The sequence goes on from ADZZ01000083.1 coordinate 22,718, forward strand.
TGCAAAGAAGGTGGGTAGAACAATGGCCGTCATGCATGATTCCCCCGTGGTCGTGAAGTTGAGATCCCCGGGGCCGCTGCTTCGGGCGCTCCATTTGTACTTTTCTTTGGGTATGCCGAAGACAAAATAGTCAACCGAAGTATCGCTGGAGGGATCCCTTCCGGCGGATGTCCAGGGTGGCGCAGTGGAACCCGCCGCCCATCATCTTGGAGTGCCGCAATTTGAGGGGGATGACATCAATACCCTCCTTTTCCAGAAGCCTGATCAAACCCGTTTGGTCCCGGTCGACTACGGCCAGATTTGGACTGATGCTTAAAAGATTCATGTCGATCCAGTTGCTCCCGATGCTCTTGGATAGATAGTCGGCATCGTACCTGTCCGTATTCTCCATCGGCGGACTGTAAATGACCTTCCACTGTTTTAAAATGCCGGGAAGGGTATCGTCATTCAGGCGTGCGGGATTGCAGAGCATCAGACCCGGCCGCAGGGCCACCAGTGTCGAGTCGATATGGCTGCCATAGTAGACATCCCGGAGAAAGTGAACCCGAAAGCCGTCGCCCAGGATCGTCTGCAGCCACTGCCCCCCCATTTCGTTGCCAGTGCCGCTGACCAGATAGATCAAATCCCGGCCCAGACGCAGGACGTTTGCCGCGTCAAAGACCGGTTCATGGTTGCGCGGCGTGGGCCTGTTCGGATCAACCTCATAGAGCGAGTCTAGGAGCATGGGCCTGGGGGCGCTGTACCACTTGGCACCCGAATTCAGATAGTTCATGAGTATCGCCCGATAGCTGAATGTTTCCTGGGCGCGGCTGCGGATGACATTGGGTGTTTCGATGATGTGATCGCCGATGACGAGCATGATGTCGCGAGGGCAATAGTTGTAGAACCCCTCAGATTCCCAGTGGATCGTGGAGAACCTGGCCTCGTGCGGCCACGTGTCCGGCCGTCTGACCGTGATGCCCTGTTTTTCCAGGACCGCGATGAATGCATTCAGATCCTCTTCGGTCTCTTCGACGATCCGTTGCGGAAAGGGACCCCGCGGTATTTGTTCGATCGGACGATCCGGGAACTCCGCCAGGCGGGTACTCAGGTCCGGTGCCGGAAATCGCGCGCGCAGCGGATTCCCCACGATCACTTCCTCCATCTGATCCCACTCATTGCAGCTCCAGACGACTGACATTGGGACTCAAATCCTTTCACTAGGGATTATATGCCAATTCACGAGGTCACCGAAACGCGCCGCGCCGTCAAAGGTGCACCGCAACGCAACCGGCGCACGCGCATCGGGGCCTGCTCGAACCCTTCACCCGCCGGGCAGGAACCCCGCCACCCGCAAGCCGATGCCCGCCTCCTCGGCGAGATGGCACACCAGCCGGGCGACGGCGAGGTCAAGAACGCCGAGGCCGAAGGGGCTGAAGACCGTCACGCCGTTCACGTCCGTTCTGGGCGATGCCTTTCCCAGGAGGATATCCGCCAGCGTACACCGGATGAATTCCCGGCTGCCCGCCAGTTGCTCGGCCAGATGCACGGAAGTCTCCGCCCGGCAGACATGATCGATGTCGTCCACCACGTTGTCAACCGACAGGATCGCCTCAGGCGTCAGATCGCGCAGGGAGACGTGCAGAATGGTACTGCCCGGCCGGAAGCGGACCTCGGGACCCACGTGGGGGGCCAGCGCCGTGGTGGCAAAGGAAACCACTCGGCACTCGGCGGCGATCTCCGCCAGGCTGCCGGCGACCGTGCGTTCGGCCTCGGCGCACTCCGGCGCGCAGTTTTCCAGGAAGGAAACGGCGCGGGAGGCGTCAATGTCAAACGCCAGCAATCTACCGGGTACGCCCAGAACGGCCAGCAGAAAATGCAGTATCTCCCGGTTGATCACCCCGCAGCCGACCAGTCCGACAGACAGGTTGTCTTTTCCGTAAGTCAAATGCCCGGCGGCCAGGGCTGCGCTGGCTGCCGTCCGCTGGGCGCTGATCCGCGATGCCTCCAGCAGGGCTACCGGCCTGCCCGTATTGACGGAGTTGAGGACCATGACCGCAGAAGCCCGTTCCATTCGCTGGGCCACATTCCCGGGGAAGGAGGCGATCCACTTCATGCCGGCCACGGGTTCGCTGCCACCCAGAAAAGCGGGCAGCGCAATGATTCTGTCGCGCGGCTTGTCCGCGAAGCGTAGAAAGCTCGAATGGGGCAGGCTGCTCTGCCCCAGCGAATGGGTCCGGTATGCTTCGCTCACAGCATCGACAACGTCTTTTTCCCTACCTTTCAGGAGCGACTTCACCTCTCCGGCGGTAAGCACTAGCAGGCTGTCCGTCATGGTGTTCATTTCTAGAGTTGGATCCTGCTCACTGAACCCAGATGAGGGGGACCGATATCCAGTCCGTTCTCCGCCAGCCAGGCGTCGCTGAAGATGGAGGACGCGTAATGTTCTCCACGGTCCGCGCAAATGCAGACCACCCGTTCGGCCGTCCCGTGGGATTGCAGGTACCGGGCACAGGCAGCCAAGCAGGCGCCGCTCGAACCACCGAGCTTTATTCCGGTGGCGGTCTCCACGGCCCGGCAGAAGGCAAACGCTTCACGATCGCCGACAAAGATGAGCTCGTCGTAGAGTTCGGGGCCCGCGAACTCGGATCGCTGACTGGAACCCATGCCGGTCAACCTCCGAACGGCCGGTACGCCGCCCAGGGCCACCGACCCTCTGGCGTCAACCGCGATGATCCGCGTTTCAGGACTGGTTTTGCGAAAGTATCGCCCGATGCCCGCCAGCGTGCCGCCCGTGGAAACGGCCACGAAAACGGCGTCCACCCTGTGCGCCATCTGCCGGAAAATCTCAGGCGCAGTCCATGAATAGTGGGCCATGGGATTGGCCGCGTTCGAGTATTGGTTCGTCCAAACCAGTCCGGGATCTTCAGCGAGCATTTCCCTTACCAGCGTCAGTCTGGATAGGAGGTACCCGCCGGTTTTGTCGGGCTTTTCAACCAGGATCGTCTCGGCCCCCAGCTCTTTGAGCCGACGAATGTTTTCCGCGGTGATCTTGGGGTCAACCACCGCGGTAAACCGATAGCATCTGTCGCGAGCGAGCATGGCCAAACTGATGGCCAGATTGCCAGAAGATGATTCAACCAACCGCGCGCCCGTACTCAGCTGGTCGGCTTTCTCAAGGCTTCGAATCAAGCTGAGCGCCGTACGATCCTTGATGGATCCGCCCGGGTTGTCGCCTTCGAGTTTGAGATAGACGTTCCGATTCCTCCCTCCGATCAGTAACCTTATTCGCCGAATTGAGGTATTGCCTATCTGAGCAACTTTCGCGCAATCAGCTCCGGATTCCTCCGCGCAGGCGATCAGCCATGATTGTGGGTAGTTACGTAAGGTCATATCGGGCTAAGTCTATAGGAAGCAGGTGATTTACATCATCTATTTCACCCTTCGGACCTCCCACAAAGCACTGCTGGGACATGCGATTTTTTCTTTATATTTCTTGTCTACCCTGTCCATCCCCTCGGACGGAGAATTTACATAGCTGTCCCAGAATTTTCCCCATTCCGCCATTGAAGGGGCGATGACGACAAATAAGATGTCAATTTCGCCCGGGGCGTTGACGACAACCGGATAATTCACAAAGGCTTTGAAATTCTCACCACCGGGGATCTTTTTTGCGGCATCGAGCCACTCATGGGCCATGGCATCCACGTCTTCCTCGGTGGCGTCATCGTCCACCTGGCAGCGCCACATCTGCATGACTTCAGCCCCGAAAGCAGGCACCACCGCAAAAACCAGCATGAAAACAAGCATCAAACGCATTATGTTTTTCATTATAATAACCTCCTTCTTTTTGTTTTACATATTTTTTTAATGATCTGGTTGCATTTTTATAAACGGGTTCCTTCTACTCATAATACACCTCATGGTGACCATTTGATTTGCAGATTTTTCCATAGCGCATGCGATTGTTCATTCTTATAAGGCCTGAATAAAAATTTTAAATATCAAGATCCATGCCAATCCTTCACAATAACAATCAGTATGTTTAGTCCATTGATTTTCCAAGAAATAATCTTCATAAACCGGATTCGAGACGCCGTTTTGGGAACATGATTTTTAGCGAAATATCAAGAAATCGTTAAATATCGCGGGAATGATTTATGGCTTCCGAATTCCGAGCTTGCGCATGCGGGACCGCAGGGTGGAAGGATTCAAACCTAAAATAAGGGCGGCGCCTTTTGCATCATCGATGCGCCAGTTGGTTGATTGGAGCACCCCTACTATGTGATCTTTGCACCGCCCTTTACGGACTTCTTCCTCCAGGTCGCGATTGGTGACGGCGATCACCCGCACATCGACCTTGATGGTATGGGAACTCCCCAGGCGCTCAAATGCCCCTTCCTCAAGTACCTGCAGGAGTTTGGCCTGCAATTCCAGCGGCAATTCGCCAATCTCGTCCAAAAAAATACTGGTACCGTCGGCAACCTCAAACCGACCCTGTTGCCGGGTCTGGGCTCCGGCAAAAGCGCCACGCTCGTGGCCGAACAGCTCGCTTTCGATATCGTTGGTCCCAGTTCCCTGGCGGCAGGCCATCTGACCCTGGTTCCGGCCCTGCGAAAAGCCCTCGACGACCTCGGCCAGAAGGGGATGCCCATCGTCATCGGCGGTGTCATTCCTCCCCAGGATTACGATGGGTTGTATAAAGACGGGGCGTTGGCCATCTTCGGGCCCGGCACCGCAAACGCGAGGCAGAAACTTCATGATTAAAAAAACTATGAAGCAGGCAAAAAACCCGCTTCATAGTTTCCAGTGGAGGTCATCAATAAACAGATGGCAAATTGGAATAAATGGATGGCTTTTTCCTTCTATTTTTCTTTTTCAGCCTTTACCAGGGCCTCGCGAAGTTTCTTCGATCCGGGGTTGCTTACATCTTTTTTTACAAAAATATCCACCGGTCTGACGGCTTTACCGTAATAAGCCTTGTTAAAATCATCATTGACCTTGACCATGGATCCATCCAGGGAAAGTCCGGCATAGGCGCCCTGAGCCATGGAAAAGGACACCAAGTCGGCGGTCACACCCTTTCCCGCCGCACCCGCGCCCACGGGGCCGACGGCTACGGACGTATCGCCGCCCAGCTTGAAGGAAGTGCCATAGAGCGACTCGAGCCCCCGCTCTGTTCTAATTTGAATGATCACTTCCGATGATTCGCCACCGATCTGTAGGCCGAAACTCACGGAACCCAGGCTGTAAAAGCCGGGCTGGCTCCATTTTCCCGTTTTGGGGTCCCGTACCAGCATTACAGCCCGTCCTCCCGAACCGCCAAAAATGAATCCCGCTTTCAGGAGCTGTGGGACAATCAGCACACCTTTTGAATCACCCAGATGAGTCTTCAGCCATTCCATATCCGGCTGTTTCACAAAGTTATTCAGACTAACAAGGGCCTGATCCACCAGGATTTGAGGTTCAAGATCTTCCTGGGCAACTGCCGGCAGGGAAAGCGATAAAAAAATGGCGACCGCGCACAGGCTGGTCATTAATCGTAATACTGTCTTTGGTCTTTTGGTTTCACTCATGGTCTGATCCTCCTTAGTTTGGCTTTTGAATCAAAATTTTTCCATACAATCGGTTAGCATTACATGTAGTCAGCAGCAGGGGGATCTGTATATGGGGTAGATTGTGTATATTGCATCCCCCACCGGAGTAGGTGGCTGCAAATGGAAATGGAAACGGATCAATGGGAAACACGTTTTTGATATTTAAGGAACCGGTCCGGAAGGTGAGCCAGGCTCTCGGCATCAGGGTAGCGGCCAAGCTGGCTTTCGCATTTCCGGATACGCTCTGAAAGGGGCGGATGGGTGGAAAACCAGGAGCCTTTCTGCGTGGAACGGGACTGGATTTTTTTCAGTTCTTTCAACACGCCTACAAATCCGTTGGGGTCGTAACCGGTCCGGTAGGCGGTTTCGAGAGCGCCGACGTCCGCTTCAAATTCCATGCCCTGGTCAAGCCCCTTGTCAAAGAGAGTGTCTTGTAGGCTGCCGATCATGTTTTCAAACTCTTTCCCTTTTTCACCTTCCATTGTAGCGGCGGTAATCTTTCCAACACCGTTAAAAAATTGCGCCCGCTGTATGGACTTCAGCGCATGCTTGTGTCCCACGTGGGCCACTTCGTGGGCCAAAACACCCGCCAGCTGATCTTCGCTTTTAATGGTTTTTAAAAGGCCTGAGCTGATAAAAATGATGCCCCCCGGACAACTGAAAGCATTCTGCAAAGGACTTTCCACCACCACAAAATTATAGGGGATTTCGGGTCGACCTGAGTTCCTCGCCACCGCATTTCCCACCAGGTTCACATACTCTTGAAGCTCTGGGTCCTTTACCGGCAGCCCATAGCGGCGGAAACCCTCAAGAGCCAGGCTTTCGCCAATGGTTCTTTCAGACTTATAGTCCATTTCGGAAGTGGACCCCAAGATGGAAACGGCTCCGGACAGCATCTTGCTTTCTTTACTCTCGGGATCCAAAAGTTTATCCAGTAGTCCGGCAAGTTGCAGGGGGGCTGTGGTATTGCCTTTTGCTATCCTGTGATCAGTGCCGGAAAAAACCATAGAGACCATCATTATACAGATCAAAGATACAAAAAAAACGATTGCAATCCTTCTATTCATGGCTGGATTCTACTCCGTTTATTAAAATTAGTGGTGCTGACAATTCCCGCTTCACGGCGCATATTCGCCGACTCTTCCTGATTTTAAAAAGAGATCCACTTGGTTATTGGTGATACGGATGGCCAACACCTCGTCCAAGGCTTTTTTATAAACCTCCGGTGTTCCCCGCTGTTTTGCGTATTGTTCCGTCTCCTTGCTCAACCCGCGAATGCTTCGGGAGGTCTGGGCTTCATCGGCACTGATTCTGCTGCTTTGCATGGACGAAAAGAGATTGTCGGAACTCTCAGTTTCATTTGAAGGTGGCGTGTCTGAGAGTTTGCCGCGATACATCCATCCTTCTTCGCCGGAAGCAGCCCTTATTCGATACCACCGCTTTTCGGTTTCCAGAACGGATATTTTGACCCCTACGGCAAGCGTGGAAACAGTTGTTGAAGAGGCTTTCGGCGCTGACTTGAGTTTGGCGTTTTCCGAGGCGACCCACATGGTGCCGCCGGCAAATGCCGAAATAACGAATAAAAACGAAATTGCCACCAGCACCACACAAAAACGACACTTTTTCATTGCTAAAACCCCCGCGGGAAGAATGAAAACACACTCAACACTATTATTTTGGAACCAGGTAAACATGATAGATATTTTGAATCGTTTTTTCAACCCATTCCCGATAGACTGCCTAAGTCCCATATTTGTGCCCTTTATTTGTGGAAAATTATTGAAATATTCGCTTTACTGTTACATCTAAATATTTTAAATTTGTTAGCCGAAAGGATGGAATTGCATATTCCCTAAATTTCAAAAGTCATGTGGGATAATTGAACACCGAAGTTAAGATGTGGCATAAGAAGCCAGGATCTAAGGGGTGACGTTCAAAGAATAAGAATCCAAGAGGTGATCGCCATGCTGGGACTCGTTCTGGAAGGTGGAGCCATGCGGGCCGGTTTTGTCGCAGGAGCGTTGATGGCCCTGATGGACAAAAACCTCGTTGATTTCGATTTCGCCGTCGCGGTTTCGGCCAGCGTACCGACACTGGCCTATTTCGCTTCGGGCCAGCGAGAGGAAATGGAAGAAGTCTGGCGAAATGAACTGACCAACTCAAAACTTGTCTGCTATCAAAACATTCCCGCTGCCACCATCGCCCTTTCCGAGAAAAGACCCTTTTTAAATATTGATTACCTGGTCTACGATGTTTTCAAGAAGAGATTTCCACTGAACCAGGATGCCCTGTTCGCCTGCAAAATGAAATGCCGCTTTTCAGCCGCCTCGGTTCCCCAAGGAAAACAGGTGTTTTTCAGCCCCATGGAACATGACATTTATGACGTGTTCAAAGCATGTTTGGCCGTGCCGGGCTGTTACCCCACAACCGTTACCATGAATGATTGCGAATATGTGGATGGCGGAACCATAAACCCCCTTCCTTTGCAAGGGCTTCCAAACAAAGATGTTTCGAAGTTCCTGGCAATACTCACAAAACCCACGGACTGTGAAAATGAACCTCCGAATTTTCTGGAAAGGGCTCTTTTCTGGCGATATTTCAAGAAGCACGAATGGATGCTGGAAAGGCTATGGGAGGCAGCGCAACTGTACAATACCCAGGTGTCCCTATTAGAACGGATGGCCCAAGAAGAGCCGCCCGTGCCCTGATCATCTGTCCGGACAAAATGCCACCGGTCAAGTTTGTTACCCTGGACAATAGCAGGATCAATCGTACCATTGATCTGGGATACCGTAAGGTGGAAAAATTTGAAGACCGGATCGGATTTTTTCTCGAAAAAACGCCTTCACAAAGGTCGGCATAATGGTCTTGGACCATCCCTTTTTTCATCGTAGTGTTCTTGACAAGAAAGGCAAGCTCTTACTGCACTTTCCCCACCAGGACAGCCTTATACCCATTGCCCACGTCGTTTCGGGCATCCTTGGCGTAAATCAGAATGATATCCAGGAATCGTCCCGCTTTCTGGGGCACGATGGTCACGGGTACGGACTTGGTCTCACCCGCTGGTATCCGGATGCCCTGATCCCCCGAGTCGTAATAGGTCTTCTTGAACTTGATGGACGACACTTTGTTGACCCTTAACGGCGCATCACCGGTGTTTTGAACGGGAATCTCAATCTTTTTCGGCTGATTGAGGGTGAGATTTCCCACGTCCACCTTCCGGGGGTTCATGTCCAAAACGCCCATGGGAATGGGCGCCACGTTCCCCACCAGATGAATAATGGTCCTGGGGGCCTGTTTGTCGTCGGTTTCAACGGTCACGGTTTTGTCGAATTTTCCGGCATACTTATAGGTCTGGTAAGTAATGGTCAGGTCTGCGGTCTGCCCCGGTGCCAGTTCCTGCCGGCTCAGTTTGGTGGTGGTGCAGGCGCAACTGGTGCTCACATTTGTGATTTTGGTGGGAGCATCTCCTGTATTGGTGAGGATGACACTTTTTTGCGCCGGAGGACCTTCTTTCAGATTTCCGAACTCGATTTGACCGGGACTGGCCGTAAGACCGGCGATGGCTGGGGATGCCCAGATTGCCAACACTATGAGGGTCAAAACAAACATGCGTTTCATTCTATTGTCTCCTTCCTACTTGGCGTGAACCAGCTTGGATTTGACTGTAAAATCAAAATTCTTGTCCTGCCCCTTGGTGTGGCAGACACGGCAGGCCGCCTCGTCGGGTCTCCCCTTGATGTCCGAGGCATCCTCTGTTTCAGAGTGCTTGAGCCCGGGACCGTGGCAGCACTCGCACTGGACCCCCTTCAGCTCCGGGGTCAATTCCACATCGATAAATCCCCCTTCAGCGTCCATGGCCACCACATGGCACCGGACACATCCGGGGTTTTTGAGTTTCTCCTCCCCCTGATCCGCCAGTGTCTCGAAAGCAGCGGCGTGGGGGGTTTTCTTCCAGCTTTCCACAATCTCCTGGTGGCATTGCCCGCAGGCCTTATACCCCACATAATCGCCGAAAAGCTCGGCCGACACAAACGGTGCGGTCATCACCAGGACACCTAAAAGGAGTGCCCCTGCCGCATATCCGAAGCGACGCATATTCACCTCCTTTTCAGCAATTGCACCCCGAAACCTTCTCGATGGTAATCAACGGCTCCAGTTTGCGGAGCAAACGGTTATCCACCCCCTCCACATCCAGCAGTTCCGACATGTCCACGAATTCGCCCCGCTCTTTGCGCAGTTCCACGATACCTTCGGCAATCTCCTGGGTCATGCCGGGGAGTTTGGCCAATTCTTCCACGGTGGCCTTGTTGATGTTGAGCTTCCCTTTTTTGTCCTCGGCCAGAGCGCCGGCGCTAAACGAAATTGTCACCAGCATCGAAAGCAACAGTGTCATCCATTTTTTAGTCATCATGAACCTCCTTTGTGCATAATGGGCCGGCCTTACCAGCCCAGAGAATGAAATCCATAGGCGCCGTACCAGTAAAGCGCGGCCACCCCGTAAGAAACCAATCCGGTGAGGGCTTTGCGCGTGGAACCCATACCATGCCGACCGGCCTTGAAAACCCCCAGGTGAATCGCCGCGCCGCCGCTTATTACCAGCAGTGCGGCCACCAATACGGATACTGTTTGTAGAAACATGTTCTCCTCCCGTCTTTTTAATACCAGAGCCAGTATTGAAAAAGAGTCATGCAGATGACCAGGACAACGGCCAGGATCACCCCGAGCATATCCCGGTCCTTTTCCTCCCGGCCTTTGTTGGCCATGTAATCGAATCCCGTGTCGTCGGTGGTGCGTTGGTTTTCCATAAAAGCTCCTTTATGCCGCGGGCAGCAGCCCGGTTTTGATGCAGATCCACAGGGCCAGCATCAACAGCCCGATGCGCAGAAACCCGGCTATGAATGTGACCAGAAACCCCTTGAGTCCGGGTTTTACGAAAATGTCCTTAAACGACAGGCTCAAGCCCAGGGCCGAGGCGGCCAGGGAAAAATCCCAAATCACCAGATTGAAAATCACTTCCCGGGCCGGTTCGCGAAACACATGCAGGCAGGCCAGGACCCAGAAGAACAGGAACACCATGAGCCAGGGGGGGAACTTCTCAATACCCCGGGTGGCCATGACCTTCGGATTGTCGGAATTTTTGCGCTGGCGCAGAAACATAACGATGAATACATAGATAAATCCGGCCGGCATGAGCACGTGTCGGCCGATGTCATACCAATAGGTATATCTGCCCGCTTCATAACCGTAATTGTAGGCCGCGGTCAGGGCCTGGTGCCCGTTGCCGATGCCAAGGGCGGAAAACAGGCCGAAGGTGGTTTGAGGCAGATCCATCCATTTCCCAAAAAGAGGAAGAAGCGTCAGGGCCACCAACCCGAAAAGAATCAGGCAGAAAAAGGAATTGACCACCTGTCCCCCTTTGGCCTTGATAAGAGGCATGAGAATTACGGAGGCGTGCGGATCTCCGGTGGCCAGTCCCCCCGCGATGACGGATCCGTGCCGATCATCCAGACGCACCATCCGGGAAATCAACAGGGTCAGGGTTGCTGTGACGAAGAGCGCTCCCACGCAAATGAGGATCGGTGCAAGCCCGATCTTGAACGATCGATAAACCATGAAATGCGGCGCCAGCATGATGATCCCCAGGGGCATGAGCATATGGATATAGCTGAGTCCCCGTTTCCAGCAATTGGGCACGCCGAAGATATTGCCGATCAGAACCCCCAGAAAAAGCGGGTTCCATACAAAATTGGAATTTAGTATCTGAAAGAAAGGTTGATGATGGATGGGCCCGATCACGCCGTCCAGCCAGTGCAACAGATTCTGCAGGGTCAACGGATTGGGTACCCCCGGCAGATTGTTGCTGAATATAGAGATCATGAGCATGGCCAGAAGTCCCGGCAATGCCTCCCGAAAGCTGTAAAGCGCACTGAAAATGGACCGCCGGGTCTGATCGTAACCCACGCTGTCCTGTGGGATGGTGCCTGTGGTCAATGTTTGAGAGGTCATGGGATCTATCCTCATTTATGATTATCGGTTGTTAGCGTCGAATATGGGCCGATCCGCCGGTATTGACGGCGCCGGAGACCTTCATGGCAGGGGCTTTGGCACTGACGCGCCAGTTTTCCATGAAACCCAGTCTCGGCAGCATGGACAGCCTCAAAAAGCCCTCGATGGTGCCGGTCACCCCCAGCAGCACATCGATATTGTTTCGGGGCCGGAAGGCCAGGTTTTCGGTCTTGTACACCTTGCCTTTATATTGGGTTTCGATATGCCAGGCATGGATCATTTCACCGTCGAACCGGTCGATGACGATCTTGAAGAGCGGTTTGCCGTCCTCCCCCTTGGGGCCGTCATAGACCGGATGGGCCTTATCCAGGATAATGGGATCGGGGTTGTCCAGCAAAATTTCATTGAACTGATAGCAGTGACCGCACACATCCGGCCGTACCATGAATCGAGGATCGAATTCAAAGGGCGTATCCCGCTTCAGTTCCTGAATGTCCGTATAAAGCCACACCTGGGCCTTCCCTTTGTCAAAGGGCTTCATAACGTCCATTTCCGCCAGCATATCCTTATAGATCAACTGTAATGATCTGGCGGCTTCACGAAACTGGGGCAGCAGGGAAACGGTTTTCTCATCCAGGGGGCCAAGGACCTTTGAAGCCACCTCTTTGCCTCGGGCATCCTTTAACACCAGGCTGACGGTTTTTTTCGATTCATCCAGGGCCACGCATTCCAGCGTGAATTTGCCCAAGGGGGTGCTCTCGCCGGCACCCAGCAGCTTGGAAACCGGTTTTTTATAGGTAAAGCTGATGGCCTCGATGGATGGGGTGCCGAACTCCTTGATCTTTACATAGTTGCTCCCCACATACTCGGGGATGATATAGGTGGCCCCTTCCGCGAACACCTCCGGCATTTTGTAACGGTTTCCACCCTCAGGGTCCAGCCCCTGGGCCAGGAAGAAGTGCGCCCCCCAGCGGTTTCCGGAATACTTCATGAGGCTCAATTCGGCAACGGGCCGGTCATCCAGATATTTGTATCCCGTAAACCGCAGGGCCTTGTTCCGGATTCCCAGCAGTTCATCCTGCCAGTACATGAGGTTGCCATCCCCCATGGGCTGGTTTTTCCACAGATCCAGGTCAAAATGCTTGCGCACAAAGGTGCTTGAATCAAAGGTGGTCAGATAGGCCTTTTTCCCCAGCATGAAGAAGGGTTCTCCCGCCAGGGTTCGAATGTTCCGGGCATTTCGGGAGGAGTAACACAATCCTGCCGGTGGAATCACGATTTCGCCTTTTTGGTAATCCACGTAACTGCCCCGGATGAAGACACTTTCCGCGGACAGCAGCCGTTCTTTTTTCCGATTGCGGTTGATGCGACGCATAAGGCCCTTGACCCGCGGGACAAAGGGGGCCGTATGATCGGGTTCGAAAAAGGAAGCGTCGGAGATGACTTTTGGATAGGACGTGAACACCGATTCCTCCACCACATTGCCGAAGCTGGTATCCGCCAGTCTCGTCAGAAAGGTGCTTTCCAGGATCGGCTCCAGCACCGGTGAGTTGCCCACGAAGAAGTCCAGGTTGTACCTTCCGTCCTTGGGCCAAAGCACCATGTTGTCGGTGCGCACAAAAAAGGAATCCCGCAGATATTCGTCGTAAACCTTGTCTTTATCAAATTTCTCAGCGGTTACCGTAAAAGCCGGCCGGTTCCGGAAATGGCTCCATTTGACGGGGCCCTTATGGGTGGTGTTTTGATTGTCAAAGGTGATTTTGTTCGCGTTTTCGATCACCAGGCGCTTAAGCATCCCGGTCATGAGATGGGGTTCCAGCATCACCCGGTAGCGATCATCCAGGGGCCAGGGCTGCCGGTTTTTGACGGTCACGAGATTTCGATAGATGACAAAGTTGATGGTCCCGCGCTTGTATCCATGGCTTTTGCCCGTTGACCAGGGGACCAGATCCGACTCTTTGTTCCACGTTGGTTCAATATACAGTTCAATGTGCAGGTCATGATCCGGAAGGGCGAGATAATAGTCACCCTGTTCGGACATGATGCTCTTGTAGCCCTGGGCCGTGACCGGCTTGATAAGTTTTTCGCCCAGAACCCGGGTGCCTGCAAAATTGGTGACCCGCACCAGAAAACCGTTGGGCCGCCTGAAGGCGTAGATGCGTTTGTCGAAATACCAGCGAAAGGTTTCCTGCCGCACCTCCAGGGTAATGGGCCGGGTCATGGAAAAGACCGCCTTTTTGATGACGGGAAACTGAATTTCGGAAAATTTTACCTGATCAAAACCTACGTCTTTCGCCACAAACCGGGTGATGCCGTACTGGTACTCCCGATCCAGATAGAATTTCTCCAACTGTTCCGCGTTCCCTTCCTTCTGATCCAGCTTCATCACCGCTTCCCGCGGCGCAAACCGTGTGGCGATGGGAAACTCCAGGGGCCAGCCGCCTGAAGGCTGGATCAGAGCCAGTTCCGCGTAGGGGCGTTCATAGTGATCCGTTGAATAGTCGAACCAGAGCCGATACCCCGTATCCCCCACCATGGGTTTGTGCCCGCGTTTCACCGAAAAATCCCTCACTTTTTGAAGATCGGTTGCCAGTCCCACCAGGATGGCGTGCTCCCCCAGCACCAGAAAGGGATCTCCCTGAAAGGGGGCGGCATCGTGATCGGTTTCCGAAACATAAAAAAGTCCGCCCGGCGGTACCGTGCCACGGCCGTCCTTGATTTCACTTCGGCGCAAAACGACCGCCTCGGAGAGATGGCGCTTTTGACCATTTTGATTCTTGTAAACTTTGTTCCTCAGACCGGGCAGGCTGGGAAAAAAAGTCATGTCACCGGCCGGATCAAGGGCATGGGGATCCTCGGCCTGAGCTGCATGGGGCAGTGCCAGAATGAGTGCCAACCACAGGATGGCCAACAGGTGCATGGGCAGGGGGACCGATTGATATATTTTCATGGCAACAATCGCTTTCTTTTAGTGTATTGATGAGTGAATGCTAAAAAGCAAAACATTCAATCAGGATATACCACGATCTGTTATCAAAAAACGTGCCAGAACTACAATATCCTGATATAATGGTTTTTTTTCGGCTGATCTAAGAATCGAGAGCGTATCGGCCCGCACAGTTGTGCGGTGTAATGCACAGTTCGGGTGCAACACTCCCGCGGGATTTCCATAACCCAGCGGTTCGACCCGTT
>ADZZ01000082.1 GCA_000179315.1 delta proteobacterium NaphS2
ATAAGTTGTTATCGAATCCTATCACGAGATGGAGCGAATTTCAAGGGTAAAAAGTTAAATAACTAGTTGAATTTATTGGCATAAAAATTGAAAAAATTTTCATTTTTCGTGCCAAAATTCTCTGCGCATAATAAAAAAAATGCGCGGAACTGGCTGGAAAAATTGGAAAAGGTTCAAAAACGGTGAAACTTTAGTCACTATACGATTCGTGAAGAAGATTCTGAATAAGCCTCCTGAAGCACGCTGAAATAATCGCTTCTGCATATTCTGTGCAACATTACAAATGTGGTTATATACAGATCTTTATAATTACTTGTCGGCCTAAAATAATTCTTGACCGTTCCGGAAATGATGGATATACTTCGGATATACATTAGGAGGTGATCAAATGCTTGCAAAAATACAGAAATGGGGAAATAGTCAAGGGCTTCGTCTTAATAAAAATCTACTCAGCGATGCTCAGCTTGGGGTCGGTGATGAGGTTGATATCAGTGTAAAAGACGGAATTATGATTATCGCACCTGCTAAAATGATCCGTGGCAAGCATAATCTTAAGGACCTTGTTGCACGAATTCCTAAAAATTATCAAGCCGGAGAGGTTGATTGGGGTAAACCGGTTGGTAAGGAGGTATGGTAAATGGCAGCTTATGTCCCGAAACAAGGGGACATTATCGCGATTACCTTTAACCCCCAATCCGGTCATGAACAAAAAGGGCGACATCCTGCATTGGTTGTAAGTAAGGATCTATTTAATCGAAGCACTGGATTGGCAATTGTGTGCCCGGTTACAAATACAGAGCGTGATTTCCCGTTTCACGTACCCATCCCCCAACATAGCAAACTCACTGGGTTTATTATGGTGGAGCAAGTTAAATCGGTTGATTTCCGCGCTCGTCGTGCCAAACGCATCGATCATGGCGGTGACGAATTGCTTTCTGAAGTCTTGTCAATACTGGACGCCTGTATCTATTAGGCCAGCCAACCATAGCAGGATAATAAATGATTTCCAGTCGGCTTGAAGAGTTGCTACAATCAACATCAGATGCATTGTTTCCTGCTGAGTTGGGCGAAGCCGAAGTTAAGATCGATAGCGCTGGATTGGATGGCGATACGCCATTGCATGTTCTGATCTGGCGAAAGATGCCGAGGTTGCAAAAAGCTTATCGAAATGGCGCGCCGATAACGCACAGGCGATATGGGTGAACGCCCTGCATCAGCATATCGATAT
>ADZZ01000081.1 GCA_000179315.1 delta proteobacterium NaphS2
TTTTTCAGATCACTTTCAAAATATCAGCTACACTTTTTACGATCCGTCCATATCCTTCATGAACATAAATGCCTATCTGGGCGATAAGCGAATAGGCCAAGCCGATCTGTGCCAACACATAACCCGTGATGGTAAATTGACTGACGCTGAACAGGCCGATGCCGAATTGGGAAACGGTCAACAGGCCACAGGCAAACTGGCCGATCTGGCGGGAAGCCGGTTKGATTTTACGG
>ADZZ01000080.1 GCA_000179315.1 delta proteobacterium NaphS2
GCTGCCTTCTGGAGGTGTTGAAACAAGCCGTTTTAAGGCGAGGTATCCCCATGCGGCTTTTTGTGGATAACGGATCAGCTTTCCGGTCACAGCATTTATCCCTGGTCTGCGCAAAACTCGGCATAACCCTGATTCACGCCAGACCCTACCATGCAGCGGCCAAGGGAAAAATCGAGAGATGGTTCAGAACGGTACGATTGCAGTTTCTCCCGATGCTTTCGGAAAAACATATGTTGAATCTGAAAGCGATCAACAGAGCACTTTGGACCTATATCGAAACAGAGTACCACCGTTCGCCCCATCGGAGTCTCTGCGAAACGCCCCTTGATCGCTGGGCCAGAGTGGGTGAGAAGGTCCGATATCCCGAACCGGGCGATGACCTGGACGACCTTTTCCTTTTTGAATCAAAACGCAAAGTGCAGAAAGACCGTACCGTAAGTCTGAACGGTATGGCCTATGAAATTGACGCTTCCCTGGTGGGAGAGACCGTAACACTCCGCTACAACCCTTCCGAGCAGGGCAAAGAGATAAAGGTCTGTCACAACGGCCGTTTCGTCCAAAAGGCGAAACTGGTGGACACCTACGCCAATTGCTTTGTGAAACGTGATCGCCCGTCTAAAACCATTGAAGCACTTGATCCTGAAAAGGCCGTCGATCATAAGCGGGAAAGCAGACCCAAACAACCTGTTAACTTCAGCAGGATCTC
The DNA here is from genome assembly GCA_000179315.1 of delta proteobacterium NaphS2. GTDB lineage: Bacteria > Desulfobacterota > DSM-4660 > Desulfatiglandales > Desulfatiglandaceae > NaphS2. Next base: position 707 of record ADZZ01000080.1, read on the forward strand.
CGAAGCCGAAAAGGGGGATGGCTATGTATAAAAAGGTCTATGGGCTGACCCACTACCCTTTTGAAAAAGATC
>ADZZ01000079.1 GCA_000179315.1 delta proteobacterium NaphS2
TTTATGCCAATAAATCAACTAGTATTTAACTTTTACCCTGAAATTCGCTCCATCTCGTGATAGGATTCGATAACAACTTATTGATATTCCATCGGAAAGGAGCTTGGCAACATGTTTATTCTAAACGATATCTTAAAGCCTCTACAAAATGCTTTTTCTTCCACCAATCTCGGCAGGGAACGAGCACACTGGTTCTCTTATGCCATCCTGGCTTTCATCATCCCTTTCACTTCATCTATCTCTTCAAACGTGTTGCGTTGCCTCAATACCTTGTTTGGGCTCAACATTAACAAACGTCGATTCTACACCTTTATGGCTTCCAACAAAATACCATGGCATAACCTATGGGCCGCCTTATGGCACCTCATTCCTGACCCCTTGTCCGATGGGCGACTTAGAATCTGTCCATAAATAACTTGAACAAATAGCGTCATTATGCTATCGGTAATTTATGGAAAATAAAATCGAACCGATAGTGAATGAAAAGTTTAATACGCTCCTTCCAATTCTTGATGAAAAAGGCCGTCGCCTGTGGGCTGCCGCAGAGGCAAAATCTCTTGGTCGTGGTGGTATATCAGCTGTTTCCAAGGCTACAGGCCTTTCAAGAACAACTATTTATCAGGGCCTCAAAGAAATTGAACCGTCAAATGCTGCAAAGCCTGCTACCAATCGAACACGGGCCAGAGGGGGTGGTCGAAAACCTATTACCAAGGTCAACCCGATCATCCTTCGTGACTTGGAAGGGATGGTTGAACCAACCACCCGAGGCGATCCCGAATCGCCACTGCGCTGGACATGCAAAAGCACGAGGCAGCTGTCGAGAGCTTTGCAGGTTATGGGGCACAAAATCGGTCGGCAAAAGGTATCGGAACTGTTGGCCGATTTGGGTTACAGTCTCCAAGCGAACCGCAAGGTTCGTGAAGGTTCCCGTCATCCGGACCGCGATGCCCAGTTTCGCTATATTTACAACCAGGTAAAAGTATTTCAGGAGAATAACCAACCGGTTATTTCTGTTGACACCAAGAAAAAGGAGCTTGTTGGAGATTTTAAAAACGCAGGCCGGGAATGGCAACCAAAAGGACAACCGGATTCTGTCCGAGTACACGATT
>ADZZ01000078.1 GCA_000179315.1 delta proteobacterium NaphS2
GTGATGGGGGGCAGCCGCAGGAAATCCTGTTCGGTATATTGCGTTAAAGCCTTTGAAACCACCGGCATACCGATCTGATACATGGACCACTCGGCCCTTTCTTTTTCAATTAAGGCCTGTATTTCCGCGATGACGGGATCTTTTTGTTTGATATCTTCCAGGATGAGACTGATAACGGTGGTCTTGCCGTCTTTTGAAACGATATTTTTCTCCAGCAGAAGAACCGGTTCAATCTCCCGTTTGAAATCGGAAAGGGTCCACTTTTTCGTAATGTCCATGGCCCTCTTGACACCGGGCAAACTGATAACCCGTCGCACACCTTTGATCTTTTCAAATTGGCTGGCCAGCCCGTCAATATCCCCAAATGTCTTTGGATCAAATACATTTGGCGTTCTGGCGACCACCAGAACAATCTCTTCACATCCGAAGGTCTTTTTAAAGGCTTCATATTCCCGGGTCTGGGGCAGATCTTGGATGGTCAGATCGTAGATGGATGTTTCAAATCGCAGATGCGGCATTTGCCAAGCAAAAAGGAGGGTTATCAGGACAATCGGTACGATGACATGCCAGGGATGGCCCACCACATAGGTGAGCCAGGATTCCGTCACGGATGTTTTGAGGCGCTCGGCCATACGGGATTATGTCGGTGGAAGCAAGAGAGAGCTTAACCGCCGCCCTTTTTGAACGGTGGTCAAGCCTTAGGGGTTGCTATCCTTATACGACCTTAATCTTATAAACCTGATTGGAATCAGGATCAATCACATGGACACCGCAGGCGATACAGGGATCGAACGAGTGTACGGTCCTGAGAATCTCGATGGGCCGCTTGGGATCGGCCACTGGCGTTCCGATGAGGGCTTCCTCAACGGGTCCCGGTTTGCCGTTCTCACATCGTGGGCCAAGATTCCAGGTGGAGGGTACCACGTACTGGTAGTTCTTGATTTTCTTGTTTTCGATTTCTATCCAGTGGCCCAGTGAACCTCTGGCCACATCGTTTAGGCCGATGCCTTTTCCCTTGTCGGGCATGGTCCACTTGGCGCAGGTGGCGGTATCACCCGATTTCAGGTTCTCCACCAATTCCATGATCCATCCTTCCATGGCATTGCCGATCACCAGGGTTTCAAGACCGCGGGCAGCCGTCCGCCCCAGGGTGGAAAAGAGCGCGGTAACGGGAATATCAAGTTTCTTCAAAGTGTCATCCACCACGCTTACAAAGTCCTTTTTGCCGTAGGCATAGGCTACCAGAACCCGCGCCAGCGGCCCCACTTCGCAGGGCTCGCCTTCATAGCGGGGCGCCTTGGACCAGGAGTACTGGGCGTTTGTGTCATACTTGGGATCGCCTTTGATGGGATCGGTTACGCCATTAAAGGGGTGAAGTGCCTTCCCTTTTTCATACCAGGATCGGTCAATATGCTCCGTCACTTTGGTTGAATCCGCCATCTTGACGCCCTTGAGATCCCGCTTCATGATGACCCCGCGAGGCAGAAAGAGGCTTTCGGGCTCTTTTTCGCTCATGGGCAGATCACCCCAGGCCAGGAAGTTGGTGGTTCCACCGATGCTGCCCCAGTCCTTATAGAAAGATGCAATAGCCACCAGGTCGGGGATATAGACGTTGCGTACAAAATTCTGAGCCTGTTTCCAGATATAGAGGAACTCCGCAATGCGGTCAGGGGTGAGATCTTTTACGCTGGTGACACCACCCACAACCAGTGCCTGGAGATGAGGATTTTTGGCGCCGAAAATGGCATGCATGCGAACAAGCTTC
>ADZZ01000077.1 GCA_000179315.1 delta proteobacterium NaphS2
TCTCCCTCTGGGCTGAGTACATAGGGGATCTCTGCTTTGATCCAGATTCTGTATCGATTGTTTTCTAATCCAAGATCCTTACGTTCCAGAATTGAAACAGCACTATCAGAATCTGCACCTAAAAAACGGTATTTCAGAATCCCGTCTTTCACAAGTCTGTTTGATTCGATATGCTTCATTGCCATGCTAAGCGCCTGGCCTTTGGCATTTTCAAGGGCTGACTCCTGCAACTGTGCAAGTGCTTTTTCATTGTCAGCATCTGCACGGCCCGTCACACAATAAACCAAGGAGCGCTTTTCATGATCCGGCACCACAAGAATCCCTCGAAACGGCAATCCCGCTAGATCCTGCCCAGAAGAAACATTCGCAGTCAGGCCTTTAAGTAAAGATTCCAAAGGTTTTGGGGTTATGATGCTTCCATTCAGCAGTACTTTGCCTTCCGAATCAACAAACAAATAGCCCGGTCCCGCCGCTTCATAGGCTCTCTCACCATCCTGAGATGCGAATTGGACTCGCGCCTGCGACAACAACCGGTATTTTTGGCCTGTTTGAATGGAATCGTATTCCTCAACCGGTTTTCCGGATGAATCGATCAGACTGCCTTCAAGAGACACAACATGAAAAAGGTGGTGATCATTGCATACCACTGCTTTAGGGTGTAATATGCTTTAGGGTGTAATAAGAAGGTTAGGAAGAATAGGCCTATGAGGGCTATTTGAAAGGGCTTTTTCATGGTTTCCCTCCTTTTCTGGATGAAACCGATGAATGATATTAATTACAGAAAATAAACATCATAACACTGAGAAAATGTCAACCTTTTTGATTTTTCCTTTAATGGGTGTAGAGGGAAGTTTCTGGACGGCAATTTCTTTGTCAATGCCAGATAGTGTTTGCCCACTTATGATTATTTTGGATCCGAATTGCCTATTAAGACCCTGGAGACGTGAGGCCAGGTTAACGGTATCTCCTACAAGGGCATAGCTCATACGCCCGCCTCCGCCAATATTACCCGCCAAAACCTCCCCGGAGTGGATTCCAATGCCTTGTCTTAAAGGGGCATATCCCCGCTGCGCGATCTGTTGGTTCACGATTTCGATGCTTCTACACATTTCAATTCCTGCCTGAACAGCAAGATTCCGGTGATCCTCAACAAAAACGGGCGCTCCGAAAACCGCCTCGATTTCATCTCCAATAAATTGCAGCACAAGACCTTTGTGATCTCTTATAACTTTTGCCATTTCTTCGAAATAGCGGTTAATGAGCTTCACAACTTCTTTGGGAGGAGTCCTTTCTACTAGTGAGGTGAAATCCCTGAGATCCGCAAAAAGGACCGTGACCTCCTTTATTTCACCATCAACTGGAACTCTTCCTGACAGGATTTCGTCCCTCACTTCTCGGCTAACATAGCGGCCGAATGTATCTTTAACCATCAAGTAGCCTTGAAAAACCCTTGCAATACAAACAACCGGTATACCCATTATCGCAGCAGAAGGTTTAAGCACAATCCCTCCTGTTAGAAACCCGAAAACAACAATCGCCAAACCCGCCAGCAAACCCGTTCCTGAAAAGATCACCCTCAGAAGAGAAGCCCTTCGGGTCAACAGCAAGGCAAAAAGAATCATAAGAACAGCCGGCGCGAGGAGAGAGTAAGGACATGACGGCGTTGCATGAATAGAATTATTTCGAATCGCATCAACTATGCGGGCCTGGAAAACAACTCCGGGTTCTCCTTTTTTGGAGACTGGCGTGCGATGACGATCCTCGAAGTCCAGATCAAACCCAATAATGATGATTTTGTCCTTGAAGTAATCCGGATCTGCTTTCAACGCCTCCTCAAAGCTCAAAGTTGGAAAAACGGAAGGGTTGCGCCAATCCGGCATAACTTTGAAAGCAGGTTCGCCTTTTGCACCGGATAGAAGCCAGGAAAACGAGAAAAGCATTCTAGGGCTATCGTTTGTTGAAAGCCTCAAAATCTGTTCACGACAAATTCCATCTTCGTCGGTAGTAACATTCAGAAATCCATAACCATCCGGGCCGAGAATTTTTTGGTAGAAAACAAATGGTTCTTTTAGAAGTCCTTGCTGGTTAATGCCGTAACCAGAGACCACACGGCATTGATTGGAAAGCGCCCTCAAAGCCTTAAATAGCTTTTGGTCATGTTCTCCATTAATTTGGTTCATGGTGAACTGAGGAAAAATGATGTCAAACCCAACCGCCTTTGGTCTTCCCATGGCAATTTTTTCGAGCAAAGGAACAAATCGGTCTCCCCACAACGCCAAAGGAATTCCGGCTGATGAATAGTCATTTTCATCCACCAGTATGATAAGCGGGTCATCAACTTCACGGGGTGAGCCTAAAGAGGGTGCTACTCTGTCCAGAATCAGGGAATCTATTCCTTTCCCTATTCTTGTTGAAGAAAAAGCGAGGCCACATGCTAAGGCAAACAGCATTATTGAAAATGGCCAATAAAACTTTCTTGTCATTTCTTGGCCCAAAGTCAGCTACGCCCCTGCAACTACTTTGGATTCGTGATAATACCGCTTTCAGTCACTCAAAAGCCAGCACTGGATAGATTTAACAAATGTTCAGTAATTTATAACTGAAGTTTCACAGAAAATGCCCCCGGCTTGATCAGCCGACCATGCGCAGCAACGCCTCCAGGAAAGATTTTCGGGGCAGTTTGTTGTCTTGGTTGCAAACGGCATGAAAATCATCGCTCAATGCGGACTTAGCGATGATATGTCTCAGGTCGGAAAAGGCGAAACTGTTGCGACCCTTGACCTTGTGCCTGCGTTCGGGAATGTTTTCGAGCCGTGAACCATAGATCCAAATGATTGTTGCGGCCATTATGGAAAAATTGATGTGATTGATCACTGCCTGTGCATTGCGGGTTTGGCTTTTGCTGCTTCCAATGTCTTGCTTGATCTCCTTGAAACCCGACTCGATTTTCCACCTGGCCCCATAATACTCGATAATTTGCTCAACCGACAGCTTCAAGTCCGTGGAGAAGATTGCGATCCACTGTGTTTTTCGAAAGACCCAGACAACCCGGACAGGGCACTTGAGTGTTTTGAGCATAACGATTTGGGAGTATGCGTTGACTTCACGGTATTTTCCGTACAGGAAGACGTGATAGGTTGAAGCGTACGCCATGAATGCCGCCGCCATTTCAGCGCACGAACCCAACCTGCTGCCATATTTTTTGGGTCTTCCCGGCTTTTTGGAAGAACCGATCTTGGGGATGGAGTACAGTACGGTATTGGAACGTAATCTTGAAAGCAAATGAACAAAATTTCCGAGTTTAGTGCGGAGGGGTTTGAACAGGCCGTTATTTCCGAACCAGCTGTCACAAACGATTATTATGTCAACGCCGGCAAAGTGTTGAGCTACCTGAATTACCATCTCGACAGCTTGTTGGAGTTTGGTTTGGAAAGAAACGACCTTTCCGGCAACCCTCATATTGTCCGATTTGGCATTTATGGCCTTTTGGGGCAAATAAAATCGCTGTGAAAGGGGGAGACAAGCCCATCGTCCTTTGATGACCTTTAACAGACCAATAAGAACCACATTCTGTGCCCATGGATATTTGGATTGATTGTCCTTTGCGGCATGATCGAAGATATGAGAACATCCGAAGATGTTGCGACCTGTCTTTGGATTGATGAAATCATCTAATGCGATCATAAGTCGCCCATCGGACAAGGGGTCAGGAATGAGGTGCCATAAGGCGGCCCATAGGTTATGCCATGGTATTTTGTTGGAAGCCATAAAGGTGTAGAATCGACGTTTGTTAATGTTGAGCCCAAATCGAAACGTCAACCGAAAATTGACCCCTTGCGTCAACCGAAAATTGACCCCTCTATGATTTAATAGTTTTGCATTTATCCATATTCTGGTACGCTGTTTTCACCTGCTCGGAGGATAGGGCAACTGCTGGGAAGCAACCCGAGCGCCGAAGCAGGTGACGTAGGCATGGGGCCGTACTCGATAGTACGGCCCTTTCCTCATGTCTATAATGCGTTAAATCCCGGGGGTTTGGGGGCTGGCCCCCATTTAAATCAGTCAAACATTCCTTCAAGTCGCCAAATATTTTTGAATTAAGCTATTTATATGGTTTACAGCAACGATTCGCGGAGTTGGGTTAAGTTATTTGCTTCAACAACTCCAGTGCTTTCTCCTGACTTTTCCCAATTTCAGACCGCGATACGTCACCAATTAGAATCGGATAAGTATATCCGGTTTCTTGGACCAGGAGTCCGCCGAACGCATCTGCGATCCTGTAAATATAGTAATCCTCAAGGTCCTCAAACCAGGTGGTGTTTTCATCTGTAAACTCAAAACTGACTGTTTCCAGCCTGCCCTTTAACGTATTGTATATAGTGATTTCTTTCATTTGGGGCTCCTTTTCAATGTTTCCTTTAAACGGTAACTGTCCCAGTCGCAATTGATGATGTGGGCCTTATGCGTTACCCGATCCAGCAGCGCTGCCGTCATACTGGGATCACCAAATATTTCCGTCCAGTCTCCAAATCCCTTATTGGTGGTTATGATGACGGATTTTCTTTCGTGACGTTCCGCCAATATTTGGAAAATCAGCTGTGCCCCTTCCTTGGAAAAAGGAATGTATCCCAGTTCATCAATAATGAGCAGTCCGTAAGAGGCATACCGTTTGACTGCTCGGCCTAACTGTTTTTCATCTCTGGCTTCAATAAGTTCATTGGCTAGGCCGCAGCCGGTGACAAAACGGGACCTGATTCCCTGCTTGCAAGCCTCCATGCCCAAAGCTGTGGATAGGTGCGTTTTCCCGGCGCCGCTTTTCCCAGCAAAAATTATATTGCGGCTTTTTTTCACGTAATCGCAATTGGCAAGCTCCTTCATGAGCCGGACGTCCAGTCCGGGAGCTGCATCAAAATCGAATGTTTCCATTGGCTTTAAGATGGGGAATTTGGCCTCCTGCAGTCGCCTTTTGCGGCCATTCTCCTGTCGGGTCTGAACTTCGGCCTCACTCAGATTTAAAAGGAATTCCTCATAACTCAGGCTCTCCTGATTCGCTTGACGGATCACGCCCTCCAGCTCACGGAGCATCGTGGACAGTTTCAATTTTTTGAGATTCTCAATTAAGAGTGCTTTCATACCGGCGTTCATCGTCCACCTCCGATCTGTCCGTAAATGGATACGTCCGGAGCCGGAAAGGTCTGCCAGTTTTCCAGGGCTGAAAACGATTGATCCCTGCCACATTCTCTATGGATTAAGATGTGTTTAACGGCCTGGCTGGAGCCCGCCCCCGATGATAGCGCCGTCTCAACTGCCGATTCGATGGCTTCGGCAGAGTGGCCTTTGTAGAGCATCAAAACCAGAATGAACTCCTTGACACCTTTGGTATATCCCTGCTTTTGGCAGAATTTATCCAAAAGCCGTTCCAGACAAACAGGCCAGTTCGAACGCCATTGCCTGATAACACGGGCTGATTCAAATGCCTGGGGCCGCTTTAAAATCAGTTCAAGATAATGCTCAGGGAGAAGACTCCATTTGTTGTTCCCAAAAAGTCGCCCATGTGATGCGATTTTTTTGCTTCCGTAAAATATCTCCACCTCATCCACATATAAAACCACACGGACTTTACAATAGGCATACGCTGTTGGGACCGAATATCGATTCTTATCCACCATGACCGTGGAGTATTTATCCACCTTGCAGCCTGCGGTTTCAAGGTTGCTGAACTGGATGTCCGGCAGGGACAACAGATCCCCCTTTTCCTTCTCATACAGTTCATTGACCGTGTGCTCCCTGCCGTCAATTTGATGACCGCCATAGGAAAGACAATCTTTGAGAAGTCTTTGGTTCAGTTCTTCCAGGGAATCGGACTTTGGAACAGGAACCATGTAGTTGCGTCGTGCATATCCCACCAAACCCTCGACACCGCCTTTTTCATGACCTTGACCCCGATTGCAGAACCGGGGCTCAAAATTGTAGTACCCCCGGAACTTGTCATACGACTCCTGGAGAACACGATTTTTCCCACGCAGTATCTTTTGGACCGCGGTTGTTAGGTTGTCATAGATTAGGACAGGAAAAACACCGCCAAAAAATGAGAACCCTTTTATATGACCGTCAAAAAAGGCCTGTTGCCGCTCGCAGGGATAACACCGAACCAAATGCTTTCCGGAAAATTTGGATCGCATGCAAAAGAGTTTCAGCCGTGTTTCGACACCCCCTAAAATGGCAATGCAGTTTCCCCAGTCCACCTCGGCTTCGACGCCGGTCTGTGGATCTGATGGTATAAATACCTCACGACCACTAACGCCCAATCTCAATTTTGCCTCGCGAACATATCGCCGGACAGTTGTCTCAGATCCTTGAAAAGCATGCTCCTGTTTGAGACGATTAAAAACCCGCACCGCCGTATGCCGCTGCTTTTTGGGACGATCCTTATCATCCTTCAACCATCGGTCGATGGTTCTAATATAGGGGGCCAAAACAGGGTATGCTTGTCCAATCCTTGGCTTATAACCGCTGTATTCTCCCCGAAGAACCTTCTTAACTGTATTTTTGGAATGTCCCGTCTCCCGGGCAATTTGTTTTATGGCTTTGCCATAAACCCTATGTGCCGTCCGTATGTAGCTGTATTGATCCACCGTGAGCATTCTCCTTTCTGCCTCCAGCATAGGATTGATATTTAGCAATCCTTCTTACCAAAGGTCCACTCAGGGGGGTCAATTTTAGGTTGTCGTTTTGGCCTTTAGGGGGTCAGTTTTAGGTTAGCGAAACCACCCAAACAAGGTATTGAGGCAACGCAACACGTTTGAAGAGATAGATGAAGTGAAAGGGATGATGAAAGCCAGGATGGCATAAGAGAACCAGTGTGCTCGTTCCCTGCCGAGATTGGTGGAAGAAAAAGCATTTTGTAGAGGCTTTAAGATATCGTTTAGAATAAACATGTTGCCAAGCTCCTTTCCGATGGAATATCAATAAGTTGTTATCGAATCCTATCACGAGATGGAGCGAATTTCAAGGGTAAAAAGTTAAATAACTAGTTGAATTTATTGGCATAAAAATTGAAAAAATTTTCATTTTTCGTGCCAAAATTCTCTGCGCATAATAAAAAAAATGCGCGGAACTGGCTGGAAAAATTGGAAAAGGTTCAAAAACGGTGAAACTTTAGATTTATAATACCGTATCATTGAAATGGAATGCAATCATGTATAGAAATTGAAATGGGAGCTGGCATTTCGGAACAGAAGCTTGAAACTCCTGACGAAGACTTTGGATAGAATGGATTTGCCGATCGTGAATTGACCGGTTGAAAGCCGTACTAAAATATGTTGGGTTTCCGTTGATAAACCAAAATATCATTGAGTTCAAAACCTGGAGGTAAGCCTTGCAGATCAACGAATGTGGTCGGCCTTTGAAGTTAACCGCTGAATTTCCTTTCGGTAATCCTTTTTCAATATTCAATTTTTTATCTTCTCAGAAATTTCAAGTTTCTTCAGCCGGTTTTCTTGCGTTTTACCCCCATACGATTTTCGGTGGTTTCCGTTCCGGCAATCGATAATACTTGAGTTTGGAATATCCCAACATCATCGGGTAGTGATGAGGATGGTTCTCCGGCAACCCCACTGCTTCTTTGATCTGCGGCTGCGAAAGAATCGCTGCCTTCAGCAGACCTGCCCAACAAGTGCCGAGCCACACGGTGGGTGCCGCCAGTTCGAGGTAGGAGAGCGCCAGTGTCAGGTCGACCATTTCGTCAGGTCGCGTGGCCAAGAGTCTGGCCACGATTTTAATCCAAGGAGAAAGCGGCACGGGTAAGGAACTGATTGCCAGGTTGATCCATGATCTGAGCCCGCGCTCCCAGAACCCCATGACCATCGTCAATTGCGCGGCACTCTCCGAGCATCTGCTGGAAAGCGAATTGTTCGGTCACGAAAAGGGGGCTTTTACGGGTGCTTCCGCACTGCGGAGGGGCCGATTTGAAGAAGCGGACGGTGGAACGCTTTTTCTGGATGAAATCGGTGAATTGGACAATTCTGTCCAGGTAAAACTGCTGCGGTTTCTTCAGGAAAAAGAGTATCAGCGGGTGGGTGGCAACCGGACGTTCCACTCCGATGTGCGCGTTATCAGCGCCACCAACCGGGACCTGGAAGAAGAGATAAAAAAGGGCCGGTTTCGGGAGGATCTTTTCTATCGATTGAATGTGGTGAGCATCAACATCCCACCGCTCAGGGACCGGCGGGAAGACCTGCCGCCGCTGATGACGCATTTCCTCCGGCAGTTTTCTTCGGAGAACGGTCTCAATATCAAGGGCTTTTCATCAAAGGCACGGGACCTGCTTATGAAGTACGACTATCCCGGCAACGTCAGGGAGCTGGAAAACATTCTGGAGCGGGCAGTGGTGATTGCCAGGGGTGACCATGTTGAAACCTCGGACCTTCCCTTTTCTGACAGGATGGCCGATGAAACCGAAAAGCGTCCCTGGAAGCGGGGAACCTTGAAAGAGTCCATCGACCTTCTGGAGCGGGAGATGGTGCAGCAGGCCATGATGGAAGCGGAAAACCATCAAACGCGGGCCGCAGGCATTTTAGGCATCAGTGAAAGAATGCTGCGGTATAAACTTAAGAAATACGGTCTTAAATGATAGGGCTCTTACAGTTGAGCCACAGGCCGACAACAGTCCAATAGATTCTTACTCGTCCAATGTGAGAGAATATCTCTCAGATTTATAATCGCTTATAAGTGTTTTTGAACCGCAGAATATCGAACAAGGAATTTCGAATTATGAAGTTTTTTTCAAGTTCGCTTTAGCAGTACCAACACTCTTTACGAATATTGTGATTGTTTCATCCTCTCATGTGCCTTTATATGCTTTTATGTTGTGCGTAAAACTCATATTGAATCACTATACTACTGGCGCTCCTGTATTTTTTTCCAGGCATGCATATCCAGAAAACTTTCTTCTACACCGGCTTCCATTTTTTTTAACATCCTATATGGGACAGTAAAGGTTAAGGTCTCCCTGTCTACAAGCGCACGTTGTGTAATGTCAAAAAAACCTATTATTCCTCGGGGATGTTCCTTTCTCGCTTCTGCATATCCATACAGTATTGATTGACACGCCGCTCCAAAAGGTGCTGCAACGCTTTCATTGGTACCCCGGTCATAATCCATCATCACCACTAAAGCTGAAAGCTGGTCCGCATTTGTAAAAAAGACAATCAATTCCGGCTCATCCTTTTTCGTTACCTGTTCCCAGGGCTTAAACACTACGTACTCGGTTGGAACATCAGTGATTGGCAACGAATCAATCCACTTTCTGACCAGTTCAGGGTTCTTATAGAGCCTTTCTCCCTTGGCCATAGCAGATCCGCCACGACCCATTTGTGCTGCGATTTCTTTGTTACCTGTGGAAAGAAGACAATCAACAGGCAATTTCCCATATCTGTCGCCAAAACCTAAACCTGTACCGCCACCGGGACAACCGAATGTTTTGCGGTCAAAATAGGCAACGCGGCTTTTCCTGCTTGTCGCCACCAGCATGGTCGCAACACATCCCCCCTTGCTTCCTTCTTTAAAGTGGAGTCCATCGTCCGGCTTATCGTCTGTTAGAAATATTGCTACCGGCTGCATTTTTAATTTCAGAGCGTTAATGAGTTTACTGTTCATAGCAATACCTCCCTACTATGGAATCAATGTTTAAAAAATAGTACCTAAAATTTCCTGTCTTTATTCCAATTGCCGACCATTTCAACAAGCGTATAACCTGTAACAGGTTTTCCCTGATACGTTCCATTTATATCCGCTAACCCCTCGTATTTAGGCAGTAATTCAGAAGGAACTTCCTGCTCTTTTTTTATGGATTTTACAATTAGTCTGGCATTTAATTCAGCTATGTCGACAATCCAGCTTGTCGGATAACGCTGCCCGGTAGGACTGGTCCAATAATCACCTGCCGATTCTACCAGAGGTTTGATATTAGCAACAAGCTGAGAGCCATCTGGTTGGACCAGGGTGACCCAGCTGGATTGTTTCCCATAAAGATAAATATCCCATAAACCCAGCGCTTCTCCATTATCCAAAGTGAGATTCATCCAGGTCCAATACATATTCTGCTCCTGAAAACCTACCTCCATAGGTTGCTCTTTATTCCCGTATAAGTCATTACGCCATGACCATTGTCTATCGAACCACGTTTTGCCAAAAACCTTTATTTGTTTGCCTTGGTAGTTTAACGTCCCGCTGCCCAGACCTTTTACGATGGAACATTGACCGGTAGGCATATTTCCAAAGAAATCAAATACACCGGATCCTGCATTATAAATTACTTCTCCCGGAAATTGCATATTCAAATCCACGGATCCCCAATCAAAATTAGCTGAGGCATTGATGGTATGTAAATCTCCGCTAATTATACTTGTAGGTGTTTCGACATACATTCTGTCGGTTTCATATTTTACCGCTTCTTCAGAATATAAAATTTCATCGCTTTTAAAGGTTCCGTTTGTTATATCAAGGACATTAAAAATACTTAATATTTTTAATGGGGCATCGGCAGGAGCAGGAATTTGAAGTTGGTGAATAAGGATATTAAACTTCTGCCCATCCTGGGATTCTACATCCGCAATAACAAAAAAAGAGTTAGCATTCAAACCTGTTTTAAAAGCTAAATCACGTTCCACATCTATTAAATGAGGGATGCTTAATTTTTTTTGATTTGTTTTCATAATATTCAAGTTATTTATTTGCATTTTTTCCATAATTGCCTCCTGTGTCTTATTGAGAAGTTTTTAAAATTAATGATATTTGGAATAAGCGAACTCCGTTAAAGCCTACCTGTTTCCACATCATCCAAGCTCAATCCGAAGTCTCCTTTTCGATATTGCACAGCAATGCGGAGTGGGGCCAGCTTCCGGTTTCCTGACTGCAATACTCGGGGTCGTCCGGGCACAGGATATTGGCGTTGGACTCAAACACTTTGAAAAGCTCCGGCAGTTTCTCTTCACTCTCGGGGAACCACCATCCGTGCTGCAAATCAACCATGTCCTCGCGGATGGAATCCGAAACCCGGACCTTCTGGCGTATTTTCCCCGAAGGCGTGGAGATGACGGCCCAGTCGCCGGCGGCAAGATCCAATTTTGCCGCAGTTGACGGATGGATCGTGACAACGGGGTCGGGATGTTTCTTGCGGGCCTTTTCGATCTGCCTGTGCTCGGAATGGTACATGGGCTTAAAACGGCTCCCCGTGATGAGAACAAAGGGATACTCCCGGGCCAGGTCGGGACTTCCCACGGGACTTAAAACCGGTTCGCGGTACACCGGAAGGGGCGGCAGGTTCAGCTCCTCGAAAATCGAAGATTTAAGCTCCACCTTGCCCGAAGGCGTGCCGAACCCGTATTTTTCGTACAGGCGGAACTCCCGCTCCCCGAAAATGCCGTACTGGTCGGAAAACGCTTTGAACGTCAGTCCTATGGGCGCCAGGCAATAATCGTAGACCTGTTCCACCGTTTCCCAGGGCCAGTGCGCTTCCTGGCCGAGACGAAGGCCAAGGCCCCGGTAGAAATCATAGCTGTTGCGGCGCTCGTAAAGGGGCTCGATTCCCCGGGGACAGGGCATACAGAAATCCCGGGTCAGCCAGAGCTCCGGCTGCTCCACGGTGGAAGAGGCCGGGAACACGTAGTCGGCCAGGGCCGCCGAAGGGGTCAGGTAGTATTCCATGACCACATAGAGATCGAGGGACTTTAACCCCTCAAACACCCGCATGGTATTGGGAAAGGAGAGCAGCGGGTTGCTTGCAAGGGAGATTGCCGCTCTCACGGGATAGGGTTTGCCGGTGATCATGGCGTTCACCACCTCCCTGGCATGGGCCAGGTTGGAGTGCCATGCTTCCGGGGCGGCCAGGTAGCCTTCGGGCAGTTTTTTGTTGGCCGCCTGGTTTTTCTCCCAACCGGGAAACCCGAAAAAAGGATACATATCGGCGCCCAGTTGCTTGGCCCGCTGGCTTTCGGGGATGGCCTCATTCATTTCAAGGGCTTCCCAGTCGATGATCTTGCCGATGTCCCCGGCCATGCTGAGGGTTTCCCCGCCGGGAACCTCCAGGTTGCCGGTGATGGCCCTGAGAATGGCCCGGGCCCGGGCGCACTGGGTGGCATTGATGCCCTGTTTGTCCTGGCCGTAGCCCCAAGGAATGGTTGCGGGTTTGGCAGCAGCATACATGCGGGCCGCTTTTACGACAAGCGCTTCGGGGATGCCGGTGATTCGGGTTACCTTTTCAGGGGTATAGTCCGCCGCGGCGGCTTTCAGATCCTCAAAGCCCAGGGTCCAGTTCTCCACAAAGTCATGGTCGTACAGGCCCTCCTCGATAATCAGGCGGATCCAGCCCAGCATGAGGGCCACATCCGTACCCGGCCGGATCTGGAGCCAGAGATCCGCCATTTCAGCCTCTTTTGTGCGCCTGGGTTCAACCACGATCAGTTGGACACCCTGTTTTTTGGCGCGGACCAGTTCGGCATAGAGACCGACGGGATCGGAATTGACCGGATTGGCGCCCCAGAGAACAATACAGGAAGCTCTGACGGGACCGGGCATGCTCATGCCGCCGTAGGTGGCGTACTCTGTGGCGTAACTCGGGCACATGCAGACGTTGTTCACCCCGCAGGTGTTGGGTGAGCCGAACAGGTTGAAGAACCTGCGGCAGTCCCAGTGATATGTCCGCTTGGTCCCGTGGGTGAAGGCCAGGGTTTCGGCGCCGTAACTGGTTTTAAGCGTTGAAAGTTTTTCCGCCACCTCGTCCAGGGCCTGTTCCCATGTCAGCCTCTGCCATTGGCCGCCGCCTTTTTCGCCCTTCCGTTTCAAGGGATAGTTCAGTCGCTGGGGGTGATGGACATGATCCGGCATCAGCCGCCCCCGCTCGCAGATAACGCCCCGTGTGACCGGGTGGTCCGGATCGCCCGTCACTTTGACGATTTTGCCGTCTTCAATATGCAGCAAAGTGCCGCAGCGCGGATGGCAAAGTCCGCAATAGCTTTTCCTTATTTCGGCCATCTTACGACCTCCTTATAAATTATTGGTACCATGTCGATATATTCTAGAATTGAGCCGCAACTTGACGGCATGCGTTACATCCTTTTTCCATTATTTCTTCCCTCATGTGAGGGAAAGCATCCATCCCTTCTATAACTACGGCTTCAAAATTTTTAATGCCCATGAAATTCATCACCGCTTTCAGGTACGGAACTGAGTGATCCTCTTCCTTTCCGTAATGAAAACCTCCGCTTGCGTGGATGTGCAGACACTTTTTACCCGATCCGTTCAGCAGCCCTTTAGGCCCCTCTTCCGTGTATCGAAACGTCTTGCCAGCCACGCAGACGGAATCTATGTAAACCTTTAACTCAGCAGGGAAACTGAGATTCCACATGGGAGTGACAAAAACATACTTATCAGCAGCGGCAAACTGGTCCGCAGCTCTGTTGATACGCAGAATTTTTTTCTGTTCATCTCTGGTAAGTGCGTTGAAATCATGCCCTTTCAGCAGCTTATCCCAGCCGCTGAGCACATCTATGTCTATCCGCTGAATTGGATCGCGGTAGACATCGATAAAGTCAATTACATCGTTAGAGTTGTACTGCAAATAGGCTTCGAGGAACACCTTTGCCGCAGTCTGGCTGCTTGAATTTTCAACGGGTTTCAGATTACATGTGATGAACAATATAGTTGCCATAATTTTTTCCTTAATGGGGTATGCTATTTCCAATTCTAAGTTTGTCTTATGCGAAGATCATGCCAATTATTTTTCCCGTTAAATGAAGGCAAACTCTAAGCAAAATATGAAATATCACATCCATATTGCGATATTTCATAATAGATGATATGTTTTGTGAAATATGACGAAAGGGAGGTTATGAGATGAACCCTGAAGAATTTTTCAGGGAAATAACCCTGCGCATATGCAGCAGTCTCGATATAAAAGTTGTCCTGACAAGGTGTTTTGAATATCTAGAGCTGCATTTTCCCCTGGATGAAATAGCCCTCGATATTTACGATTCTCAACTGAGTGCCATAAGAAGAATTGCCCATGTTGCAGCCTCAGGGAAGCGGGTCGACGAAATTGTTCCCCTTCCCGAAAATGTTTGGAACTGGGTAAGAAATCTCACCGAGCCCATGACCATGACGGCATCTACAGATCTGCCGGTTGCCCAGGCAACAGCGCCGCTGGTCATGCGTGAGGGAAATTCAGACCTTGTTGTGCCTTTAAGTATTGGGAAAAAAAAGATCGGACTTCTCATTCTCAGAGCATATGGAGATGAAAAATATGAAAGGAAACATCTGAATCTGATTAAAATCGTGTCGGAACCCTTTGCCTTGTCCCTTTCCAATGCACTTGCCCATGAAGAGCTTCTCAACTACAGCAATACCCTTCTTGATGACAACACCTTTCTGCAAAGAGAGCTTTCTTCCGGATTGGATGAGGAGATCGTCGGCAGGGACAGCGGATTGCGTAATGTCATGGACATGGTGCGCCAAGTAGCTTCCCTTAACAATACCGTACTGTTAGTCGGTGAGACGGGCGTTGGAAAGGAAGTTATCGCCAATGCAATTCATTGTTCATCCACCCGTAAAGAAGCTCCGTTTATAAAGGTCAATTGCGGTGCAATTCCAGACTCTCTTATTGACAGTGAACTTTTTGGGTACGAAAAGGGTGCCTTTACCAGCGCAAATAAAGACAAGCGAGGGCGTTTCGAACGGGCAAACACAGGAACAATCTTTCTTGATGAGATCGGTGAACTTCCCCTCCCTGCACAGGTTCGACTGCTTCGTGTATTGCAAAACAGGGAGATCGAAAGGGTTGGTGGGTCAAAAAGTATTGCTCTGGATATCCGGGTACTCACCGCTACCCACAGAAATCTTGAGCAGATGATCCGAGAGGGCAAGTTCCGTGAAGATTTGTGGTTCCGGGTGAATATGTTTCCCATATTCATTCCCCCTTTAAGGCAGAGAAGGGAAGATATCCCGGCGTTGACGCGTTGGTTCGTGCGAAGAAAAAGTAAGGAACTTGGACTACGTAAGCCTCCAGCCATTGTTCCGGGCGCTCTAGACCGTCTCGTAAAATATGACTGGCCAGGAAACGTTCGCGAACTCCAGAATGTGATCGAGCGTGAAATTATTCTGTTTGAGGGCGGGCCCCTTGAATTTCGATCTCTATTGCCAGGATCGGAAGAACTGAAATCTCATTCTTTTCATAAAGAGCCAAACCTTCCTGAACCCGTACGCCTTGATGAAGCAATGGCGCTGCATATTGGAAAGGTTTTAGCCTTTACCAAGGGCAAGATTCATGGACCCGGAGGTGCTGCTCAGTTTTTGGATATAAACCCCAATACGCTGAGAAGCAGAATGCAGAAGCTTGGTATCAAATAATAATCTATATTGATCGAACCAATCCATGATTCCGATCAAAGAACTGTCTTGCATTTGCCCAGGCTCAGCGTTACTGGGTCGAGCGCGCTTTCCAGGAATCGAAACACTGGAAATTGGATAAAAGGAGAATAACCATGATTGCTCCCGAGCTTCATCTTATTGCTGCTCAGCTCGAAGGTCTTGAGGAAACAATAATCACAAAACTTATCGATAGAGCTCAGTTCAAAGCCAATCTTGTGGCATACAAAGCCGGCAAGAGTGGATTTGATGGTGTGGAAAATGAAAGTCTTTTTGATCTTCGACTACGCTATCATGAAGAGATGGATGCCTATTTCGGTAGATTTTGTGTCCCGGAAGAACGCCCTTTTACTCCAGGCCTTCCTTTGCCAAGACGCAAAGTTACGCTTCCTCCTTCCTGTCTGGCTATTGATGAATATGAGAAGGTCAACCTCTCTGCGGAGATAAAAAGTGCCTATCTTGATTTGGTACCGAGGTTTTGTGCCAAAGGAGATGATGGCCAGTATGGTTCAAGTGTTGAGCACGATGTAATCGCGTTGCAGGCGATTGGACGTCGTATTCATTTTGGAGCAATGTACGTGGCAGAAAGCAAGTATCGCTCAGATCCTGTTCGCTATCGTCAACTTATCCGGGGAAACGATACCGATACGCTTATGCAACTGCTGACTCGTAAGGATGTTGAGAAAAGAATATTGCAGCGGGTAAAAGAGAAGTTACATCATATTCAGATTGAGGTAAACCGCGAGATACGGATTGTCATCGATCCGGAAGATGTTTTTCGATTCTACCGCGACTACGTTATTCCACTAACTAAAAAAGGTGAAGTGCTATATTTATTAAATCGCAGAACTCGTGTAGAGTGTGGAGCGGGACTTCCTTAAACGCAAGTCCTACTTCATGCCGGTCTTACCCGGCTCCTTCTGGGTGTATTCCAGCTTTTGCCGATAGCTTCTCTGCAAAAAGATCTATTCCTATCGGAAGGGGATCCAAGTCGCTAACAGACCGCAGATAATCGATAAAAGCTCTTGCTGCGGGGGGAGGCTCGTGATCACTCAGAAATGCAACATAAACACCTAACAATAACTTATGAGATTTAATGGGGATGGAGATCAATTCTCCTTGAGACAGTTCACTTTCGACGGATGATCTCACCACGAAAGAGATCGCCCGCTTTTGAAATACATATTGTTTTATGAATTCCATATTGCTGGTTTGAGCTACTACATTCAACCTCGTTTTTTCTCCACGAGCACATTGCTCAACGAGCTTCCTGGTCCCCGAACCTCGTTCCTTCATTATAATGGGTTCTCTTTTTAAGTCCGTAAAATTGATTTCATCTCTCTTGGCCAGGTGGTGCCCAGGCACCGCAATCAATAGAATTTCTTCCGACATTAGCGGAATAAATGATATGTCAGGGTGATCCTCCACTTTACTTACGATAACTAATGAATTCTTGAAATCCAATAAGGTCTTAGTTATTTCTAAAGAACTGCCTTCATCCAATTCGATTAATACCTCGGGAAAAGATTTTTGAAATGCTTTCAAAAGGATGGGCATGAGGTATCTCGCATAGGTTTTGGTGGTACCAATACGAAGAGAGCCTTGTTTTAGATTTTGCAAACCACTTATCATTTGCGATAGTTGTTCCTCAAGATTGAATATCTGCGACGCATAATAAAATACCTTTTCGCCTTCGGCAGTAAGATAAATCTTGCCCCTTTTTTTGTACAATAGCTTTGAATTACAGAACTCCTCAAGTAACTTTACCTGTTTTGTGACTGCAGGCTGACATACGAATAACTTTTCTGCTGCAATAGAAAAATTCAGGTATTTGCCCACCTGATAAAATGCCCTTAACTGTGTTAAGCTAACCATAATGAGCTCTTACTAAAACTAATTATGTTTCTTGTTCGGTATATTCGTAAATTCGAAGACCGGTTTGAAATTCCTTGAACAATGTCATTAACTTTATTTAGCCAATGAATTTATAGTTGAGATGTCTTTACTTGATGTCTTTACTTGTTGTGCTAGCAAGGATTGTCGTCAGGTTTTCGGCAAAGATCTTGTCACGGAAATCCTGGTAACCGATTCGATTGGAAAAAGTCTGCTTCTTCCTGGACAGACAGGTGTTGCCGCCGACGTCCACCTCAAGAACTTTATTTTAATTGGCCGTCCTACAACTTGATTGCGAATTTCTTTGTATTCGAACAACGGTTGCAACTCCAATGCCTGATATTTCACCAGTTTTGGCGTTGATAATGCCACAGGTTCAGGCATGACAACATTAAGCCCAGTTCGCAGGTGCCTCGCATTATCAGTAATAGGATTATATATTAAAATCAGATTGAATGCAACTTTGAATAGAGTTAACAACATTGGGTTGCAGGTTCCCCGAACAGAACCTCGGGTTCCGGCGCCCCCCGCTTTCGGTTCAGTATTATCCGAAAGCGCAACCTGCCCACGATAAAACTGCGGCCATGTCCTCCTCCACTGGCCACTATGCACCAATTCGGTCTCGCCCGCCGTTTATACGTAGGCGAGACGCCTTCTTTTTTGGTTTGGGAATTATCCATCAACCCGGCACAATCTCTGGCATATTTGTAAAAACTGCAATTTTGGCAGAGGTCCATCTGTCCATCTTTAGTTGGAGGCAGCACTCGGGAACTACCCCCGTCGATCCAAGGACGCGCTGCCCGGTAGCTGGCCAGCCTCACAAGGTGATGAAATTTAACTAAATGTTATAACGTTATAACTTCAAATGATTTGACATCAAAAATGGACATTGTAGTATATACGACAGTCCGAAAAATATCTTTGTTATCATTTATGTAAATAATGTAACTAATAATATTAATTTTTAAAGTAATGAAATCAAACTAAATGTTATAATTTTATAAATTCAAATGATTTGACATAAAAGACGGAATGTGTAATGTGTATATATGTTAAATATACATTATTATTTCAAGTTATTGATAGTTTATAAATAATAGACAATATCAATTCAGATATTATTTATAACTTTAGAAATGGATATGTTTAAAATTATGCTTTTTTGAAGAATTTCAGCAATACAACCCCAAAACAATTGGTCGATATAGTTGCAGTTCAGGCACTGATTGTTGGGCAACTTCCAAAATCGCATTGATTTTGGCTAATTTATTTTAGGAGGTAATAATATGCAAGAGAAGAAAAGCGGCAAAAAATTGCTCGATTTACGTAACGCACTAGAATGGCTCAAATCGGAAGGGCATCTTTTGGAGACTGATAAGGATGTGGATCCGGATATGGAGATCCTTGGGGTACAAAAGCTCATGGACGGCGGACTGCCAGTGCTTTTTAACAACGTTAAAGGTTATCCCCATCTGCGTGCCGTGACTAATTTGTTTGCCAACATTTCTGTGATGAACAAAATGTTTGGGTGGTCTAACGACACTGAACGGACAAAGGCTATCGCTAATGCTTTAACTCACCCTATAAGCCCTGTTGAGGTCAGCCAGGACAATGCACCCGTCCAGGAACATATCATTACTGATGACCTGGATGTGAACAAATGGGTACTGGCGATTAAGCACACACCGTTGGAGGATGAGTTTACAATCGGAAGCGGGCAGAGCGTCGTAGTAGGCAAATATTTCAAGGAAGGGTCTCATGTCGGATATAACCGGATGAGTTTTAGGTGGGGCAATGTTGGGACATTTCAGGCCGCGCCAGGTTCTCACATGTGGCAGGTACAGATGGAGCACTATAATGAACCTGAAGGTATCCCCATTACCATGTGTTTTGGGATACCGCCTGCAGCGAACTTGATGGCCGGCTCCGGTTTTGATTACGTTATTTTGCCCAAAGGCTGTGACGAATTGGGGGTGGCAGGAGCTCTGCAGGGAGAGCCATTGCGTATCGTCAAATGTCGCACTGTGGATGCTTATGCCCTTGCAGATGCAGAATTGGTGCTCGAAGGCTATCTGAGACCGAAGGATCGACGCTGGGAGACGGGCGAATCCGAAAAAGCGGGCAGACAGGGTAAAGCATGGTTTCACCCCGAGTGGTCCGGCTACCAGGGCAAAGCTTATAAGGCATCCACATTCCACGTCACTGCAATCACGATGCGAAAGCCTGAATCCAAACCGATCATATTTCCTCTCGGTGTTCATATGCTGGACGATAGTAACATTGATACGACGGTTAGGGAGGGTGCCATCTACGAATTTTGTGAACGGCTTCAGCCTGGCATCATCCAGGATGTAAACATACCCTACTGCTTCACGGATTGGGGGGGGTGCGTTATTCAAGTAAAAAAACGGAGCTTAATCGAGGAGGGTTGGCAAAGAAATTTTCTGTCCGGGATATTAAGTTGTAATCAGGGCATGCGCTTTGCTATCGCGGTCGATACGGATGTGGATATTTACAGTATGGACGATTTGATGTGGAGTCTGGTGACCCGCGTCAATCCGAATACAGACATTCTCAACCCTGTGCCGGGCGGTATTGGGCAGACCTTTATGCCCGCTGAACGGATGACTGCAGGTGGCAAGGATTGGACGGCATCGAACACTCGATTCGAAGGTGGAATGGCCATTGATGCCACGGTACCGTTTGGCTATGAGGAGGATTTTCACCGTCCAGTTTATGCGGTGCATGATGTAGCATTGGAAAAGTTCTTTACGCAAGAGCAGATTGCCAAAGGAAAGAGCTTTATGAGCGGGTGGGCGGAAGTCCTTTCAAAGACAGGGCGATGACAAAATGGGGGGTGTGGCCTTTTTGTGCCTTGCGCCAAGAAAAAATCAGCACCTTCCAAGTAAAGATTCCTGGCCCATAGGGCCAGGACTTCCTATGAACGACCAACATTGGGACTTATACGCTTGGTAATTCGGAAAATAACTTAAAATACAGCTAAGATAAGACAAAATATTGATTAACTAGCCATGATTAGTACGGGAGCTTTAGTGAATGGAAAAGCAGGCAAAAGCAGATTATGCACTCGCTCCATATCGAGTTCTGGATCTCACAGACGAAAAGGGCTTTTTGTGTGGAAAGATATTAGGCGACCAGGGGGCCGATGTAATAAAGCTCGAAAAGCCCATGGGTGATCCGGGGCGGAGGATTGGCCCCTTTTATCGCAATATTCCTGATTCGGAAAAAAGCCTTTATTGGTTCAGCTATAACAATAACAAAAGGAGCATAACCTTAGATATTGAAACCAGTGATGGCAAAGAGCTGTTCAAAAACATTGTAAAAACTGCTGATATCATTATTGAATCTTTTTCGCCGGGATTCATGGACCAACTTGGTTTGGGATATTTGGAGTTAAGCCAGTTGACGGAAGGAAAGTTGGTAATGACCTCGATTACCCCGTTTGGGCAAGATGGACCCTACAGGGAATACAAGGCTTCGGACATCGGGATCATGGCCATGAGCGGGTGTATGAAGATTTTGGGTGAGCCTGATCGTCCGCCGGTTCGAACGAGTATTCCGGTATCACACATGTGGGCCGGGAGTTATGCTGCGTTGGGCACCCTGATGGCCCTGTTCCACAGGCAAATGACGGGTGAGGGACAGCATGTGGACGTATCGATGCAGGCAAGCACCGCATGGGCGGCAGATACCGCCCCGTTTTACTGGGAAGCTGAGGGAACGCTCGCAAACCGAGTGGGAAATGCTATTGCTGGCCGGAGTGTTCATGGAGCGGTCATGCAAGCGGCATATCCATGCAAAGATGGTTACATCTGCTGGTTGATATACGGAGCAAGGGCGGGAGCAATAACGAACAAAGAGATGGTAAAATGGATGGACGAAAAAGGAATGGCAACGGACTGGCTGAAGGAACAGGATTGGGACAAGTTTGATCCTGCTAAAGCTACTCAGGAAGATTTTGATCGCATTATGGGGCCGGTGGGCGAATTTCTTCAGACGCTGACAAAGGCGGAATTTCAAGAGGAATCGGTGAAAAGGAGGATAATGGGATATCCCGTATCCACGACAAAGGACATTATGGAGAATCCCCAGCTTGAAGCAAGAAAAATCTGGCAAGAGGTGAACCATCCTGAGTTGAACGATTCCATTACTTATCCAGGCTCTTGGGTTAAAATGTCCAAATGTTCCTGTGATATTCGACGCAGGCCTCCTCTGATTGGAGAGCATAACCATGAAGTCTATGTAAAGGAGCTTGGGATATCGGAGAATGATCTGCTGATGCTGAAGCAGAGGGCCATTATTTAAGGAGGTAATATGGCAGGAAAAGGAATATTCGAAGACGTAAAGATTTTGGAATTTGGCCAGATTGTTGCGGGCCCTCTCATTTCAACCTATTTGGCGGACTATGGAGCAGAAGTCGCTCACATAGAGTCACACAAACGCCCGGACCAGTATAGACTGTATCCCCCCTTTAAGGACAATAAGCCGGGAATAAATCGTGGGTTTGATTTTGCCGTTTATAGTCATAACAAATATGGCATAACTTTGAATTTAAGACATCCAAAAGGTGTTGAGGTGGCAAAACGGGTTTTAAAGAACTGGGCTAACGTCGTTGTTGAAAATTTTACGCCCGGCGTGATGAAAAGGCTGGGGTTGGACTACGAGGAATTGAAGAAGGTCAAGCCTGATCTCATAATGCTCAGCAGCTGCAATCTCGGCCAGACAGGTCCCTATGCAAAGCATCCGGGAATGGGTTCTCATCTGACCCATCTCAGTGGCTTTACACACCTGAGTGGATGGCCGGACCGTGATCCTTTGATTCTCTACGGGCCTTATATAGATTTCATTGGGGTCATTTATGGCACCGCATCTTTAGTTTCGGCCCTTGAGTATCGACGCCGGACAGGCAAGGGACAATATATAGATGTTGCCCAGCTAGAGGGGGGCGTTCAATTCCTTTCCTCGGCGGTGCTGGATTATGCTGTCAATGGGAGGATACAGGGGAGGCAGGGTAATCGTTGCGATTATGCCGCACCGCACGGCGCCTACCCTTGTAAAGGTGAAGACAGGTGGTGTGTCATTGCGGCGTTTACAGACAATGAATGGGAAGCGCTCTGCCGCGTAATGGGTGAGCCCGCTCAAACAAAAGACTCCAAATTCAGTACTT
Source organism: delta proteobacterium NaphS2 (assembly GCA_000179315.1). Classification (GTDB taxonomy): domain Bacteria; phylum Desulfobacterota; class DSM-4660; order Desulfatiglandales; family Desulfatiglandaceae; genus NaphS2. The sequence continues at coordinate 22,502 of ADZZ01000077.1, forward strand.
TTGCCGGGAGGAAACGGAATGAAGAAGAACTGAATCGAGTCATTGCAGAGTGGACATCAAAGCTAACTGCTGAAGAAGTAATGGATAAATTGCAAGCTGTTGGAGTAGAGGGAGCGGTTGTCAAGGATATGCGGGAGATGTATGAAGATCCACATTTGAAGAACTACCTTTGGGCTGAGATGGATCATCCTGAGATAGGGAAATATCACGTTCAGATGCCTCCTTTTAAGATGTCTAAGATACCGATTCAATTGCGAATGACAAGCCCCGGTTTAGGGCAGCACAATGAGTATGTATTTAAAGATCTCGCTGGGTTATCCGAGAAGGAGTATTCAGAACTCGATCAGGAAGGAGTGTTTGAATAACGGGCTACGTGAACAACGGCAAAGTCGGTAAAAATCAGAGAGGAAGAGAATGAGAATTCATGAATACCAGGCCAAGAAATTTCTTGCTGATTATGGTGTTTCGGTGCCGCGGGGCGCAATGGCAAAGACAGCGGCGGAGGCGGCGGGGATCGCCAAAGAACTTGGTGGAAGAGTGGTTATAAAGGCCCAGATTCACGCTGGGGCCCGGGGTAAAGCCGGCGGAATCAAAACAGTTGATTCTCCTGATGAGGCGGAGAGGGAGACGTCGAGTCTGCTGGGTTCGCGTTTAAAGACTCATCAGACAGGGGAAGAGGGGCTTATTGTCAATTCAGTGCTCGTAGAAGAGGCACTGAATAGTATTAAGGAACTTTACTTAGGCATTGCGATTGATTCGGCTACCGGTGCCCCTCTATTGATGGCGAGCGAAGCCGGAGGTATGGAGATTGAGCAGATTGCGGAAAAAACACCTGAAAAGATAGTCAAATGTCATGTGGACCCCGGCACTCTCCAGCTTCGGGGCTTTCAAGCACGTGAGATCGGTTTTGGGTTGAAATTGGGGGATAAGGAGAGGGCTGCTGTTATAGACATTGTGCCTCGGCTTTGTAGCCTTTTTGTAGAGAAAGACTGTTCCCTCGCAGAGATCAATCCCCTTTCAGTTACAGCGGATGGACGGGTGCTGGCGGTCGATGCGAAGCTCAATTTTGATGACAGCGCCCTGTATCGTCATGCCGATATTAAGGAGTTGTATGATCCGCACCAGGAAAACGAGCTTGAAATGATGGCAAAGAAGAAAGGCATCGCGAGCTATGTAAAGCTGGAGGGAGACATAGGCAGCATGGTAAACGGCGCCGGTTTGGCCATGGCAGTGATGGACGCCATAAAGCACATAGGCGGCAAGCCTGCTAACTTTCTTGACCTAGGAACGGTCAACAATCCTGAGCGGGTGCTCAATGCGTTTAAGATTATCGCCTCTGATCCGGGCGTTAAGTGTATTCTGGTCAACATTTTTGGTGGGATGGCCCGGGTTGATGTGATCACGCGCGGATTGGTTGAGGCTTACAGTCAAATAGATATCAAAGTGCCGGTGGTGGCGCGATTGAAGGGAACTAACGCTGCTGAAGGGGAGCGGATTCTCTCTGAATCCGGGATCAATTTGATAAAGGCCGACGCCTTTCATGAGGCGATTGAGAAGGCTGTAACGGCTGCATCGGGAAACGTGCTGGGGTAAGGACATTCCGCAGCCCTTCAGCGAAAGGAAGTTGTGAGGTTTAAACAATGAGCATATTGATAGATGAAGGCACGAGGCTGCTTGTTCAGGGGATAACCGGGAGTGAGGGGGGTTTTTATACTCACGGGTGCATTGAGTATGGGACAAATGTTGTTGCAGGTGTCACGCCGGGTAAGGGAGGTTCTTTATGGGCGGAGAAGGTGCCTGTTTTTAACACGGTTGAAAACGCCGTTAGAGAAACAGGGGCTAACGCAAGCATTATTTTCGTCCCGGCGGCATTCGCTGCGGATGCAGCCTTTGAGGCTGCCTATGCAGGTTTGTCACCGATTATTCTGATTACCGAATTCATCCCTACACTGGATATGGCCAGGGTTCGCAATTTTGTTAAAGAAAAGGGCGTTTATCTTATCGGTCCGAACTGTCCGGGTGTCATTTCCCCGGGTAAATGTAAAGCCGGGATCATGATTCCCCAGGCATTCATGCCGGGTAGGGTGGGGGTTATATCGAGGAGCGGGACCCTAACCTATGAAGTTGCCGCGATGCTGACCGAAAAAGAAATCGGTCAATCTACATGCGTGGGTGTTGGAGGAGACCAGATTCCGGGCACTACGATGGCTGAGGTCTTGGCCCTTTTCGAAAAAGATGCCGAAACTGATGCCGTCGTGCTGATTGGTGAAATAGGAGGTGGCTTTGAGCAAACCGCGGCAGAATTCATAAGGGAAAAAATGTCAAAACCTGTAGTGGCTTTCATTGCAGGTAGCACTGCTCCTCCGGGCCGGCGTATGGGGCATGCCGGTGCCATAGTCACAGGTAAGGAAGGGCGGGCGGAAGAGAAAAAGAAGGCGCTCGCCGACGCTGGTGCAACGGTGGTAGACACTCCCCCAGAGTTGTCGGATATGATTAAAAAAGTGCTTAATTCGGAAAACTGAATGGGCTTGATGACTTTCTATCATCGGTCTGAAAACGTTAACGATATGATAAATCTAGGAAAGGGACAATAAAATGAGGCTAAAGGATAAAGTGATAATTATTACGGGTGCGGGACAAGGTCTTGGGGCAATGTATGCGCATAAATTAGCCGAGGAAGGGGCAAAAATTACTATTGCCGACATTAACGAAGAGAAAGCACGGAAAGTTGCCGATGACATTAATGCCAAAGGTTACGAAGCCATAGCAATACGCACTGATGTATCTAATGAGCAAAGCACTGAAGCATTGGCCAAACTCGTATCGGAGAGGTACGGACATATTGATGTACTGGTAAATAATGCTTCAATCTTTGCCACGATAAAGATGAAACCATTCAATGAGATTTCTGTCAAGGAATGGGACAATCTTATGGGCGTCAATCTGAGAGGTGTATTCCTATGCTGTAAAGCGGTAATACCGTTTATGAAAAAGAAAAAAATGGGCAAGGTCATCAATATCTCCTCCTCAACGGTATTCATGGGACGTCCCTATTATCTCCATTACGTAACTTCTAAGGCGGGTGTGATAGGTTTTACCCGCGCCTTAGCTAAAGAACTTGGTGAATGGAACATAAATGTTAACTGTGTTACGCCGGGAGGTACCAAAACCGAAATTCCTCGCGATACTGTAAGTCCTGAGCAATTCCAAGCACTAATTAACCAGCAATGCATCAAGAGACAAGAGGTACCAGAGGATCTAGTGGGAGCCATTATATTTTTGTCATCAGATGAAAGTACTTTCATTAGTGGGCAGACTATTAATGTAGACGGCGGATTAAACCTACACTGAAAAATGGATAAAACCGAGGTAAACTTTGGAAACAATCAGAGGGAGGTTTGATCTGGCCATCGCATTTTTATAACAATTACGCCGTATCTGTTTGATAGATAAAATTTTATGAAATTATAGCAAGGCATGGAGCTACAGTAACTAATAGGCAAGAATTATAATTAGGAAAAAATGATGGGCAAGATATTAGAAACAGAAGTTTTAATAATAGGAGGTGGCATAATAGGAGCTTCTGTTGCTCGAGAACTTCAGAAATATAAAATTGATGTGGCCTTAGTAGAGAAGAGTCCGAACCTTTGTTCTGCAACATCGAAAGGCAGTCATTCGATGATTTACTGGGGTGCTGAAATGGCATTCAGTTTGGTTTTAAAAAGCATAATGGCGCCACCTGGTACAGAATTATATGATCCTGAGTTTCCCTTCTTGAAACTTGCAAAAAAGGGGTTTGATCTCACTGACAATCTTTTTCATGAGCTGGACATTATCCATTCCCATCCAAGTATCATAATCATTGCGAGAGATAAAGAAGAACTTGAAATGTTACGTAAGCTGGAGGAAATCTCCAACGATTTGACTGATAAAATGGGTGGCGGCAAAGTCCAAATGATAGATAAAAAGGCCCTGAATGAAATGGAGCCTAATGTCACCGGTCATGCGATCGCTGCATTACTGGATGAATCCAATCTCATAGAAGTTTTTGCACCTGACTATGTTTTCGCTCTCGTGGAGAACGCGAAAGATAATGGCTGCAAGGTATCGATGAATACCGAGGTGAAGAAGATATCAAGAAAAAATGGAGTTTATACTGTCGAAACCAATAGAGGCACAATTGAAACCGAATTTATTATTAATGCGGGTGGAAAGTATGCGGACTATGTAGCAGATATGGCAGGCGCTCGTGATGATTGGGGGTTGGCATTTAATAAAACACAAATGATGGTTTTGGATAAACGTCTCAAAGGTCTGGTTAACAGTGTCATTATGGGAGCTCCCGGACCCGGCGTATTCGATTTCTTACTACCGTTACACACGGGGAATTTATATGTTGGCTGTGGCACTTACGAACCGGTTGAGGATAGGGACGATGCAGCTACCGTGCGTGAAAATTTTGACTATGCCATCGAACATGCAAGGGCATTGGTCCCGGCGGTTTCAGAAAAGGATGTGATCACATCCTTTTACGGAACACGATATTGGAATACTCGTGATCCGGAAAGTCACATCATAGAAGTTTCTAAAGGTGCTCCTAACTTCATTAATTTAGTCATTAAATTGCCTGGTTTTTCACCTGCCCCGGCAATAGCAAGGTCTGTTGTAAATCTCCTGTCTGATCAAGGACTTCAGCTTACAGAAAAGAGTTATTTTAACCCCATCAGGAAACGAATACCAAGATTTGGCATGCTTTCAAACGAAGAGAAAAAAGAGCTGATTGCCCAGGATTCCAGGTATGGGAACATTATCTGTTTTTGTGAGACAGTTACGGAGGGCGAGATAATAGAGGCCATAAAACGTGGCGCCACAACCATACAAGCGGTGAAATATATGACCAGAGCAGGGATGGGGCGGTGTCAGCGCAATTTTTGTGGTCCGCGTGTAGTTGAGATCCTCGCTAGAGAATTAAATATGCCTGTTAACGAAATAGTCTACGAAAAACCTGCGTCAAAAGATATTCTTTTTTAATCCCATTTGATCGGTTTTTGATAGCTTCAAAATTGCCGTTGATAAATATGCAACATGAAGGGAGGCAAAAATGAGCAATGAAAAACAGATTTCTCTGGATGTTGTTGTCATCGGAGGAGGGCCGGCAGGCATTTCTGCATGTTTAGAGCTTTCAAGGTTGTCGAATTTAAGAATTGGCCTCTTTGATAGGGAATCAGAGCTGGGAGGGATGCCCCGGTCTTGCCATATTTATTTTGGGATGCGGGATAGAAAACGAATTTACAGAGGTCAAACGTATGCCCGAAAATTAGATAAGCTGATCCGAAAAACATCAGTAAAGATCTATACGGAAGCGACTGTTTTAAATATCAGTGCCGCGGGGAATAAAGGTCTGCATCGCATAGATGTTGCTTCTCCAAATGGTTTCGAATCTTACGAAAGTCGTTTTGTTCTTTTGGCTAGTGGGTGTTTCGAGAGTTCGCGGGGAGCCAGAATGATTCCCGGAGAAAGATGTTCCGGAGTGTTTACAACGGGAGCACTTCAACAAATGGTGAATCTTCGTCATCAAAAACCTGGGAAACGGGCTCTAATTATTGGAAGTGAAATAGTGGCGCTGTCTTGTGCCATGACTCTCAAGCGTGCAGGTATGGATATTATGGGGTTGATTGAAGAAGATCATAATCTTCAAAGTTATTCATCCGTCGCAAAAACCATGAGTTTGTTTTACCGTTTTCCCATTTATAGAGGCGCTACGGTCAGATCTATCCTTGGACGCGAACGAGTAGAGGGAGTTGAGTTGGTGAGGGAGAGTGATCAAAAGGTTTTTCGTCTGCAATGCGATACGCTCGTCATTACCGGTAGATTCCGTCCTGATTCAGGATTGATTGATGGTACTCTTATCGAACGAGACCCATTAACTCTTGGGCCTGTTGTAGACGATAGCCTGGAGACTTCGGTTTCAAATATTTTTGCTGCCGGGAATGTATTACGAGGAGCAAACATGCATGATTTATGTGCTCTTGAAGGGAAGCAGGCAGCACAGGAGATCCTAAGACGATCAAAGGGCTATGTTTGCTCAGAAGATATGAGCGTCGTTTTCCGAGCTGAAGCGCCTATAAGATATATTGTTCCACAAAAAATAGTAATAGGAAACACTAAATCCCATCGTTTCAAACGGTTATGTTCTATTTATTCAATGCAGGTTGAGCATACGGTTAAGAACCCGACAATAAAAGCATTGTGTGATGATAAGACAATTTGGACAAAGTCGTTTTCTAAATTAGTCGGACGTACTAGAAAACGCCTTCCAATTAAAAACTTTGATTGGAAGAAAATAGAGAAAGGTAAAGAAGTTGTATTGTCGTTAAGAAACTAACACATCGAATTTTATAACGAAATATTATGTTCGCCTAGTGCCAGATTATGGTGGCCGGCGATGAAAGGCAATGATGTTATGATTAATTCAAAACCTGTAATAGCGATTCATTTGGTTAGATGGATCCAAGGCAAATTGTATTGCGCATTTATCAAAAGGAGAAAGGAGAGGCGGTAGAGGAGTAGGAGCATTGTATGTGCATACGGTGGGAGAATTTCTATTATATTTTTCTCTAAGACAAGAGGTGGAGGACAAAGAATGTACTATTTAGGCATTGATGTTGGCGGAACATTTACAGATGTGGCTATCATGAATGACAATGGCGGGATAAAGATATCTAAGGTTGAATCGACTCCCCAGGACCCAAGCGCAGCAGTTATAAACGGAATAAAAGATGTTGCGCTTAGTTTAGGTAAAAGCGATGAAGAATTTCTATCCGAGCTTTCCTATATTGCTCATGGCACGACAGTCGCTACCAATGCCATGCTGGAACGAAAGGGAGCAAAGGTTGGACTGATAACAACCAAGGGATTTGAGGATACCATGTTTATCCAAAGATGCCAGGGATTGGTCAGTGGTTTAAGAGAGGATGAAATTCGCCATTTTAGTGAAAGGTATCTTCCCGATCCCATTGTTCCAAAAACTCTGGTAAGGGGAATCACTGAGAGGATAGACTACAAAGGATCCGTGGTTGTGCCGCTGGAAGAGGATGAGGCCAGAAGAGCTGTTAAGGATCTGGTCAGGCAAGGCGTAGAAGCTATAGCAGTCAGCTTTTTGTGGAGCTTCAAAAATCCCGAGCACGAGCAGCACCTTTCAAAGATAATTTCTCAGGAAGCGCCAGGAATAATGATCAGCTTGTCCTCTTATGTCTGCCCCGTAATTAGAGAATATGAACGTACCGCTACTACCGTGCTCAATGCTTATTTAAGCCCCTCCGTTACTAAATATGTCAATCGCTTAAAAAAGAAGCTTGATGAAAATGGGCTAAAGGGTTTTGTTTCAGTATTGAACTCCAGCGGCGGCGTTCTTTTGCCGGAAGAGGCCGGAAAAAGGGGCGTTAGTCTTATTGGCTCAGGACCAAGTGGTGGTGTCTTGGCTTCTCAGTTTCTTGGCGGGCTTTTAGGTCACAAAAATATAATTACAACGGATATGGGGGGGACCAGCTTTGATGCTTCTATAATTGCAGATGGGAGCCCGACATTAGCTAACAATGTATCTATCTCCAAGTATCTAATTCATGCGCCGGCAATTGATGTGACTGTAATTGGTAGTGGTGGGGGAAGCATCGCTCGAGTGGAAGAAGGCAAACTTAAGGTTGGTCCTGAGAGTGCTGGCTCTGATCCCGGTCCGGTGTGCTATGGACAAGGCGGGAAAGAACCAACCGTGACGGATGCTGACGTAGTATTGGGGATGATCGATCCCGATTACTTTTTAGCCGGCAAAAAGACTTTAAATAAAGAACTGGCAGAGCAAGCCATTCGGGAAAAGATAGCCGAGCCATTGGGCATGGAAGTTACACGTGCTGCCAGCGCTATTAGAAGAGTCGTTAACATTCAAATGGCGGAACTTATACGGACGCTTGTCTTCTCCAAAGGATTTGATCCCCGGGATTTTGTTGTTTACGGGTATGGAGGCGCCGGCCCAACCCATTGCGCCAGCTATGGTTCCGAGTTGGGCGTCAGAAGTATCATCGTGCCTCTTGCAGCTCCTGCATTGTCTGCTACTGGTCTGGTAAGCGCTGACCTTGTGCATGTCATTGAGAAGAGTGATCGATTACAAACGCCTATAGGCTTCGAAGCTGCCTCTGACTTCATTGATGCTGACTATGTAACCCAGAGCTTTGAGGCGTTGGAAGAGCAACTGCGAAATATCCTTAAGAGCGAAGGTGTTGAAGAGCAAGACATGTCGTTCAACCGCAGTGCTTATTTTAGATATCGCCGACAGATCAACGAATTATCTGTTCCCGTTCAAACGGGTAAACTGGTTCCACACCATATTGATAGTTGGGTAGATGACTTTGAGACTATGTATGAGAAATTGTATGGCAAAGGGACCGGATTCCGTGAAGCCGGCATAGAGATTGTAACTTTTAGAGTGGAAGGATCGGGCAGAATTCCCAAACCAGTTTGGAGAAAATATGACCGAGCCGTGGGTGACGCATCCAAAGCAATAATTGATGAAAAAGATGTGTTTTTCTGGAACACTTCCAACACCCCGACAAAGGTGTATGATGGCGCGATGTTGGGCTACGGTCACGCATTGGACGGCCCGGCGATAATCCGGCAAACAGATACTACGGTCGTGGTCGGGCCAACGCAGAAAGCCTATGTCGATGAATACCACAATGTGGTTATTAGCTAGATATAATCAGGGAGGAGGAAATTCAAATGAGCAAGCAACAAGCAATCGATCCTGTTACATATGAGGTTGTTCGAAATAAGATTCATGCCATATCAGAGGATCAAAGGCTAACTTTGGTACGTATGTCCGGATCCCCGATAATCACCGACGCATTTGATTTCAATAACGGTCTTTTTCTTCCTGAAACAGGTGATTCCCTGGAAATCGGCCTCAGGTTTACGCCTCATGCTGATTCGCTGGCTAGTTTGGTTAGGTCTATCAGCACTCACTGCGCTGAGGACCCGGGGTTTGAAGAAGGTGATCAGTTTTTCTGCAACGATCCTTGGATGGGGTTAATCCACCAGAGTGATATCGCCGTGGCGATGCCTATCTTTTACAAAGGGGAGCTTATCCTATGGTCGGCGGTAACGGCTCACCAGATTGATATCGGCGGACCAGAGGTCGGCAGTTGGAATGCCAAGGCAACTGATGTTTATCAGGAAGCCGTTCCCATGCCACCCTTCAAGTTTGTTGAAAAAGGGCATTTGCGCAGAGATTTGTGGAAATTACTCATGGCCCACACTCGATTCCCATTCCTCACGGGTTTGGATATTAAAGCTTTTATAGGGGCGAACAATATTGCTGCTGAACGCGTAGTAAAAATGGTTGAGCGATATGGTCTGGATACTACGCGGGCGATATTTGATGAAATACTCAAAGACACGGAGCGTAAGCTGAAGGAGAGATTACTTGAAATTCCGGATGGCAAATATAGGTCCAGAACTTATTACGATCATGACGGTCTTGAGAATAAACTTTACAAAACAATGCTCACCGTGACTAAGAAGCGTGACAAACTTATCTTTGACTTCAGTGGTACCTCTAAACAAGCTCCAGCGTTGATCAATAACACTGAAGCGTCCACGAGAGGTGCTGTTGGTGCCGCAGTGGTGGGTAGCTTCTGCTGGGACATTCCCTGGACAGGAGGAATTTACAAATGCATAGAAGTTATTGCCCCTGAAGGAACGACGGTAAATGTAACCTTTCCCGGAGGGACAGGTGCTGCCCCCACTTCACAGCAGTTTGTCAGCACGGCCTGTACTATATTTGCACTTTCCAACATGCTGTCTTGTGTTGATAAATACAATAGAAAAGAAATACAAACGCCTGGTAACCATAGTTGGATGACTATTAATATGGGTGGTATGAATCAGTATGGCGAGCCTTTCGGCACAATGCTCAGTGATGTTGGCGCTGGCGGCGAGGGCCCTTGGCCCAGCCGGGACGGAGCAGCAGCACACTACCTGATCGGAATTCCCACAATGCAAATAACCGATGTAGAGCTAAACGAAAATGTTTTTCCGATGCTATACTTATATCGCCGGATAACCCCCGACTCGCAGGGGCCTGGCAAATATAAAGGGGGTGAACCGGGCGGATTCGCTTTCAAGTTACATGATACTGATTCGTGCGGAGCAGTTCTGATCGGCCAGGGTGTTCAAGCTCCCCAGCGGGGCATCTTCGGAGGAACTCCTGGTGGATGTCCAACCATTTCTATATTAAGGGACAGTGATGTTGAAGAGAAGCTCTCTGCGGGTAAGATGCCCTTTGACATAGACGAACTTCAAGGTAAGAAGGAAGTGTATGATTCGAAACCCGGCGGTTTAATGATTAATAAAGGCGACGTTTTAAAGTCCACATGGCAGACATCGGGAGGTTACGGAGATCCTCTTGAGAGAAATCCGGAGCTTGTTGTTAAAGATATCATATCTGAAAGACTTAGCTCAGAGTGGGCGAAGAAAATGTACGGGGTGATAATCGATCGGAAGACAATGGAAGTGGACGTCTCCCGGACTGAGATGGAGAGGAAGAGAATGTTGGAGAAGAGATTGAGTTTTTCAAAAGATACACCAAGAAGAACTCAATTTGAGGCAACCAATGCAAACCACTTAATTCCGATGGGTGAGTACCTGGAGGCAATTGATCTGGAAGGCTTAAAACTCGTGGTATGTCGTTGTGGCTACCAATTTTGTGAAATAAATCAAAACTGGAAGGATTATTCAACAAAGATAGTTATGGAACCCAAGGACGTTGGGCCTCTTGTAACCGCCCATGAAGATCTTGAGATACGAGGTTATTGTTGCCCGGAGTGTGGACTTCAGCTCGATGTGGAAGTGGCCAAAAAGGGGGATGCACCATTGTGGGATGTTGAACTCGATATGTTCTAAAATGAAAGAGAATGACTCCCTGCATTCGAGTATCCGGTCACGGGATACGATGAATCCTGAAATGTGAAAGGAACGCAGCAACACACCATGAGAGGTCAAGGTTGTTCCATTGGCATAATGTTAAAATGCAGAACCGTTTACATATCACATAAAATTATCACATAAATTCATAATTTAGGAGGCAACGTGAAAAAGGTAAAACTGACTGTAAATGGCGTTCAGCGCGAAGTAATGGTCAGTCCGGATTTTGTGCTCCTGGACTTCTTACGCGAGGAGCTTCATCTCACTGGTACAAAGCAATCCTGCGACCGAAAGGGTCAATGCGGGACGTGCACCGTAATCGTTGACGGCAGAGCGATTCTTTCCTGCGTGAAAAAAATGATTGATCTGGAAGGCGCCGATGTCATTACGGTGGAAGGACTCGGCACGCCTGACAACCCACACCTCATCCAGGAGGCCTTTGTCTTGGCGGGTGCCATCCAGTGTGGCTTCTGTACCCCGGGAATGATTATGGCCACAAAGGTGTTGCTCGATCGGAATCCAAACCCCAGTATTCCGGAAATCAAAAAAGGTCTGGAACGGAACCTGTGCCGCTGTACCGGTTACACGAAAATCATCGATGCCGTTAAGCTGGCAGGCCGGTTTCTCCGCGGTGAAACCACCCCTGAGAAAATTAGAAGCAACCTCAAGCCGGATATGATCGGTGAATCTCACCCGAGGCCTTCCTCTATGCTCAAGGCCTGTGGACTTGCTGAGTTCTCCGCTGATGTCATGCCGGAGAACGCCTTAGAGCTGGCCGCGGTACACAGCACGGAGTTTCATGCTGTTATAAAGAATATTGATGCTACAGAGGCTAAAAAAATGCCGGGAGTCGTCGGCGTTATGACCGCCGCTGATATCATAGGCACCAACCGGATAAACCAGGAGATGGTTGTCGACCGGCCCCTGCTTTGTGAAGATAAGGTGAGAACGTATGGGGATGCGGTTGCCATTGTGGCCGCTGAAACGAGGGAGCAGGCCAGGGCAGCCGCCACTGCAGTAAAGGTAGAATATGAGCTGCTGCCGGTCATGATGACACCTGAGGAATCCCTGGCGGAAGGGGCTTATCAGATCCACCCGCACTCATCGAACCTCTATTCTGTTCAACCACTTATAAAGGGCGACGCTACAAAGGCATTATCGGAATCTTCAGCCTTGGTGAGTGCTGAGTTCTCGACACAGATGAACTATCAGGCGCCGCTGGAGCCCGAGGCCAGTATTGCGTACTTCAAAGGCGAGGGCGAAGATGCGCGGATGATTGTTGTCGGGCGGAGCGTGGGGATACATATTAGCGCTGACGATCTCCAGGAGGCTGTCGGCTGGGAAAATCTCGAGTACAAAGAAGCTTACTGCGGGGGTCAGTTCGGAATCAAGCCGCATGTTACATCCGAAGGGATCGCCGCAGCTGCAGCCTCACACTTTAAGCGTGCTGTCAGGTATATTCCCAGCCTTAGAGAATCCATGCTTCTTAACTCCAAACGGCACCCTTTCTCCATGAAGGTACAACTGGGGTCGAACGGCAAGGGATTCCTCACAGGATATACCAACGATTTTGCCGTTAATAAAGGGGCCTACTTTGTTTTCACCCCGGACACCCGTGCCCTGCATATGCTTTCCGGTGTTTACCACATACCTAATGTCCAGGGTCTGGCGAAGTTGGTCTACACCAATAATGCCTTCGGCGGTTCGGCCCGCGGTCCCGGAGCGACACAGGTGACCTTTGCGCTGGAGTCCGCCATGGATATGCTGGCCGAGAAGATGGGGATTGATCCTCTGGAGTTTCGCAAGATGAACTCCTTAAAGGTAGGGCAGACGACTTCCACCGGAGCCGAAGTAAAGGAATGGCCCTTCCCGGAGTTGTGCGATTCCATTCGCCCACACTATGATCGGGCGGTCAGAGATGCAGCAGCCACTGAAGGCGGGCCAATCAAGCGGGGGGTCGGCCTCGGTTGTAATGCTTACGGAATCGGGGCCGCCGGAGAGAAGGCTGAGCTGTACGTGGAAGTAGATCCGGATGATGGAATAACGATTTATGCCGCTGTCGCTGATCCCGGCGAAGGTAATGATTCCATGTTAACCCAGATAGCAGCTCACATACTAGGTCTGCCTATGGGAAAAGTCCGGCTGTACACACGAGATACTGAAAAGACCGTCAATACAGGCTGGGCTGCTGGCAGTCGTATGACCTACATGGCTGGAGGGGCGCTTGTGAATGCACTTGAAAAGCTGCAGCAGGCAATGAAGGAGGCTGGGACCAAAACCTGCGATGGGCTTAAGAAGGCCGGTAAACCGACTAGGTATGAAGGGAAAAAGCAACTCGCGGGCAGCTACAAAATTGACCCCAGGACCGGTCAGGGAAATTCTTATGATTCCACTGCGCATAACATCCAGATGGCCGAGGTAGAGGTCAATACGGAAACCGGCGAAGTAAGAATCATTAGAATGACTGCAGCTGTGGATTGCGGCCCGGTCATCAACCCGAAGAACTTGGAAGGTCAGGTAGAAGGCGGTATGGACATGGGCGTCGGATATGCCCTCAGGGAGGAATACATCCATGGCCAAACTAAAGACTGGCTCACCTTCAAGTTCCCAAGAATAAAAAGCTCGTTTGAAGTGGAGATTATCGTGCGGGAGACACCTCGTACGAACGGAACGCTTGGGTCTACCGGCATTGGTGAGATCACCATGGTCTCTACCGCGCCGGCGGTAATCAACGCCATCAGTAATGCTTGCGGCGTTAGGATCTACGACCTGCCGGCTACGCCTGAAAAAATCAAGTCGGCGTTGGCTGCCTGTGGAGAGAAAAATGGATGAATGTGGAATCCCGGAAACCGGAAACGGAAGATAACCTGCGGATACGGGTCATCGGTGATCGAGAAGTCGTTTTTGATAGACAAGGATTCTTGTACGATTTTGATGACTGGTCGGAAGCGTTATTTGGTCTCTTGGCAAAGGAGATTGGGTTAGTACGGATACATGATATGCATTGGCAGGTGATTCGATTTCTGCGTGAATTCTATGTTATCAACGGCCGGGCGCCTTTGAACCGCCAACTCCGGGAGGGGACAGGCATGAGTCTGCTGGAGCTAAAAAAACTTTTCCCGGCCGGCATAAGGCACGGCGCCTGGCGCTTGGCTGGATTGCCTAATCCAAAGGGTTGCACGTAAGTATACAGAATATCCAATAGTGTTAGCCGTTTTCAAAACGTTTCAATGTGGTCAAGGTGCTGATTGTTGCGGTCTGATCCCTGAAAAGTATCACGATATTATACCTGTCTTGGACGAGTCGGAACCCGCCGGAGATAAACCACCGGGTTCCGACAGGTAATCCTTTTTCGATATTCGATTTTTTGTTTTTTCAAAAATTTCAAGTCTCTTCGGCTGGTTTTTTTGCGTTTTACCCCCACACGATTTTCGGTGGTTTCCGTTCCGTCAATCGATAATACCTGAGTTTGGAGTATCCCAGCATCATGGGGTAGTGATGGGGATGGTTCTCCGGCAATCCCAGTGCTTCTTTGATCTGCGGCTGCGAAAGAATCGCTCCCTGCAGCGCGCCCGCCCAGCAGGCGCCGAGTCCCATGGTGGGTGCCGCCAGTTCAAGGTAGGACAGGGCCAGTGTCAAGTCGACCATTCCGTTCGGCTCATCTTTGGGGGTATGGGCTACCAGCAGGACCGGGGCGTTCCTCAGAATTCTATCGAATCCTTTGTCCCAGGCCTTCACAATGGTGGGGAAATAGGGTGCACGGGCTGCCTGAGGGTCTTTTTCAAGAATGAAACGCATCCAGTCGACGGTGAGTTCCGCCAACTGATGAATTTTGTAACGATCGGTGATAACAAGCCAGTGAACCATCTGACGGTTTCCGGCGGTCGGCGCGTACCGGGCGATCTCGATAAGTTCCGCCACCTTTTCCTTTTCCACCGGTTTATCCCGATAAATACGGACCGAGCGTCGGGATCGGAGAAACTGGACGGCTTGTTCACGGTCAATGGCCAGATCTTTTATAATGGTTGGGCAGCGTTCCATGGGGATGCTGGCGTGCTGAAGCGCACCGTGCGGGCAGACGGCAATGCAGTGTCCACATCTGAGACAAACGGGCTCGGTTCCGGGTATGAGTTGTGGATAGCCCTCCTCACGATCCATTTTTATGATGGCCATGGGGCATTCGGCGGCACAGATGCCGTCTTTCTTGCATTTTTCACTATCAACTTTTAGAAGTCCTGTATTATTTCCCACCGCCTGTCCCCCGGGCCCGTTTCGATTTTCGATGTCGTAATAGAAAAGCACCTATGATGATCAGTGCCAGGGGAATCAGCACCACCCAGATGTACTCCTCGAAAAGTGCGATGGCCACCACGGCGATGCCCAGGAAAACACCCACCACGGAGATACGCCAGCTGGCGGTAATACCCGCGGAGAACGTGGCAAAGGAAAGAATCAAAAGGGCCACCAGTCCCACGTCAACATTGTTGAGCCGGTTCGTGGCCTTGGCGCTGAGTATAAACACCAGATATATGGTGACCACGTAACCGAACCAGTGGAAGATTTGCGTCCAGATCAGTCTCCCTCTGTTTTCTCCCTGACGGGTCATGCGGGACCAGTCGATGGCGATGGTGGCAGCGCAGACAACGGGGGCCATGGCCATCCAGAACCAGAATCCCTTGGTGGGGCTGAAATCGGTAAGGGCAATGCCCACCACTGATAGCAGCAATAAGAGAATCAGGACAAATTCAGAGGTGTGTCGTTTTTTGGTGACACTGCTGGATCCGTCGGGAATGTTTCCGGACATGGGTTTCTCCTTCCTTAGGGCGTGCTAATCGCTTTTCCAAGAGGTAAACGGATAACTGTGAAGCATAACGGCCAATTTGTAGCAGAGTTTCAACAAAATCACAATGGTCGAACTATAAAATCCTATGGCCGAAAATAACGGTTGGCCTTGATTTTGCTTAACAACCAAACAATTCTCCCAGTTTTCGAGGGAACGCCGGTTCCCGTATCATCTTTTTCAAAATCTGTGGGAGCCTGCCTGTTTCCTTCCTTTTTTTGTCTAATTCCTGCAAAACCAATTTGCTGTCAACCCGCGCAAAACGTTGTTCCAGCGTATTGCAACCATCAAGTATAATGTCGAGATACTCCTTGTTCTCAAGGTTTTTGACGAGGGGAGTGTCCGAGAGGATTGTTTTCAATGTCTTGTTCAAAGAAATTGTCCCTGTTTTTTTGCGGTATTTTCTTTTGAGATCCCTGAAAAAGCGCTCCAGAATATTGTTGGTTCGTTGGGGCTGGATAAGTTGTTCTCCAGTAGCGGTATGAACAGAGATGGGATCTGCGAAGAGCTTATCCCAATATGTATCTATCTGCTGAATCATCTTTTTGTATTCATCTCTCTTTGACAAGGTTTCTTCAGATTTTAATTTTTCCTGGAACGCTGCTACCTTTTCCTTGATCGTTTTCATATCCGTATCATCGCCATCATCATTGAGGCCATTTTTTCCTTCTGGAAGTGCGATGCGGAGCGCCTCTCGCAGTGCATTGAAGATCTCTGCTTTCTTATCGAGGGCTTTGGCTGATCTTTTTAGGGTTTGATCAGCCATGACTGGCTTGATCAATCTGAAAAGCTTGTGAAGAGGYTTATGCGTCTTTTCGTATTTGTGCGGGCTTTCCCAAATTGCCTCAACAAGGGTGTAAACCGTTTTCAATCTGTGATAGAAAGCGAGGTGAGGAAGATCGAAAGGAAAGCCATATCCATTCAGTTCCGCCGAAATATCAAAAACCCACTGAATCAAAGCAAATGCGGACGCGATCGACATTTCGGCACCGGTTCTGACATCCCCATGCTTTATGCCGGCATTTAGTTGCTCCATTACCTTGCGGTCTTGAACAGCAGTTCTTTCAAGACTCTTGGCCATCCGTCGAAGCGAACCACGGATCTTGTGCTTTTTGAGGCGATTCCTGATTTTTTTGTATTCATCTTCCATCAAGTCCTTGCCGATATCTCTTAAAAAATGAAAATGGCAGATAAAATCAGGTGTTCCCGGGAATATCGCTGCAATAGCCGAAAGGATTCCCTTTCCCATGTCGTGAACCAAGGCGATTGGGTCGCCGTATTGCCCTTTGATTTTTTCAAAGAACGGAATGAGCAACTCGCTTTGTTCCGAAGGGATTTTTATATTGTCCAGAACGACTTCGGCAATACCGTCCAGACCTGTAAACAGGTGTGGGCTATCGCCCTCGCATGTTCCATCAACGTGAAGGATATATCCGCCGCGCTGATCCATCGCGCTTCTTATTTTTTGGCGACTTTCGCGATGGGCCACGGCAAGGTAGGTGACAAACTTCTTGCCTAAAAAACTCACTTCTCTATCAGAAATCGAGATGTTTTTCCGAGCCAATTCACTCACAATGTCCTTTTCGCTGCGGCAGTGAACAAAGAGGGCATACCCCACATATACAATAACGTCATAGCCAAATGTACACCGGTGCGGTGCAAGGCTCTTCAACTCTCGGCAAGTGTATACCTTACCGTCATCCTCCGATTGCATGATGGTTTCTTTGGCCCGGAATGCGCCGATATCCAGGGTCACGACTTTCTTTTCCCGCGTCTTTAACACTTTATTGTTCCCGAAACAGAAGGCCTCTTCTGAAAAGAAGTGTACTGTTGGCATTTCGAAAAACAGGTTGCCTGCACAGACACCTTCCACAACTTTTTCAATATGGTCCTTAAGGCAACGGATCACTTTGTATCCGGAATTTTTTTTAACAGACCATGATGGTTCAGAAAAGCCTCAATTACCTGAGGTTCAATCCGGATTCCCTGCTCTGCAACTCTTTCGAACAGTTCCTCGATGCTGCTATGAGGGTATTTGACAAGTTGAACAAGAATCATCACGCTTTCCGAATCTGTCGGAAATCTTACATGATGCGGTCTGGACAATCCCGATTTTTGCTCCTGATATTTTTCCTCGGAGAAGTATACAAAACGTCCTTGATGCTTTTCTCGTCGGATTCCCGGAGCATGCTGCAGCCGGGAAAAAACGGAACTGTTAGGGACAATTTCAACCAGTTGGGCAATCTGTCTGGCATTCAATCCCGTTTCAGATCTCTCGATAAGCTGAGAAATTGTCTGCATAAGGTTTCCGTATTGTGAAAAAAGGATCTCCCGGTATTTCCATATGCCGTGTTCATCAAATCGCGGAATTCCCGGAAGACTGTAATAACGCCCATTCATATTAAAGCTCGTGTAAGTCCGCCATTTTTTCAGTTGTCTTCTGGCGGTGGTCACGGAAGAATCGAGGAGATCCGCAATCTCTTCGATTGTGACCACTTTTCGTTTTTGAAATTCCTTGATGGCCTTTTCCGCATCCATATCCACCCCATGGCAAAGTATGTGCAATAAACAATCATTTTGCGCATACTTTGCCATGCCGGTAGGCGCAAGTCAACAATTTTTCCATAATATGGTTGGTATGTTATGTGAAAATCAGGTAAAACTGAGTGCATGGCAGATGCGCATACTTGATCAGAATCTGCGAGAAAAGCGTAACCATTCGAATAATATGGGGTATTCATTTAGCAACCGTTATTTTCGGCCATAGATAAAATCCTATGATGACCAGATCGTTAAATGCGCATTTCAGGAAAAAAGAGCCTTTGAAATGATCAATTTTTCGATTGGTAGCAATGGAAGCAGCTTCATAGACCAAATTTCGCGCTGCCTGTATCCGGATGGCCATTTCGGCGATCTTAAAGCGTGTGATCTGAAAAGCGCTTAATTGGCTTTCGAACTGTTTTTTGCTTTTGGCATGGTTTATGGCTTTTTCCATGGCGCCCGGTGCCATGCCGACTCCTTCGGCGCCCACATGAATGCGGGCACAAAGCCTTTCGAACATCGTTTTGCCGGTTCAACTTAACCCGTTATGATACGCCCTACTAAAGGGTGTTAAAACAATCGGAGTATAAATCAATAAAAACAGCTGGTTAAGCAAGAGAAAGTCTCTATAGAGTATATGGCAGAACAAAATAATGTTACTTTAAGGAGACTTTCTCATGCACCATAAGGATATCAAAGCAATAATCAGAAAACAACTGAAAACCCATTATCTGGGCTGGAAGAGGCTGAAAAAACATGAAAAAAAGGCGCTTTCCCAAAAAGTATTGGACGAAGTGTTGTCAGACTGCGATTTCAGAAAGGAAGTTGAGACGGACAAGCTTATCATTTGAGCAATTGGTTAATCTGACGGTATATATTCTTCACCATTTTCAGCAGCAGGGCTTCCTGGACGGACGATTCGTCGGGAGGAAAATTTCGTATCACATCCCCACAACACGATCCTGATCCATAATTGCGGTAGCGAGGGCATCGTAAATGCCCTTTCCAAAGCAGTTGCATCTTATTTCATTCGGTATACCTTGCCATTCGCGTGGGATTTGGTATAATCTACCTGCTGCTGAACGGCCAAAGTCAAAAAATGTCTGTGGTACTAACGGGGCTTTTTTTGCGCCAATGCGTTCTTGCATGAGATTTGTTTTCATTCATCTTGTCTGAAACAGGGCGTCAGTTTTTGTTGAGGAGGAATAGAATCCATGTTCCCTGAACTCACCCGTCATACGCGCGTGCTGGAGATCGTCGGCGACACCATCCGAGTGAAAGCCCAAGGGGCCGCCTTCGGCGATCTGGCCATAGTGGAAAATGTGGATGGCGAAACCAGCCAGGCCAAGGTGGTGGCCCTGGATCATGATATTGTGAGCCTGCAGGTATTTAGCGGAGGCAAAGGGCTTTCAACCAAGGCTGTCGTGAGATTTTTGGGACATCCTCCCAATGTGATTTACTCCGATAATATATTGGGGCGCATTTTCAAAGGGTCGGGAGAATCATTTGACGATGGCCCGGATCTATCGTCGGATGCAAGAATCGAGATGGCGGGTCCAACGGTCAATCCCATGATGCGGGTGGTGCCGGACAAAATGATTCAAACGGAAGTCCCCATGATCGATCTGTTCAACTGCCTGGTGGAAAGCCAGAAAATCCCCATTTTTTCGGTGGCGGGGGAGCCGTATAATGATCTGCTGGCGCGCATCGGCTTTCAGGCGGACGCGGATATTCTGGTGTTCGGGGGCTTGGGGCTCATCTTTGACGACTACCACTTTTTCAAGACCGCCTTTGAATCCCACGGGGTGTTTCACCGGACGGTCATGTATGTGAACCTGGCCTCCGATCCCATTGTGGAACGTCTCTCCATTCCCGATATGGCCCTGGCGGTGGCGGAAAAGTTTGCCGTTGAAGAGGGGAAACGGGTGCTGGTGCTCATGACCGATATGACGGCATATGCCGATGCCATGAAGGAAATCGGTATTTCCCTTGAGCGCATTCCGGCGGCCCGGGGGTACATGGGGGATTTGTATACCCAACTGGCCATGCGCTACGAGAAAGCCTGTGATTTCAAGGGGGCCGGCTCGGTCACCATCCTCACGGTAACCACCATGCCCGGAAATGACGTGACCCATCCGGTGCCGGACAATACGGGCTATATTACCG